>MNVA01000037.1 GCA_001871325.1 Ignavibacteria bacterium CG1_02_37_35
TTTATAAACAACCGGAAGCAAATACGGTTTCAATTGCTCAATCGGTAAGGGAGACTATCTTTTCACTCAAAAAAAACTATCCCGAATATGATCTTCTTGTTGTTTCGGATCAATCCGGATTTATTGAGAATGCAATTTCAAATGTAAAGCAGGAAATTTATTACGGCGGTATCTTAGCGGTAATTGTTCTCTTCTTCTTTCTTGCTAATCTAAGACATATTATAATTATTGGAATAACAATCCCCTCATCATTGGTAATAACGATACTTCTGCTTTACCTGTTTAAAATCAATTTCAACATTATTTCTCTCGGCGGTATTGCAGTAGGCGTGGGAATGCTTCTCGATAATGCCATCATCGTAATAGAAAACAATATGCGCTATAGGGAGCTTGGATATTCCAACAGGCTGGCGGTTATAAAAGGAACGCAAGAAGTGGCAATGCCGATAGTCGCTTCTACTTTAACAACTATTGCAGTATTTCTTCCATTGATATTTGTCCGTGGAATTGTAAGCGAGCTTTTTAGAGATGAATCTTTGGCAATAGCGTTTTCGCTTACGGCATCAATAATAACCGCATTAACATTGATACCGATGCTCGATTCACGAGAGAGTTTTAGATTGATCAATGATCCCGATAAATTTACCCAAGGATTTTTAATAATAAAACGGAACGAAGAAAAAAATCTTTTTAGGAGATTAATCTTCTGGATACTCTTTCCTTTTAAAGTCTGTATCAGGTCATTCATTTATGTTCTCGCTGTAATTCATTTAAAGGTCGGGGGATACCTTAATAAGAAATTGGCGTATTTTTTTAAAGCGGTTGATAAATTTATGGAATACCTTATTGAAAAATATGAACTGCTTTTAGAATGGTCACTTGAAAATAAAAAGACGGTACTTGCTATTACACTTGGTTTAATTGTAATAACCGTTCTTGCCGCAATGGATATGAAAAAAGAATTCATTCCGAAAGGAGCGCAAGATGAGTTCATCCTTGATTTTGATTACACTTCGGGAACTTCATTGCAGGGGAATGCGGCTCTTACTTCCAAAATTGAAAACTCGATTCTTTCAATTCCTCATGTTAAAGCAATTGTTTCTAATATCGGGAGAGTTAATGAATTTGATTTTATGAACAAAGAACAGATTACGGTTAATAAAACAAATCTTATCATAAAATTAGATTCGTATGAAAACTATTACGATGTGCAGAACCATCTTAGAAAGATTTTGGAAAAATTGAAGGGAATTAAATATACATTCAATGAGGTAAAGACCTCTTATTCAATGTTAATTAGTCCTTCTGAAAATGATATTGCAATAAAAATAAAAAACAAAGATCTGGATAAAGCTTTTTCCAAAGCTGAAATGATCTTAAAAAAAATAAACAGCCAAAAGATAGAAGGCATTAAAGAGACCAGAATAGGGTTTGAAAAAGGAACACCGGAATTTTCTATTACCATTAACCGGGAAAAGTGTTTGGCTTATGGAGTGAGTGTCAGCCTGGTTGCAACGCAGATCGTTAATATGGTTAAAGGAAATGTCGCAACGTATTTTTCAGACTTTGATAAGAAAATCGGGATTAATATTCGAACGCCGGAAAACAATCGCGATGATATTCAGACGATTCTTCAGAATTACATTCAGAACGGGAATACGAAAATTCAGATAAAAGATTTAGTTGATTATAAATTCGGATTTAATTACAGCGAAATATGGCGAGAAGATCAATCGAGGACGTTATACATTTATTCTGCTCTTCAAAATGCAAAATTAGATGAGGTGATTAAAAATATTAATCACACAATTACTAATCTTTCAAAATCTCCGGAAGAAATTATAACAGTTGGCGGTGTAAACGAAGAAATAAACAATGCTTTTTCCGCTCTTTATGTTGCGTTGATAATATCCGTATTATTAATGTATATGGTTCTAGCTTCGGAATTTGAATCCGTTCTCTTTCCCTTTATTATTTTATTTTCGGTTCCGTTGGGACTTATCGGGGGTATCCTACTTCTTTATGCTTTTGGAGAAAGCATCAGCGTTATTTCATTAATGGGTTTAATTATTCTTGTAGGTATTGCCGATAATGATGCGGTTGTAAAAGTTGAATTTATTATTCGTAAAAGGAGAGAGGGGCTTTCGGTGCATGATGCAATAGTAGCTGCCGGTAAAGACCGATTTAGACCTATTGTTATGAACTCATTTACCGTTATGTTTGGAATGATTCCTATGATGATTGGAATAGGCGCCGCAACGCAATTGCGTATTTCTCTTTCACTTGCGGTTGTCGGCGGATTGATTTCTTCAACATTTTTAACATTGACGATAATACCTGTTTTATATACGTATATGGAAAGATATTCTAAAAAGAAATTTGAAAAAAATAGTACACAGATTTAACGGATCAAACGGATATTAACAGATAAAAAATGGAATATTTACATAAAGATATTACTGATAAAATTATTAGGGCATTTTATAATGTTTATAATTATCTCGGTTATGGATTTTTAGAAAAGGTTTATGAAAATGCTATGATTCTTGAATTGAAAGCAATGAATATTAAATGCGAAAAACAAGTTCCAATTAATGTTTATTATAAAGAGAAAAGAGTGGGTGAATATTATGCAGATATAATGGTAGAAGATAAAGTGATTGTTGAATTAAAAGCAGCTGAAGGAATTATAGCCGAACATGAGGCACAATTATTAAATTATTTAAAAGCAACAGAGCTAGAAATTGGATTGTTGTTAAACTTTGGAAAAACACCACAGATCAAAAGGCAAATATTTGAAAACAAATTTAAAAATCAGTTTCGATCTGTTTAATCTGTTCGATCTGTGTCCTATCATTTTGTTGTACGGAGATAAATATGAAAATTAAATTATGGGTCTCGATTACTATTGTCGTTTTAATAATATCTTCTTTGCTTTGGGTAGCACTTCCGGGGAAGAGCGAAAAGCAAAGAGAAGGAGACACTGCAAATATAAACTATGATAAATTAGATGAAATTGTTTTTGACGTACGAACAAAACCGGTAATAAAGGGCGATCTGTTCTTGTACATAAATGCAAACGGAATAGTAAGAGCAACTGAAGAACTTGAATTGACTTCCAATATCAGCGGAGTAATAACTACGCTCAATATTTTCGAAGGGAAAAAAGTTAAAAAAGGTGAACTGTTGATTGGTCTCGACGACCGTGAATATGAATTAGCTTTGAACGATGCCCGTGTGAAAGTTACCGATTCAAGAGTTGAATATGGATTTTTAGCAATGGAAACTCCGGGAGATACAACTAATAATCCAAAAGCGCGGGAAATAACTGAACGTATCCAAAAGCTTGATAAAGAATTCAATGAAGGAAGGATTAATGAACTAAAATATAACGCGCTTAAGGATGAGTTAGATATGAAGTTGATCTTTACAGGAGCTAAAAGGGAAGAGATAATTCAAAATAAAAGCGGGTTAACAACTGCTATCAATGCTTACAAAAGAGCAAAACTTAATTATGAGTACTCAAAGATATCAGCACCGTTCAACGGAACTGTAGGTGATTTTGATTTGGTGAAAGGACAGCGAATTAATGCGGGGCAAAAACTTTGTAAACTGTTCAACTCTTCTTCGCTTAGAATTGATGTGGGAGTTTTGGAAAACGATATAACGAAAATAAAGGTAGGTAATGTTGCGAAGATAGAAATTCCTTCTATAACCGGAGAAACTTTTAGCGGACGTGTAGTTAATGTAAGTCCTTACATCGATAAAGAAACTAAAACTTGTAAAGTAACTATTCAAATACAGAACGGTTCAAACAAATTAAAACCAGGTATGTTTGTTAAAGTATTCATCGAGTCAAATAATCTGCAAAGTAGAATTCTCATCCCTAAGGAAGCATTGCTTGTAAGAGATAAACGTCCTCTTGTTTTTGTTGTTGAAGGCGATCTTGCAAAATGGAAATACATCCAGATCGGTGAACAGAATGATGAATTTATTGAAGTAACAGAAGGACTCGAACCCCGTGAAAATGTTATTGTTGAAGGACAATATACGTTAGCGCATGATGCAAAGGTGAGAGTAATAAAATAATCCATTATCGGTTGCTGATACGGTTTTGATCTTTCATCTCGAGTCTTTTGTCAAATTGATCGTATCATCTGCGTTCAAATAATTATATCATTTTGAAAAAAATCTTTTACATATTTCTAACAAGACCGGTTACAACCGCTATGTTCTTTTTAAGCGTAGTTGTTGTTGGAATTGTTTCTGTTCTTAATCTTCCGGTTGAGTTAAGTCCTCATGTAGAATTTCCACGCTTATCTGTTTCAGTTTCCTGGACAGGTGTTTCCCCTGAAGCGGTTGAAGCGCATCTTACCTCTCCCATCGAAGCGGAGCTTGCAACAATTCAAGGAGTAAAAAAAATATCATCAACTTCATCTGAAGGATCCGCCCGGATATCTTTAGAATTCCATCCTTCAGTTGACATCGAATTTGCCCGTGTTGAGATAAATGAAAAACTTTCTTCCATTAAGTATGCTTTACCGGTTGGTGTTTCTTCTCCAAGGGTTTCACCATACATACCTGAAGATCTTAAAAACTTACAAGGGTTTCTAACCTATTCTATCTCCTCTAACCGGTCATCTAACGACGTACGCAAGTATCTGCTGGATAATGTAGTAATGCGTCTTAAAAATGTTGATGGTGTTTCTGATGTTGATGTAAGAGGCGGTTCCGATAGATTGATAGAGATTATCATTGATTATGGTAAAGCTAAATCACTTGGAATACTTAATGAGGAGATCAACAATGCAATTTCCGAAACGGAAAAAATTCTCTCGGCAGGAAAACTTGAAAGAAATAACAACCAAATATTTGTAAAGATAAATAATGAAGTGATTAATCCGTCCCGCATCGGTGATCAGGTTGTTAAGATTTTGCCGGATGGAAACGCAATCCGCATCCGGGATATTGCTAAGATTATTGATGATTATGAAGAGCAACTCTCATATTATAGAATTAATGGAAAAGAATCCATTACACTAATAATCAATAAAGAACTTGGCGCTAATACTTTAAGTGTTGCAAAAGAAGTAGATAAAAGATTAAGAGATTTATCGAAAGAATTCCCCCCGGATTATATCATCATAAAAGAGATTGATAGAAGCGAAGATATTTACAAAGATCTTGATGAGTTGTACCGCGACGGGCTCTTCTCATTCATTATAATATTTTTTGTAATACTTTTACTTTTTAGAAATATACGTTATCCGTTTATTATTCTTAGTTCAATTATTTTTTCTTTACTCGCAGCTTTTTCATTATTCTATTTGTTTGGATTAACTCTTAACATTATTACATTCTCATGTTTTGTTCTTGGCTTTGGATTTATAGTTGATAACTCAATTGTTGTTCTGGATTATCTTGATAAACATTATGACGGACGCGGTGAAAAACATTTAACTGTGCTTATCAAAGAGATATTCTTCCCGTTATTTACATCAACAATTACCATTGTTGCTGTTTTTATTCCTTTACTATTTCTTACCGGGGAACTTAAACTTTATTTCCAACAGTTTGCTTTGGGGATTGGTTTTACACTTTTAGCGTCTTTAGTAGTTTCCTTTACTGTTGTGCCACTCTTATATCTTAAGACATTTCATGTGAGCAGAAGAAAAGTAAAAGATATAAAGAGTGAAAGTATCCTATATAAAGTTTATCGAATTATTGTATCTCAGATTATTAAAAGAAAAAAAGTGAGTGTTGCTTTCCTTTTATTAGTCATTGGTTTTCCTGTCTGGCTTCTCCCAACTAGAATTGAAACTCCAATCATCGGTGATGCTTACAACTCAGTCTTTGATAGCGAGACATATCAGGATGTAAAGCCATATATAAATTATGCGTTTGGAGGGGCGCTAAATTTGTTCTTTAATCATGTTTCCCGGGGAGAGCTTTGGAATTATGGCGCAGAGACTTACATCTATGTCCGGCTTGACTTACCGAATGGGAATAGAATTGAAAGAATAAATAAATTATGCGGTGATTTGGAGAATGAAATATCAGCTTATAAGAAAAACTTCAAAACTCTTATTGCCAATGTAATAGATGAAGAATCTGCTTCTCTTAGGGTTGAGTTTACACCGGAACAATCGAATTCAGCTTTTCCCTATACGCTAAAAAATTATATTACCGCTTACGCAACACGTCTTGGCGGAGTTGATTCTTATGTTTATGGATTTGGTCCCGGTTTTTCAAATGCCGGAGGCGGGGCATCCAGTAATTTTAATGTTGAAGTGAAAGGATTTAACTTTGAAAAAGTCAGGTCAATTGCAGAAACATTCCGGGATATTGTAAAAAGAAATCCACGAGTTGACAATGTGGATATCGATAAATCCGATTTTTATTGGTCATCTGAAACATTTGAAATAGTTGGAAAGATCGACCGGAGCCGTTTATCTGCTTATGGGATTACAGTTCAAGAACTTTTCAATATTATTGCCAAGAATACAAGCGGGAACATGAGTTACAGTCGCTTTAAAATTTTAAATGAATCAGTAAACTATCGTGTAAAATTTTCTAATTATGATAACATACAATTGGATGAACTTAAAAATCTAATTGTAAATGAAAATGGAAAAGAGAAGTTTAAAGTAAGTGATCTGATCACATTTGAAGAAAGGAAAGTTCTTTCTTCAATCAACAGGGTTGATCAACAATATGTCCGTTATGTCAGTTTTGAGTTTAAAGGTCCTTATAAATACGGTAATAATTTTTTGGAATCCACTGTTGCATCTATTAAAGTCCCGGAAGGTTATTCGCTGAAGCAATCCGATTATTCGTTCCGCTTTGCCGAGAAAGATGAGATTGATATTTGGAAAGTATTAGGAGCTTCATTGTTTGTGATTTTTATAGTAACCGCGGGATTTTTTGAATCTTTTAAAAAACCATTAATAATAATTACCGCTGTACCTTACGCAATTATTGGAGCTATTTTTCTTTTCTGGTTAACAGATAATAATATAGAACGGGGAGCTTATGCAGGTATGTTACTATTGGTTGGTTTGTCGGTTTCGAATTCAATAGTTTTAGTAAGTTATCTCTCACAGAATGCTTTAACCAACATAGAAGAATTAATAAATGCGACAAAGACTCGTCTTCGCGCACTAACATCTACTACGTTAACAACCTTTGCTGCATTGCTTCCTTTTATTCTTAGTGAGCGAGCAACATTTTGGAAAAATTTAAGTATTAGTATTGCAGGGGGAATATTTATATCATACATCTATATTATCTTTTTTCTACCTCTGATTTATAAAATAATTTCTTTTCGGAAAAGAAGATTATGAAAAAACTTAGTGAAGTTTGGTCAAAAAGATTACAATAAAAAGATAGGCATTAATACTGCGCTGAAACTTATTTCCTCTTCAAAACAATAACCGTAGCGTCATCAAAAATGCTGTTTTCACCGATGAATCTTTTCAACTCTTTTAGGATACCGTCTTTGATCTCTTTGCTTGAAAGGTGCGAGTATTTGGTGATGACGTTTTTTAATTTCTCTTCACCAAATTCTCTTTCAAAAGAATTTCTGCTTTCTGTAAGTCCGTCTGTAAAAAGAACAAAAACATCTTCGCTTTTTGCTTCTATAAAAATTTCTTCAAGATTCTCATTAAAAATAGATTGATTCGATAATCCAATCCCGATTCCCTTTGGCTGGAAAAATTCAAAACTGTGCGAAGCACGGGTGTATTTGTAAAGGGGCAAATGTCCGGCGCGGGCAAATTTGAAATTCCCTTCTTCATTAAGAGAAAGAATTGATGCAGTAAAAAAATTCCCAACTTTTATTTTTTTGTAAAGTTCACAGTTTAATTGAGAAAGAATCTCGGTAGGTGATTGGAAAAAATTCCCAAGAAGATGGAACGCCGCCTTTATTTGAAGCATATACAACGCGGCTCCGAGTCCCTTGCCGGAAACATCACCGATGATTATATGTTTCAGTTTGTTATCGGTCGGGTCGCATGAAAAATCGAGATAATCACCTCCTACTTCCTGAGCGGTTTCGTAAAAAAAGTCAATATCATAAAAATCATTTTGTGGTGGTTCTTTCGGCAAAGCATTTATTTGAACGTCGCGAGCGACTTCCAATTCGTTCCGCATGATGAGTTTGTCAGCTAATTCAAATGCTAAGAGGATATTAATTCCGACAAAACCGGTAAGCACATAAAACCAAATATCGTTTTGCCATCCCCAGAAAAAAAGAAAAAGAAGAACGAAATAGATGAATCGCCTTGCGGGATTTAATTTTAAGAGAAATGCGATGAAAAGATTTTTTGCTAATTTTAAATATCGCATGGGGTTCCTTTTAGAGGAAACTTCTTCCGCGTACTTTGAATAGAATGTAAGATAACCGGCGGCATCTTTGGTTATCAGTTGCCTAATTTCTTTCGCGGCAATATCGGACGTTAATATCCCGAACAAGTCTTTTAATTTTTTTGTAGTACTTTGAAACATAAAACGACAGATTTTTTTAATTAAATTACAAAGTAAATCTATAAAAAAATTCCTGCTTATTCCAAACGGGAGAAAAGAAGGTAAAGCGGTAAGGCGGAAGAAGTAGAAAGTATCAAGTGGAAAGTTCTAAAACAGTTTTGAAGAGAAGAAAGATAAATGATAAAATTACATCGAAATATTTGTGAAGGAATTCTATTCAACCTCGACCAAATATTTTTTAAGAAAAAATTTGCGGATAAAGCAATTGAGCAATCGTTAAAATCCAATAAAAAATGGGGAAGCCGGGACAGAAAATTTATTGCCGAAACAACCTATACAATCGTCCGCTATTGGCGTATGTTAAATGAGATGATGCGTATTAATGCTGAAGAAAACAGTGATTATCTCTGGAAACTTTTTGCCGGTTACCTTCTCTGGAAAAATATTCCTCTACCACTGTGGGATGAATTTTCTTCGATCGATAAAGATAAAATATCGATTGAAAAGAACAGCAGACTGAATGAAAGAAAAATTAAAGAATCAATTCCCGATTGGCTTGATGAGTTGGGCGAAAAGGAATTAGGAAACAAATGGGATTCTGAAATTGCCGCGTTAAATAAAGAAGCTCCGGTTATTCTTCGTGCTAATACTTTAAAAATTTCTAAAGAACAGCTGATAGAAAAATTTTTAGAGATCGGGATACAAACCTTTCCTCTTGATTTTACGAAGGATGCATTGCTTGTTGAACAGCGGCAAAATCTTTTTCAAACTCCCTATTTTAAAGAAGGATACTTTGAACTCCAGGACGCATCATCTCAGCTTGTTGCAAATTATTTAGATGTAAAACCAGGGATGCGTGTAGTTGATGCATGTGCCGGAGCGGGAGGTAAATCACTTCACATTGCAGCGCTGATGCAAAATAAAGGCAAAGTTCTCGCACTCGATACGGAAGAGTGGAAATTGAATGAATTAAAAAAACGTGCAAATAGAAACGGGATAAGCATTATTGAAACACGAACAATCACTTCTTCCAAAGTGATAAAACGTCTTGCGGATAGCGCTGACCGCGTGTTACTTGATGTTCCTTGTTCCGGCTTGGGAGTATTGCGCCGTAATCCCGATGCAAAATGGAAACTAACGAACGAACGGATTGAAGAATTAAAATCTCTTCAGCAAAAAATATTGGAAAGTTATTCGACAATGGTAAAACCCAACGGGAAAATTGTTTATTCAACTTGCTCAATTCTTCCTTCGGAAAATGAGGGACAAATTGAACGATTTTTTTCGTCTGAAAGCAACCGTCAAAAGTTCAAACTAATCGAAGAAAGAAAAATTTCTCCGGCTGTGGATGGATTTGATGGATTTTATATTTCTGTGCTCCAACGGTTTGAATAAAAATGGTGGGGAAAAATTCCTATTTTTCATTTCTTTTAATAACCCACTTTAATTCAATTTCTTTATCCTCATTGTTTACAATAAGTTACCCCTTAAAAATCTTCCTAACTACATAAAAATAAATAAGTTATCAGAAAAAAAACTTCACCATTTTAAAAGATTTTCCTTGACTTTGCCGAAAAAAATCACTTATTTTGGGAGGTAGTGGGAGAAAGTGGTTTAAAAATCCAATTATGTAAGGAAGAGTAAGTTGTTCAAAGGTCAGTTTTTACATTCAATAGATAGCAAAGGAAGATTAAGTCTCCCTGCACGTTTACGAAAAAATGTGGCGCAAGACGCTGATAATTCTTTTGTAATGACATTAGGAATTGATAAGTGTATCGAAGTCTATCCTAAAGATCAATGGAAGTTGATAGAAGAAAAACTTTTAAAATTAAACTTCTTCGATCCAAAAGAAGCAAGACTGCTCCGCATGATGTTACAGAATGCACATGAGGATACGATGGATGCTCAATCAAGGATTTTAATCCCGCAGTTGCTTTTGGAGTATGCCGGAATAAAGAATGAGGTTAAAATAATTGGGATACTTAAAAAAATCGAGCTGTGGGCGCCCGAAACCTATGATGGATATATTTCAAGCTCTCCCGAAACCTTTGAACAAATTGCATCCCAAGTTATGAGAATGGAATGACCGAACAATTGCATCAACCGGTTTTATTGAATGAATCCGTCAGTTTGCTTATCAGCAATAAGTCCGGGAAATATTTTGACGGAACACTGGGTTTTGGCGGGCACTCGGAAGCGTTCTTACAACATTTAAACGATGATGCCCTTTTAGCCGCCACAGATGTGGATGAAACCGCTTTCAGCTATTGCCAAAAAGAATTTGTGAATGAAGAGCGTATGAAAATATATAATTTTAATTTTACTCAGATCGACAGCGTTGCAAAATTAGAAATGATTGACGGATTCGATGGAATTTTTGCAGACCTCGGTGTTTCTTCATATCAGTTAGATAATGTTGAAAAGGGATTTACGTTTCGTTCGGAAGCTCCGCTGGATTTACGCATGAATAAAAATTTAGCGATCAGCGCTGCTGATGTACTCAACACATTTGAAGAAGAGGAACTCACTGAAATATTTTATAAGTATGGTGAAGAGAAAAATTCAAGGAAAATAGCGAAATCAATTATTGAACAAAGAGGCTTCAAGAAATTTCAAACTTCTTCAGATCTTGTTGAAATAATTGAACAATTGACGCCGCAATATTTCGTTGTGAAAACACTTGCACGAATTTTTCAAGCATTACGAATTTATGTAAACGATGAGTTGACCGCGTTAAAAACTTTTCTTTCTAAAGCAGTTGATCTTCTTTTACCCGGAGGCCGCATCGTCATTTTAACGTATCATTCATTAGAAGACAGAATTGTTAAAGACTTTTTCAAATTTGAAGAATCCTCATGCATTTGTCCGCCTGATTTCCCGGTCTGCACCTGCAGTAAGGTAAGTAGATTAAAGTTTCTTATGAAAAAGCCAATACTGCCAACCGAAGATGAAATATTATTGAACAACAGAGCAAGAAGCGCAAAATTAAGGGCGGCAGAAAAAAAATGAACGGTAAGCATGACCATCAATTACTTAATGTAATCATTACGTTTGTGACAGCAATTTTACTGCTTCTTGGGTATGTGGGATTAAAACTTCGTATTGACTCAATGAAAAAAGAAGCAGTAATAACTAATGAACAAATAAAACAGCTGCAAAATCAAAAAACAAAACTCTTTGCAGATGCCCAATTCTTAAGTTCAGAAGAAAGGATAGTCCCGATTGCTGTCGCGGAATTGCAGCTCGAAAGAAGAGTTCCGTTTTATTCTGTTTCCATCTCAACTAGCGATTTACAAAATTTTGTAGGATCCGGAGAGACCCCTGAATGAACAATAATAGATTGCTGTTTGTCGTCATTTTTGTTTTTTTAGGTTTTCTCACACTTGTGTTTAGGCTGTACAACATCCAAATTTTACATAATGTTGAATATGGGGCATATGCCGAAATCCAAAACAAGGGAGTTCAAACAATTCTTGCACAACGCGGTTTAATTTATGATTGCAACGGGCTTGTGCTCTCATTCAATAAAAATGAAGTTTCTTTTTTTGTTGATGTAAAGTCAGCAAGAAAAAATGACAAACTGGAAATTGCTGAGTTGTTTTCGGGTCTCCTTGGGTATTCTTCCGAACACTATCTTGACATGATGAAGACTGCTAAAAGAAGAAATGTTTGCATTGCAAAAAAAGTCAGTTCAGAAAAAGCTTTAGCTTTAAAGAAAGCAAGAATTAATGGATTGAAATTTGAGGAAGACCCTTCGAGGGTTTACCAGTATGACAATTTTGCATCGCACATTTTAGGATATGTAAACGCCTCATTCTCTGGCGCCGACGGAATTGAAAAGTATTTTAACGATCAATTAAAAGGTGTTGACGGAAGCCGCATCATTTTGAAAGACGCGCGCGGTGAAATGATAACTGTCTTAGAAGAATCTGTCATTCCGCCTGCTCCCGGTAATTCAATTTATTTAACCATAGATAAATCATATCAAGTAATTTTAGAAAGCGCGTTAAAAAAAGCTGCAATTGAAAACATGGCAGAAAATGCTATCGGGATTATAATGGATCCGGCAAGCGGGAAAATACTCGCATTGGCAAGTAGTGATGATTACAATCTCAATTTTTATAACACCGCCGGAGATTCAGTTAAACGGGATAAGGTCATTGCTGATATGTATGAACCCGGTTCAACTTTCAAAGCAATTTCAATGGCAGCATTTTTAGATAAAAAAACATGCTCACCCGAAGATAAAGTCTTTGGAGAAAACGGAAGTTATAAATTTAAAAATATCACTATTAAAGATTCGCATAATTCCGGATGGATGTCAGTGAAGGATGTGTTTGTGCATTCAAGTAATATTGGGATGTCGAAGCTTTCACAACGGATTGACCCAAGATCATTTTATCTTTATTTACGAGATTTCGGGATTGGAAATTATACTGATATTCCTTTGCCGGGAGAAGCAAAAGGAAATTTGAAGAATCCGGACAGTTGGTCTGATTACACTAAATCATCCATTTCGTTTGGCTACGAAGTAGCCGTTACTCCCATTCAATTAACTACAGCCTATGCTGCTATAATTAATGGAGGAAAATTATTTCAGCCGCAGTTGGTTGATAAAATTACAACAAATGATGGTGAAACAATTAACTCTTTTAAACCGAAGTTTGTAAGGCAGGTGCTTAAAAATGAAACTTCCCGATTAATGCGTGAATTTTTTGTTTCTGCCATCGAAGAGGGTACGGGGAAAAAAGCCAAACTTTCCTTCTGTACTGCCGGCGGAAAGACAGGCACATCAAGACAATTAATTGGAGGAAGATATTCAACACAAAAATATAATTCTTCATTTATCGGATTTTTCCCGGCAGACAACCCAAAATATCTGATTTATATTTTAGTAAACGCTCCCAAACAAAACAGTTATTACGGCGGTGATGTTGCCGCTCCGGTTTTTAAAGAAATAGCCACAAAAATTATTTCATTAAATCCGGGATTGAAAAATAAACATGATGAAAAAAAAGATGAAACAATTTTTTCTTACGATGCGCTTAATCGCTCCCCAAAAGCAGGATTAATCTTTGCTGACTCAAGGCAGTCTCAACAAGAGGTTGAGGGATTTGATTTTTCAAAAAAAATTATGCCTAACTTAGAAGGAAAGTCACTTCGTGAAGCAATTAGAATTCTCTCTATGTTTAGAATGAAATGTGAAATCACCGGAAGTGGAAGAATTATTTCTCAAAGTATTCTTGCAGGAACATCAATTAAAAAAGGAATGTTCTGTAAACTTACAGCACAAGATGAAACAAACGGAATTTCGCTTAACTAATGGAATTAACTCAACTTCTAAATAACGTCCATACAATTCAAGTTACCGGCGAGGTGCAGCGGAAGGATGTCAGCGGCATTTTTTACGATTCCCGTCGTGTTAAAGTCAACTCGATTTTCGTTGCAATCAAAGGTTTTACGAACGACGGACACAAATTCATTGCTGATGCGATTAATAAGGGAGCGATTGCGGTCGTAATAGAAGATACTAACTCAATTCCGGAACACTATTTTCATCTAAAAAAGATCGCAAGGATTCTCGTTCCTAATTCACGAAAAGCTTTGGCGGAAATTTCAAAAGCATTTTACAAAGAAGCTGCTTCGAAACTATTTTCTTATGCCGTTACCGGAACGAACGGGAAAACGACTACAACATTTCTCCTTAAAAATATTTTAGAAAAAGCTGGAAAGAAAACAGGGCTTCTCGGCACTATTATAAATGTTATCGGCAAGAAAATAATTGAATCGAGCATGACCACACCGGAATCTTCCGATTTGCACGAATTGTTTTTTTCGATGGTTGCAGAAAAATGTGATTCTGTAGTAATGGAGACCTCCTCTCACTCACTGGCGCTTGAGCGGGTTTATGGAATTCCTTTTAATGTTGCAATCTTTTCAAATATTACTTCGGATCATCTTGACTTCCACAAGACATTTGAAAATTATCTGGATGCAAAGAAAAAACTATTTGATGGTCTCTCAGGGCATTCATTCGCAGTAGTTAATTGTGACGACATCAATTATTTAGATTTAGTTAAAAACTGCAAAGCAAAAATTTTAACTTACGGCAAAAATGAAAATGCAGATTTTAGAGTTTCAAATATATCATTCAATCTAACGGGAACCCGTTTTTCATTATTTAATCACGGGGAAGAATACAAAGTTGAAACTCCGCTGATAGGTGAATTTAACGCTTACAATGCAGCTTCGGCATTTGCTGCCGCTTTTGTCGGAGGTATAGCTGTTGAACAAATTCTTGAAGGAATTAAAACTATTCCGCTTGTTCCGGGAAGGTTTGAGATTGTTTCGGGGAAATCTAAAAAAGCGGTTATTGATTATTCACACACCGCAGACAGCTTAGAAAAAGCGATTAGTAATTTGAGAAAAGTAATCTCGGCAGAAAATAAATTGGTTACGGTTTTCGGATGCGGTGGAAATCGTGACGTAACTAAGCGTCCGGAAATGGGAAGAATTGCAACAGAGCTGAGTGACTTCGTAATTATTACAAACGATAATCCGCGCAATGAAAATCCAAGGATGATTATTGCTGATATCGAAAAAGGGATCTCAAAAACCAATTACGAAATCATTTTGAATAGGGAAGAAGCCATTAAAAAAGCAATTACCGGGAGTGATGATTCTTCTGTCGTGCTGATTGCAGGAAAGGGACATGAAAATTACCAAATAATTCAAGGTGTTAAATCCCATTTCTCTGATAAAGAAGTTGCTGAAAAATATTTGGCGGGTAGTTAAGAAAAGCAATGAAAAAAATAATTATAACGCTAAATGATTTATTCAACTTGCCTACGGCATCAATTTATTGCCCGGATGGGTATAAATCTGCTGCACACGTTACCATAGATTCAAGAAAAGTACAACCAAACTCAATCTTTGTAGCAATCAAAGGTGAAAAATTTAACGGGCATGATTTTGTTGATGAGGCGTTGGCAAAGGGCGCAAACGCGGTTGTCATTAATGAAGGTGAATTGAAAAAATATGAGAACAGTGAGGGAACAATTGTAACGGTCGAGAATACTGTTTATGCATTAGGTGATTTAGCGAATGTCTGGCGTAACAAATTGTCGGCAAAAGTTATAGGAATCACCGGAAGTAACGGTAAAACGACAACAAAAGAAATGCTTTCAGTATTACTCGCCGAACGATTTAAAGTCCAGGCAACGGTTGGCAATAACAATAATCATATCGGCGTACCGCTGACTATTTTTTCTTGCAGCTCTCAGCATCAAATACTTATTGCCGAAACCGGTACAAACCATTTTGGAGAAATCGCCTATTCAGCAAAAATTCTTCAACCCAACTTCGCATTGATAACAAACATCGGCGCTTCACATTTAGAATATTTGAAAGATCTTCAAGGAGTAAGGAAAGAAAAAATATCTTTATTCGATGAAACAAAAAAGAATAAAGGGTTGGTCTTTATTAACTTTGACGATTCACGCTTGAACTCGTTGACAACGAAATATAGAAATATTTCATTTGGTTTTGATAATGGAGCTGATGTTCAAGCGTCAATGAAAGGCTGCACTAAAGATGGAAGAATTATTCTTCGAATTCATAACAAAAAAACGACGATTGAGTGTGTTTCTCCTTTATTGGGGGAACATAATGCGAAAAATTTAATCGCTGCAATTGCTGTTGCATTAAAACTTGGATTGACAAAAAACGAAATCTTTGCCGGAATTGCAAAAATTAAACCGATAAAACAGCGGCTTGTAAGCAAAATATTTGAAAATGTTTTATTGATTGATGACACTTATAATGCCAATCCTCAGTCAATGAGAGCCGCATTTGAAACGATGAAATCCATTTCACTGTATCCAAAAAAAATTGCAATACTTGGCGATATGTTTGAACTTGGGACTGATTCGAAAAAAGAACATGAACTTTTAACAGCATCCATTAAAAAAAATAAGATCAATGACGTTTATCTTTTGGGAAAAGGGATGAAGTTTCTTTCTAAAAAACTTCAAGATGAAAAGATCATTTGTAAGCATTTTGCATCTCGAGAAAAGTTAGAGCAATTTCTTGAAGGTCATCCCTTCCAAAATGCTGTGGTAATTGTAAAAGGTTCGCGGGGGATGAAAATGGAAGATTTTGTTCATCAATTAGAATGCAAGTTGGGAAAATAATGCTTTACTATTTTCTTGAATATATTAATAAAACGTTTAATCCGCCAGGGTTTGATGTCTTCAGATTCTTGACATTCCGCAGTGCGTTAGCCGCTATTTCAGCATTATTGATTTCATTGCTCTTTGCACCAAGGATAATTAGACTGCTTCAAAAAAATCAAATCGGTGAGGCAAAAAAAGCCGATGGACCCAAGAATCATTGGTCAAAAGCCGGTACGCCGACTATGGGTGGATTAATAATTATTTCTTCAATCGTAATACCTGTTTTACTTTGGAGCGATATTAAAAGTGTATATATCATTTTAGTGTTGGCAGGAACAGTCTGGTTAAGTTTAGTTGGATTTCTAGATGATTATCTCAAAGTTGTAAAAAAACTACCCAACGGTTTAATTGCACGCTATAAACTTCTTGGACAAGTGATCATTGGTCTTGTCGTTGGTATCGTTATCTGGTATTCACCCGAATTTGCCGGGAAAAGCACGCTCACCACAATTCCATTTTTAAAAGACATGAATTTCGATTTCTCTTTTTTCTATATTCCTGTTGTTATATTTATTGTCACCGCAACTTCAAATGCCGTAAATCTAACCGATGGGCTCGACGGGTTGGCGATAGGAAATATCATGATAGTGATGATTGCGCTGGCAATAATCAGTTATGTTAGTGGAAACGTAAGGTATGCCGATTACTTAAACATTATGTATTTACGCGGCTCCGGTGAACTTACGGTTTTTATCGCGGCGGTCATAGGTGCTTCACTTGGATTTCTTTGGTATAATTTTTATCCGGCGCAAGTATTTATGGGGGATACCGGCTCCCTGGCTCTTGGTGGCGCCTTGGGAATATTGGTAGTTCTGATAAAAAAAGAATTTCTCCTGCCGATTCTCGGCGGAATCTTTTTTATCGAAACTGTTTCGGTAATTATTCAGCGCGTTTATTTCAAATACACAAAAAAGAAATATGGTGCTGGAAGAAGAGTTTTTAAGATGGCGCCTATTCATCACCATTTTGAAATGCTGGGATGGCCTGAACCGAAAATTGTAATGCGTTTTTATATCATTGCAATAATTTTGGCAATCATCAGTTTAGCTTCATTTAAAATTAGATAACTATGGATTTGCAAAACAAAAAAATAACGATTCTCGGTGCTGAAAGAAGCGGCAGGGGTGCGGCAATTCTCGTTAAAAAGCTTGGCGGCTCTCCTTTTGTAAGTGATTTTGCAGATGAAAAGAAAATTGAAAAGTCTTTAGCTGAATTAGAAGCTGCCGGGATTCCTTATGAAGCGGGTCAACACTCTGATAAAGTTTTTGATTGCGATTTTATAATTATTAGTCCGGGTGTTCCGTCTTCATCTAAAATTGTTCTTCAGGCAAAAGAAAAAAATATTCCAATTATTAGTGAGCTTGAATTCGCATCCCGTTTTTGCATAGGGAAAATAATTGCAATTACAGGCACTAACGGTAAAACTACAACTACCTCATTGATGGATCATGTCATCAATCTGAGCGGTAAAAAATCCTATGCCGCCGGAAATATTGGTTCCGCATTTTCTGAAATCGTTTTGGATGTGAAAGAAAATGAGTTCGTTTCTCTTGAAGTATCAAGCTTTCAGCTTGATTTCACGGAGAACTTCAATTCATTTATTTCTATCATTTTGAACATTACTCCTGATCACATGAACAGATACGACAATAGTCTTGAAAATTATGCACAGGCAAAGTTTTCTATTTGCAAACATCAAACCGGTGAACAAATATTTATTAAAAATGCCGATGATGAAATTCTTAAGAAATACTCATTCGAAACAAATGCAGAAATAAAAAATTTTTCGCTGACGAAAGAATTACAAAACGGCGCTTTTGTTTCCGGCGGGGAAATAATTTACATGGATCACGGGAAAACCTTTTTTAGCTGCAACGTGAACGAAATTTCTTTGCCCGGGGATCATAACCGCGCGAATGCTATGGCTGTGATAATTGCGGCAAATTGTATCGGTCTTCCTCAAGAAAAAATTATTGAAGGACTTCGCTCTTTTCAGGGAGTAGAACATAGATTAGAGTTAGTTGAAGACATTAATGGAGTTAAGTATATCAATGATTCAAAAGCGACGAATGTTGATGCTGTTTGGTACGCTTTAAAAAGTTTTGACCAACCTCTGTTTCTTATCCTTGGAGGACAAGACAAGGGGAATGACTATGACCAGATTAAAGAACTAGTGAAAAAGAAAGTTAAAAAGATATATGCCATCGGTTCCTCCGCAGAAAGGGTATTTAAATATTTCCATACAACCGTTAAAGTTGAGATTAAAGATTCAATGGAAGAGTGTGTAAAAGCTGCAAATCAGGATACGAGAGAAGGAGACATCGTTCTTCTTTCGCCAGCCTGCGCCAGTTTTGATATGTTTGAAAATTACGAACATCGCGGTAGAGTTTTTAAGCAAGCAGTAGGAGAATTACAAAAATGAAACGTCTGCCCGTCTTATTATTTCTCGGTTCTTTTTTCTTAATTCTTTTTGGATTGTACCTGGTGATGAGCGCCAGCAGCACATACAGCGGTTACAAGTTTGCGGATCAGTTCCATATGTTCAATAATCACCTATTTAAAGCTTTTGGCGGAATTATTTTAATGATGATTATTGCCTTTGTTCCATACGAAAATTATAAAAAATATTCAAAGATGATTCTCTTCGGAGTTGTGGCATTGCTTATCATTACCCTCTTCGTCTCAACAAAAATAAAAGGGGCACACCGTTGGTTAGATTTAGGATTTGTAAGTTTTCAAACATCCGAGATTGCAAAAATCGCTCTTTTTATTCACCTGGCTGCTTTGCTTGAAGAAAAAGGGGAAAATATAAAAATATTTAAGGGGGGGTTGCGTTATGCGCTCATCTGGATTTTTGGCATTGCAGTATTAATTTTTATTCAACCAAATATTAGCAGCGGATTAATTTTATTGTTCATCAGTTTTCTTATCTTGTTTATCGGTGGAGCGAAACTAAAACACTTATTTGCCTCAGTTTTCATTGCAGGCTCTCTCGTTGCGATGACAGCTATGCTCTTCCGGCATTCACGTGAACGAATTCTCACGTTTTTTTCAAGCTTGCAGGATGGTGGTGCTATCAATGATCAGGTTAGGCAAGCTATCGTTGGATTGGCAACCGGGCATTGGATCGGAGTTGGGTTTGGACATAGTAATCAAAGGAATTTATTTCTCCCCGAAGCTTATGGTGATTTTATTTTCGCTATTCTTGGAGAGGAGACAGGCTTTGTCGGTGTGGTGGTTATGCTGCTTATTTATTTAAGTTTATTTTTTATTGGAATTGTTATTGCGAAAAATGCAAAGGATCTTTTTGGTCAGTATTTAGGATTTGCAATTTCCTTTTCTTTTATAGCATCTGCTTTTATTAATGCATCTGTTGCCACCGGATTACTTCCAACAACCGGACTACCTTTACCGTTTCTTAGTTATGGAGGTACTTCCATGACAATTTTATGCGCATCAGTCGGAATATTAATAAACATCGGGTTAACAAGCGCGAAACAAAAGATTGAACAAGAGGCAGCGGTAACAGCTTGAAAACGACATCCCCATATCGTTTCCTGTTTGCCGGCGGTGGAACCGGGGGACATCTATTTCCGGCGGTAGCAGTTGCGGAAAAAATTCGTTTGCTGAAACCTGAAGCCGAATTCTTGTTCATAGGAACGAGATCAAAAATTGAAGGAAGAGTTGTTCCGAAACTCGGTTTTCAGTTCAAACCGATCTGGATAAAGGGTTTCGCAAGAAAATTTACAGTCGAAAATTTTCTCTTTCCCGTCAAACTATTGGTGAGCGTTTTTCAATCAATATTTTATTGTATGAAGTTTAAACCAAAAGTAGCCATTGGATCCGGCGGGTATGTTGCTGGTCCGGCAATTTTTGCTGCAAATCTTTTAGGTGCGAAAGTAATTTTACTTGAACAAAATAGTTTTCCCGGCATTACAACTCGTTTGCTTGAAAAATACGCACAGGAAATTCATGTGAGTTACGAAAGCTCAAAAAAATATTTTAAGAAAAATAAAATCCTTTTTGTAACAGGAAATCCTGTCCGAAATCTAAATGTGCTTATTAATAAGGAACAAGCTTTAGAAAAACTTCAACTTTCAGCGGATAAAAGGACTCTTCTTCTCTTAGGAGGGAGTTTAGGTGCGAAGAAATTAAATCAGATGATGGGGCAAGAATTGGCGTTACTGCTTGAGA
Organism: Ignavibacteria bacterium CG1_02_37_35; assembly: GCA_001871325.1. GTDB lineage: Bacteria > Bacteroidota > Ignavibacteria > Ignavibacteriales > Ignavibacteriaceae > UBA1563. The sequence continues at coordinate 20,913 of MNVA01000037.1, forward strand.
ATGGTCTACAGATTATTTGGCAGACAGGGCATCTGTATTATGAACAATATAAAAATTTGCAAAACGCCGATTGTAAAGTAATGGCTTTTGTAGAAGATATGCAGCTTGTTTACTCTGCTTGTGATGCTCTTCTGTCGCGCGCAGGCGCAACAACAATTGCAGAAATCACTTCCTATGGAGTAGCATCTATTTTGGTCCCATCGCCAAATGTTGCGGAAAATCATCAATACTTTAATGCAAAAGCTTTAGTTGATGAGGGTGCAGCAATTCTTTTGGAAGAAAAAAATATCGAAGAAGAATTCGCACATGAAATTCTAATTCTAATTAAAAATAATAACGAACTTAATAAACTACGGGCAAACGCAAAAGCAATGGGAAGACCAAACGCTGCGGAAGAAATTGCCCAACGCGCTTTAATGCTTGCAGAACAATATTAAGAAATGAGAAACAATGTTTAAAAATATTAAAAAAGTTCACTTCGTCGGCATCGGCGGAATAGGTATGAGCGGCATCGCTGAAATTCTTCTCAACCAGGGATTTGAAATCACGGGTTCGGATAAAAGTTATTCTGAAGTAACAAACAGGCTTCAGGAACTCGGCATTAAAGTTTATGAAGGACATTCACCTGAAAATTTGAAAGATGCTGATGTGCTTGTTTATTCATCCGCTGTATCGCTTGATAACCCTGAAGTGAAAGAAGCCCTTGAAAGGAAAATTCCTGTTATTAAAAGAGCAGAAATGCTCGCAGAATGTATGCGCATGAAATACGGGATCGGCATTGCGGGTACTCACGGAAAGACAACTACTACCTCAATGGTCGGATTGGTTTTAACGGAAGGAAATATTGATCCAACTATCATTGTCGGAGGAAAACTCAGCGGACTTGGCGGTACAAACGCCAGACTTGGGAACGGAGAATTTATTGTTGTGGAAGCAGATGAATTTGATAGAACGTTTTTAAAACTTACTCCCACAATTGCAGCGATAACCACATTAGAGCAAGAGCACCTTGATACCTACAAAGACCTTGATGATATTAAAGAAGCTTTCATTGCTTTTGCTAATAAAGTTCCATTCTATGGTTTTGTCGTCCTCTGTTTAGATGAACCGGCGCTTCAGGATATTCTTCCGCACATTAATAAAAAAGTAATAACTTACGGGACAACTTCTCAAGCCGATATGCGCGCAACAGAGATCAAACATTCGGAATTTATTAGTACCTACAAAGTTATTTATAGAGGAAATGAACTTGGGAACATAAAACTTAGTAATCCAGGTTTGCACTATGTTAAAAATTCTCTTGTTGCAGTAATTATTGGTTTAGAATTAGGTTTAGAATTTCCAACTATTAAAAAAGCGCTCGAATCATTTAGTGGTGTTTACCGTAGGTTTGAAATAAAATATAACAAAGAAGTTTTAGTGCTCGATGATTATGCCCATCATCCTACCGAAACCTCTGCTACTTTAGCAGGTATCCGTTCCGGCTGGAATAGGCGTTTGGTAGCTGTATTTCAACCTCATTTGTTTTCGAGAACCCGTGATTTTTATGAGGAGTTCGGCAGATCATTTCTGAATTCGGATATTTTTATTTGCACTGAGGTTTACCCTGCCAGGGAAGAACCAATCGCCGGAGTATCCGGTGAATTGATAGCCGAAGCAGCAAAAAAATTCGGACATAAAAATGTTTTTTACATAAAAAACAAAAATGATATTCCAAATTTTTTAAGCGAAATTAGAAAAAATGGAGATATCATTGTAACCATGGGAGCCGGAGATATTTGGAAATTCGGTGAAACATTTGTTAAGACATTAATAAATTAATTATTTATTGATTTATGCATAAAATCGTTAGTATAACGTTGTTTTCATTCTTAATTTTATTTTTAATATTAGTTGGATTTTTTTCATCGAAAAAAACAGAAGGTGAAGTGCTTCGAACTGTTGATTTACAAGGTTGTAATCTCTTATCGATGAGTGAGTATCTGATATTTGCGAACATCAATACGGAAAGGGATTTAAGAAAATATTCTCTTTCCTCACTTCGTGAAAGATTTTTACAGCACCCTTACGTTGGAAATGCTTCCGTGCTGATTGATGTAGATAAAAAAGTGTACATAACCATTGAAGAAAAATCATTTGAAGCCGTTGCACTTCTGCATAAACAAGTATGTTTAATTAGTTCTCAAAACGAAATTATTCCGATTCTTCCTAATACGGAAGTTCTCGACTTTCCGGTTCTTACAAATTTATCGGAGAATAGTGTGGAAAAAGAAATTGAACGGAACAGGGATGTTCAGAGAGCATTTACTATAATCCGCTCCGCAAGAAAAATGAGTGATAATCTTTCTCAATCTATTTCTGAAATTAATTTACATAATGGAGGGGATATCACCCTTTCACTTTTGCATGGAACTTCAGTTATCTTTCTTGGAAAAAAAAATTTAACGGAAAAAATTTATACACTTGATGCGCTAATAAAACAGATAGGAAACAGAATCTCTTTGGCAAATACAAATTATATCGACCTTCGGTATGCCGGTAATATTTTTATCGGTACAGATGAGAACGCGGGAATATAAATGAAAAAACAGATTATTGCCGGTTTAGATTTAGGTACAACAAAAGTTTGTGCGGTCATCGCTGAAAAAACTGACAGCGATCGTTTTAAAATCCTCGGCTTTGGAGTTGCTCCATCCGAAGGCCTGCACAGAGGGTTAGTTGCTAATATTTCTAAAACTGCCGAGGCTATTAAAGCGGCAGTTTCTATTGCATCCAATAGAGCAGGGCTTAAATTTCCGGCGGTAAATGTTGGTGTAGCCGGTGAACATATTACAAGTATGCGGCATAGAAATTATGTTACGATAACAAATGAAGAGCATGAAATTACAAAAGAAGATCTTGATCGGCTCGAAGCTGATGTTCATACGATAAGAATACCTTCCGATCGTCAGATACTTCATATTATTCCCGAAGAATTTTTTGTTGATTACCAAGGTGGAATTGAAAATCCTATTGGGATGTCGGGTTCCCGCCTGGAGGCAACTAATCATGTGGTCTTAGCATCAATTCCGGCGATTCAAAATATCAGAAAATCAGTTGAACGGGCTGGTTTGCAAATTCAACAATTAATTTTGCAGCCGATCGCTTCAAGTTCATCGGTATTAGACGATAGTGAAAGGGATCTTGGAGTTTTGTTGATTGATATTGGCGGAGGAACCACGGATATAGCTGTTATCCATCGTAAGGCAATTAAACATTCGAAAGTCTTTGGTGTAGCCGGTTACCAGGTTACCAACGATATCAGAGAAACCCTCGGTGTTGTTACTGAAGAAGCTGAGACTTTAAAAAAGCAATTTGGATACGCAACTGAAACTGCTATAATAAAAGAAGAGCAGATTTTAATTAAGGGCGTCGGTGCAAGAGGGAATACACGGATTCCGATTAGTTTACTTACCCAGATAATCAGTTTAAGGATGAGAGAACTTTTTACTCTAATTGATCACGAAATAAAAAATTCGGGATTCAAGAATAAAATTAAAGCCGGGATAGTTCTTACCGGCGGCGGCTCTCTTCTTCGTGGAACTACAGAATTAGCTGAAGAGGTTTTCGGTCTTCCGGCAAGAATTGGTGTCCCTCTTGAAATTGCCACCGGAGGTATGACCGAAATCGAAAAACCTGAATTTGCTACGGTTGCAGGTTTGATTTGTGGTATTCCAGGGAGTACCGTTGAAACAATTGAAGTTATTGAAAAAGATACAAAAAAGAAAAAAAATAAAACCAAAGAATTTTGGAACAATTTCCGTCAATTTTTTGATGAATTATAAAATAACTATGGAGTAATCACATGGCTAATTTCGCTACAATCGATCGTTCAAAATCATCCGGCGCTTCACTTAAAGTTGTGGGTGTGGGTGGCGGTGGCTGCAACGCTGTTGAATCTATGATAAAAAGAGGATTAAACGGAGTTGAGTACGTTGCCGTTAATACTGATGCACAAGTGCTTGAAAGTAACGATGCCCAGCACAAAGTCCAGATTGGAACCAAGATGACCAAGGGACTTGGAGCTGGAGCTGATCCTAATGTTGGACGTAAAGCCGCTGAAGAAGACCGTGAAAAAATTGCGGAAGTTTTGAGTGGAGCAGATATGGTTTTTGTTACCTCAGGTATGGGTGGTGGAACCGGAACCGGCGCAGCCCCTATCGTGGCTTCAATTGCAAAAAGTTTAGGGGCTTTGGTCGTAGCAATTGTTACGAAACCATTTCGTTGGGAAGGGAAGCAACGTATGCTCAACTCTGAAGCGGGTATCCAAGAGTTGAAGCAGTTTGTTGACAGCCTTATTGTTATTCCGAACGACCGCCTTATTTCGATAATAGATAAGAATACAAATGCCTTCACTGCGTTTGACAAACCTAACGAATTGCTCTATGAGGCAACTCGCGGAATAGCCGACATTATTACCGTTGAAGGATTGATAAACGTTGACTTTGCGGATGTTCGCTCGGTGATGAATCAAAGCGGTATTGCAATTATGGGCTGCGGTATTGCAAGCGGCGAGAACAGAGCTGTTGAAGCCGCACAAAAGGCGATCTCAAGTCCATTGCTTGACGGAATAAGTATTAAAGGAGCAAAGAGCGTTCTCTTAAATGTTACAGGATCGAGCAACTTGACAATGCAGGAAATCTACGATGGTAATAATGTAATTTTCGAAGCCACCGGCGCTGAAAGTAATATGATCTTTGGATGCGTTCAAAAAGAATCTATGAATGATTACGTCTCCTACACGGTTATTGCAACCGGGTTTGATGATGCAAAAAAATCTTTTGGTAAAAAATCTTCTTCGCTTTTTCAAAACCAGGAAAAAAGTTCAAAGAATGAACAAGTCTCCAGAACATTTTCATTTAATTTTGATGAAGTGAAGAATGAGAATTTAGATGAACCGACAATTGCGCGCATTAATCTGAAATCCCCGGCAGCTACATTGTCTGAAGAAGAAGAATCGGTCTCTCCTGGTTTTACGTTCGATCGGTTTAAAAATGTAAGAATGGATGATATGGAGAAAGAAAAAACGAAGAAAAATATTTCAAATGAGGATGAAGATGAAAGTTCAAGTTTCCTTAGGATGATAATGGATTAATAAAAAACTGCACAACACTCCATCCCAACACCGGAGTATGCTATTCATCTATGTATCTTGATTCAATGGAGATATTTTCTTCCTGGTCTATTTGAACAATGATTCTGTTTGGTCTGCAGCAGATGCGGCAATCCTCAACAAAATCTTGTTTTCCGTTTATCGTTAGATCAACGTCAACGGTGTTATGAATCCCGCAATATTGGCAAATCCATACCAAATCTTCTTCAACTTGCATGAGAAATTCCTTTCGTGAATTAAAAGCAGCTAATAAAAATATTAACTAACCGCAAAATTCACTTTCTAATCATTAAAGTCAACAACTACATTTTTACTTTTTCTTATTGTGCAACAACCATTACAAGTGAGTATATTTACAAGAATAAATAAATGAATTATGGAAGAAACGGTCAGAGAACAAATAAAATATGCTGCGCAAATTATCCGCAACGGCGGGTTGGTCGCATTCCCAACTGAAACTGTTTATGGGCTTGGCGCTGATGGATTAAACCCGGTCGCTGTTGCAAAGATATTTGAAGTTAAAAATAGGCCTACTTTTAATCCCCTTATTTTGCATATCGAAAATGAAGACCGACTTAATTCGGTATGCAATATACCGAGCGACAAAGTGTATGATCTTATTCAGGAGTTTTGGCCCGGTCCCTTAACTTTGGTTTTACCGAAAAAACCAAACGTCCCCGAGATTGTCACAGGTGGATTTCCTAACGTTGGGGTTAGAATGCCTGACAATTTGATTGCACTGGAATTAATTAAAGAAAGCGATACCCCAATTGCGGCTCCCAGCGCTAATCTTTTCGGCCATTTAAGCCCAACCCGCGCCGGACACGTTCAAAAGCAGTTTGGCGACAAAATTGATATGATCCTTGATGGCGGTAAATGCAGCGTTGGAATTGAATCCACTATTCTTTTAGTTGAAGAGGAAGAAGTTACGTTATTGAGACCGGGAGGAATTCCTCTTGAATCTCTTAGAGAAGTAATTGGAGAGATTACACTCTTTCCCAAAAAAACTGATCGGCCCAATTCTTCCGGACAACTGGCTTACCATTATTCTCCTCAAACACCGCTTCGGATTTTAACAATTGAGAATATTGAAAAGTATAAAGATGAAAAAATTGGTGCAATATTCTTTAAAGGGAATGATTCGAAATTTAAGTTTGAAAAGGAAATTATTTTATCTCGTTCAGGTTCTCTAAGCGAAGCGGCTGCCAATCTTTTTTCCACGCTTCACAAGCTTGATGAGCTGCAGCTCGGCTGTATCCTCATTGAACCAATCCCGCAGGAAGGGCTTGGCGTAGCTTTGATGGATCGTATTCAGAAAGCTATTGCGAAGTATGAGATGAAGCAAATATTATGAATTGCTTTTTTACTTCAGAGCGTTTTATTTTGCCGATAGCGGATTTTGGCAGTTCTTCTACTTGAAAATATTTTTTCGGAATTTTGAAGGCAGGTAGGTTCCTCTTTAGAAAAATTTTTAATGCTGATAAATCAATTTTTCTCTTGTCTTTTGTAACTACGGCAGCAACAACAATTTCACCCCATTTGTTATCCGGTATACCGAAGACACATGCTTCATCTACATTTTGGAATTGCAAAAGTACTTTTTCAATTTCAATAGGTGAGAGGTTTTCTCCACCGCTAACGATCAAATCGGTTCTTCTGTTTTCTAAATAGAGGTAACCATCGGTATCATAATATCCAAAATCACCGGTCAAGTAGAAGCCATTATAAAATGCAGAGCTTGTATCCGCTGTATTAGAAAAATATTCTTTAAAAACGGAGAATGCCTTTACTCCGATTTCACCAATTTCATTTTGATGAAGGACATTTTTTCTTGCGTCGAAAATTTGAATCTCGACTTGATTTAATGGTTTCCCGATAGATTTTGGTTTGCAAACGAAATCTCCCGGAGTTAGAATGGTTATGAAGGCAGAGGTTTCCGTTGAGCCATAAACTTTATAAATTTTCCACCCCAGATTAGAAGCAGTAGAAAGCATCGCATCGGCGGCAAATCCGCCGCCAATCAATGCAGCACGTAGCTCTTTATTTGGTTGAGTTGGATCTTCACAAATACGTTTTAACTGCGTTGGGACAAGCGATATAAGGGTTGGTTTTAAAATCTTCAAATTTCTCTTTAAGGTAGTGAATTCGTTAGACTCGGGAAGAATTACCTTTGAACCGGCAAGAATAGCCCTTACAAGAATTGAAAATCCTCCTATATGATAGAGGGGCAGATTGAGATACCACGAATCTTTTTTAGAAAACTTGAAGATCGAGTCTCCTGTTTTAAATGCGGCGGACAAATTATTGTAACTCAATGGAACGGCTTTTGGTTTGCCGCTTGTTCCTGATGTAAACAATAAAACGGCTGTATCGGAGTCTTTAAAATCGTTTGGAATTAATTTATTACCCGAAAAAGTATTTGAGGTGACAAACTTTTTTATGGAAGGAAAATAATCAGCAAAATTGTTTTCACAAATGGTGCATTCAGCATTGAGAAAATTTATTTTGTCTTCCAGTTCGTTTTTAAGAAGATGAACATTAAGCGGAACGGGGACTGCACCGGTTCGCCATAAACTGATCACACTAAGAATAAGATCAAAAGAGTTAGTCATCAAAATTGGTACGAGTTTCTGATTGGTCAATCCTGCCGAAAGCATTTTCGAAGCAATGACTTTTGTCGCTTCAGAAACTTGTTCGTAAGTAAAAGAGAAGAAATCACCCGTTCGATCAACTCGATGAAGTAGAGAAAGATCCAACATTTCAGATTTTTCCACCAGGGTATGGTGTACGACTAAAAATTTGTTGTTGCTAAGATTTTCAAATTGAGCAAAAGGAGTAGAGAAAAACCCCTGACGGATCATAAAATACAACCAAGGGAAAGAAGGAAACCGAAGAGAGCTGAAAACTTCGCCGTTAATTCAAGCGCTGAATTTAATTGTATACCGCTCTGTTTAAAAATTGAAAGCATTAATTTATATGCAAGCGGAAGCGTTAGGTAGGGAAGAAAAATCCAGAAGCTAAAATTATAATTTGCGTACATGAGAAAGGGAACAAAGAACGAAGAAAAGAGTAAGATCACATATTCATATCGGGAAAAACTTTGCCCGAACGTAACCGCTAATGTATTCTTCCCGGCAGCTTTATCCTGGTCTCTATCCCGGTAATTATTCACAACAAGAATATTAGTTATTAATGCACCAACTGGAATTGCAGCAATAAATGCGATGGTGGATATTTCTTTTGTATTGACAAAAAATGTTCCTACCGTTCCTACGAAACCAAAAAAAAGAAAAACAAAAAGTTCTCCGAGTCCATGATAAGCCAGGGGATAAGGTCCCGCTGTATATGCGAGTGAAGCTATTATCGAAAGTAACCCGATAATCAAAATAAAATTGCCGGCGATATAAACCAGATAAAGCCCAAGAAGAAATGCTAACCCAAAGTTATAAATTATAACGATTTTCATTTGACGAGGGGATACTAACCCAGCATTGAGAACGCGTATGGGACCGATTCGTTTTTCCGTATCGGCGCCTTTCAGAAAATCGTAGAGATCATTAGTAAAATTTGCACCGACTTGAAAAAGTATTGAGCAGAGAAGGGCAACGATTGAAGCCGTGAGATTTAATTTTCCCTCAGCAAAAGCCAAAGATGCGCCAACAATGACAGGCACAAAAGCTGCAAATAAAGTTTTTGGTCTACTTGCAAGAAACCAAATTTCAAAAGTTGAATATTTTCTTTTAGTCATTAGGGAAGCTTTGGATATTTGTTGAAGTTAGGTTTTCGTTTCTCCAAATAAGCTTTCTTTCCTTCTTGCGCTTCTTCGGTCATGTAATAAAGCAACGTAGCATTTCCGGCAAGTTCTTGAATTCCCTGTTGCCCATCAAGCTCAGCGTTAAATGCAGATTTTAATAGGCGAAGAGAAAGAGGGCTCATCTCCAAAATTTCTTTTGCCCATTGTACGCCTTCATCTTCTAACTGATCAACAGGGACAACTTTATTGACCAATCCCATTTCATATGCTTCAGAAGCATTATACTGCCGGCACAAATACCAAATTTCACGCGCACGTTTTTGACCAACGAGCCTGGCTAAATAACTTGCACCGAAACCTCCATCAAAACTTCCGACCTTAGGACCGGTTTGTCCGAAGACTGCGTTATCGGCTGCAAGGGTTAAGTCGCAGACAACATGTAAAACATGCCCCCCGCCGATTGCATAACCGGCAACTAAAGCAATAACCGGTTTTGGAATACTTCGAATAAGTTTTTGCAGATCGAGTACATTTAAACGGGGAATACCATCGCCGCCGATATAACCTTGATCTCCGCGGATTCGTTGGTCACCGCCGGAACAAAATGCATATTTGCCATCGCTTGCAGGTCCTTTTCCTGTTAACAAAACCACTCCAATTGATTGATCTTCACGTGCATCGTTAAAAGCATCTAACATTTCAATTACCGTTTCGGGACGAAATGCGTTGCGTACCTCGGGTCGGTTAATGGTCACTTTTGCGATGCCGCCCATTTTTTCATAAAGAATATCTTTATAGTCTTTGGCTTTGATCCAATTTAATTTCATTGAAAATCCATTTTCTAGTTTTATCATTTCAAAGTTTGTAAAAATTCTCTTATCAAATTTACAAAAACCTTCGGTTTTTCCAGATGAAGATTGTGTCCGGCATCTTCAATTATTTTGTGTATCGAATTTGGAAAAAGTGTTTCCATTTCGTTTTGAATTGCTGTGTATTTTGCATCAAGGCTGCCAGAAAGTAACAATGTGGGAATTTTAATTTCCGGCAGTGCACACCATAGATTTTTCATTTCACCTTGACCAAAACATCTCAAAGAGTTTGATAATCCGGTTTTCGAATTTGACCTGGTTTTCTTCTTTAGAGTTGAAATTTGTTTTTTTTGTGGAAGATTCTTTTGAGAAGCAAAAAGAAGTTGATTCTGCCAGAACGTAAAAAAATCTATTAAAGTATTATTCTTAATAAATGAGATCAGATCAGCATCATATTTTCGTCTTACTTTTTGCTCTAATTTAGTTTTGAGCCCGGGTGAACTACTTTCTAAAATTAATGCTTTAATTTTCCCGGGATACTTGTTGGCGAATTGCAATGCAAGCCTTCCCCCCATTGAATAACCGGTGAGGACGACACCGGTTAATTTCAGTCTGCATGAAATATCACTAATTAATTGCACGAGAAATTTAGTTTGATAGAATTTAGTGTTATCCGGTTTGCTGCTTTTGCCGAAACCAGGCAGATCAATTGCAATGAGTTGAAAATCAGAACCAAGAAGAGAAATAATTTCTTCCCAATCGCCGGAAGACCCGCCAAATCCATGCAGAAAAAAGATACCCGGTTTACCCGGATTTGATCTTCTAAAATTTTTCTTTACAAATACAGAAATATCTTTGAAAGTAAGAAACATTTCTTATTCCAATTCTGATAAGAGAGCGCATATACTATCCAAAAAATAGATGGCGCGGCTTGTTTTTCTAACATGATTTTGGATCATCATTGAAAAAGAAAGTTGGTGATCATTTTTTGTTGTAACGTAACCTGAAAGGGCAGAAACACCGCTTATGGTTCCGGTTTTAGCTCGCACATTATTTTCCGCCAAAGTTCCTCGCATTCTTCGCCTAAGAGTTCCATCAACTCCGGCTAATGGGAAAGATAGTGACAATGTTTTATACAATTCAGGCTGTTGGAAATATAAATATATTAAAACTGCATTGAGCAGTTCGGTTGAAACAAGATTGTAGTGGGAAACTCCGCTGCCATCAACAATCCTGTAATTGTCCGGCACCATTCCCGCTATTGTAATCAAACTATCAACAAGAAGAATTCCATTCATGGGAGTTGCCGGCTTTCCGTAGAACTTATATGCCAATGCTCGAAGCGTCATTTCGGCGCTGAGATTATCGCTTTGTTTGTTCAGGTTAGCGATAACGTCTGTAAATTTTCTTCTGATAGTAAAGAGATGTTTTGCATTTCCAGGCAAACGCAACGTGTTTATAGAGCCGATAAAACCGATCCCGTTCCTTTCTAATTCTTCTTTTGCTAATGATAAAAAATATTTTTCCGGGTTAAAAATGTTAATTTCATATTTGAAATCATGGTCGCTTCGATTAATGTCTCCTTTGACAATGATATTATTTTTTCTGTTGACAAAATCTCTGGTGATTTCAAGTGAGGTTCGTCCAGCAGTATTTGTCATCGCCAAATTTTCGATTTCTAAATAATTTGTTGCCGGTTCAAGAAGTACTTTTGGCGCGCTACCGTTTTCAGTTGGTTGTACAAGGACTTTAACCGCGTTATCATTGATTGTGAGTGGAGTGAGATATGGAAAATCGGTTGATGGATCATCGTCCCACATCCAGCCGTTTCCCCAGAAAAGTGAATCAAGCATTGAAACATCGCCGTAAATATTTCCTTCAACATGGTTCACTCCCAGGTTTTTTACTGATGAAACTAAAACTTGTAAATCGGCAGAAGTAAAATCAGGGTCGCAGCCACCGACGAAAAATAAGTTTCCGAAGAGTGTTGAGTCGCTGATAAATCCATCGTAATAGAGGGAGGTTTCGAAAGAGAAATCTTGCCCCAGGAAAAGCAATCCTGCAGCAGAAGTGAGTATCTTCATGTTTGAAGCTGGATGCATAAGCATTGTATTATTTTTCTGATAAAGTTTTCTATTTGCTGTGAGATCAAAAATATCAACTGAAATTGCCGCGGTATCAAAGAAAGATGCGGAAGTCAAACTATCCAATTTTAAGGTGATGTTCTTTTGGGTGGTTTGTGTGTAAAGCACAAGAGTAAATAAAATAACTGCGGAGAGAATTTTTTGTGCCATCTTAAAAAAATTTCCTTATTCTAAATTCGACCCCGATTTCTTCTTCTACAAGTTTCCTGGCTTTTTCAACTTCAACTTCATCAATGGAGACAATCGTAAGCACAACTTTATTAACATACTCTTTAGCCTGCGATGCGAAATTTTTCATCGCCGTAAAATGATTTTTCTCCACCTTCATAATTGACGCATATTGATTTTCGTCTGATGAGTTCAAACTGATCGAAATTACATCAATAAGATTTGCAAGCTCGGGAACGATATTTCTTTTGTTGATGATATTTCCATGACCGTTAGTATTCAACCTGGTTCTGCCGCCGTTATCTTTCACATATTTTGCAATTTGTTTCACTACTTCAAAGCGGATGGTAGGTTCGCCGTAACCGCAAAAAACTATTTCACTAAATTGTTTTGGGTCGCCGATTTCATTAATATAAATTTCCGCAGGCGGTTCATCACCCTTTTTCATTTTCAAATTATAGCCATTTATCACTGCATCACCGTCTTTATCGCAAAAGTAACAACAGGCGTTGCAGCGGTTTGTGATATTGATATAAAGAGAGTTCCCAAGTTTATAAGTGAAACTTGTTCCGGCTTTTTCTCCGACACCAAAAAGCTTGAACGCATTAAACGTAGTAATCCGCCCAACTTCCTCTACGGAAACATTATGTAGTTCGGCAATTTTTTGCGCGATCAACGGAATGTTTGCCGGTTCATTTCTTTTACCGCGGTAGGGAACAGGAGTCATGAAGGGGGAATCGGTTTCAAGCAGTAAATGTTGAAGCTGAACTTTGGATACAACGGTTCGAAGTTCATCGGTCTTTTTAAAAGTAATATTACCGGTAAAGGAAAGAGAAAAATTCATTTCCGTAATTAAGAGCGCATCTTTCAAACTACCACTGAAGCAATGAAATTGTCCGCGTAAGCCTTGTTTGGAAAATTCTGCAACAATTGAAAATACATCTTCATCAGCTTCGCGGTTATGGATGATGACCGGCAGGTTCAAAGATATTGCAAGCTCAAGCTGCTTCCGGAAAGCTACAATCTGTTTTTCTTTCGGAGAGAAATCATAAAAATAATCCAATCCGATTTCTCCGATTGCAACAATTTTTTTGTGCTGTGCCAATTCTTTTAACCGGGGAAGATTACTGTCATTCCAATCTTTTGTATCATGCGGATGAATACCGACAGCGCCAAACAGCATCTCGTGTTTATCTATAAGTTCAATTACTTTAACGGATGTGAGTAAGTCGGTTGCCGGAATTAAGATGTAATCTATTTTTGCATTTCTTGCATTTTGTAAAACTTTTTCGAGATCTTCTTGAAAGTTAGGGTAAAAAAGATGTGCGTGAGTGTCTATAAACATGGAATTCTTTTCAGTAATTGTTAGATAACTTCTCCGAGGAGAATAGCGGTTTCGTTCAATGCTATAGAGGCGTTTATTATTTTATCAACTTCGTCTTTAGCAACAACAGCAATAAGCCCTATGCCCAAATTAAAAGCTGCTCTCATCTCCTGGTCAGAAATCGAGCCGGTTTTTTGGATCAATTTAAAAAGATACGGAAGTTCCCAAGCTGTCCAATCAATTTTAAGATCACTTCCATCCGGAATGATCCTTTTAGTATTTCCAACAATTCCACCACCTGTGATATGGGAAAATCCGTGAATATCGGCTTCTTTTTTCAAATGAGTAATTAAATTTAAATAGGATTTATGAACACGGAGAAGCTCTTCTCCCAAGGGTAATTCTAAGTCATCAAATTTTTGATCGAATGAAAATATTTCAAGAACTTTTCTGGCAAGCGAGTAACCATTGGTGTGTAGCCCGTTGGCAACAAACCCGAGCAGCACATCCCCTTTGAGAATTCTTTTTCCGTTTATTATTTTTTTCTTCTCAACAACGCCAACTATCGTTCCTGACATGTCGTAATCATTATTTTGATAAACACCCGGCATTTCAGCGGTTTCACCTCCAATTAAGGCACAGCCATTTTGTTTGCACGCAACAGAGAATCCTTCAACAATTGATGAAGCGGTTTCGGGATTTAATTTCCCAAATGCTAAATAGTCCAAGAAGAAAAGTGGTTTAGCGCCACAAACAGCAATATCATTTACACAATGATTTACCAAATCCTGTCCAATCGTAGAATGAACATTCATAGCGATCGCAACTTTGAGTTTCGTTCCAACTCCATCCACGCTGGAGACGAGAACCGGCTCAGCGTAAACGTTTTTTTGAAATTCGAAAAAACCGCCAAATAAGCCCAAATCGCTTAAAACATTTTCGTTAAAAGTAGATTTTGCAAATCCCTTTATTTTTTTTACTGTTTCTTCGCCGGCTTTAATGTCAACACCGGCTGTTTTATAAGTTAGTTCCACTGAAAGTCCTTTTAAATCGCTGAAGTAAAATTTAGAAAGTCTGATTCTAAAATAAGATTTTTGCATCTAAATCTTGTAAAGATTCGTAAATTTGATACCCATGAGGGGGATTTTGCAATGCCTTCAAAAATCGGCGGTTAATCATTATATTTACAGAAACAAATAAAAATAATACTGTGCATGAACTCTTAAACGAGCGGGAAAAGAATATTCTCCGCCTCATTATTCAACAATTTATTTTGACCGCGTCACCGGTCGGCTCAAGAAATATTTCCAAAAAATATCAAATTGGGCTATCACCGGCAACTGTTCGCAATATTATGGCCGATTTAGAGGAGAGCGGTTTTATAAATCATCCCCATACTTCTGCCGGCAGAATGCCAACAGATAAAGGGTACAGGGTTTATGTTGATTCTCTCATGGAGTTGGAGCATTTAAACAAAATTGATAAAAGAAAAATCAAACACTCATTTGAACAGCCTTTTGGTGAAACTGGAGAACTTCTTTCTTTAACCTCTAAATTGTTATCGAGTATCACAAATCAGATCGCTTGTGTCTTATACCCGAGTTTGGAGACAGGAATTTTAGAAAGAATACAGCTTGTCACAATTTCTTCCACTAGACTCTTGGTGGTAGTTTCAATTAAATCGGGATTGGTGAAAACTATAACTCTTGAATACAATACGGAATTCGAAGAGGAGAATATTTATTCTGTTCAACAGTTGTTAAATGAGAGATTAGGCGGACTTCCGCTTTCTGAAATACGCGCGACATTCCAGGAAAGGTTTCGTGATATTAATCAAAAAGAAAAGCCGGTGATAACTCTTTTCATTGATTCGGTTGATAAAATATTTATGGGTGCGAAAAAAGATGAAAAACTTTTTCTTTCCGGAACGAAAAATATTATCAAGCAGCCTGAATTTGAAACTCCGGGAAGAATTCAGGGCGTTATCGAACTGCTGGAGGAGAAGGAAATTATCATACACATTCTTGAGCAATCTTCTGAAGGTAAAAATGGAGAAATCTCAGTCTCAATCGGGAAAGAAATTCCAAATATGAAAATGGAAGAATACAGCGTTATCACAAAAGATTATAAAATTGGCGAAAGTAGTGGAACCCTTGGCATTGTTGGTCCAAAACGGATGGAATATGCAAAAATCATTTCAATAATAGATTATGTCTCAAATATATTAACAGGATATTTTACACAAAGATAAGGTCGGAGAAAATAAATGCCGGATGAAAAAGATCAGTTTGATACTCAAAATGATGAACAAATAAAGAATGGAGAAAACTTGGATTCACAAACTACTGAAACAGAAATAACTGCAGACTTAGAAGAATTGCACGTTGATCTTTCTGTTGAAAATAAAGAAAAGGAAATTGAGGAATTGAAATTAAATTTTAAAAAAGCGGAAACTGAAAAAAATGAATTACAGGACAGGCTACTTAGAAAGATTGCCGAGTTTGATAATTATAAAAGAAGAACCGAGACCGAATTTTCAAACCTGTTCAAATATGCCGCCGAAAATTTTATAAAAAAAATTCTCCCCGTTGTTGACGATTTTGAAAGATCGCTGAAACATCTCGCGGAATCGGAAGAAAATTCTTCTGTCACCGATGGGATTAAACTCATCTACGAGAAGTTGATGAAAATTCTTGATGATCAGGGAGTTAAAAAAATTGATACAGTCGGTAAACCATTTGATGTCCATTTTCATGAAGCATTGCTCCAGCAAAAAGACGAACAACAACCGCCGCATATTGTTCTCGATGAATTAGAAACCGGCTATCTCTATCAGGATAAAGTAATTCGCCACTCAAAAGTTATTGTTAATGAGGATTTTCATGTTGAGGATACTGCTCCTGATGAAACAACGAAAGAAGAGCAATTATGAATAAGCGGGACTATTATGAGATTTTGGGAGTTGCTAAAACTGCCTCCGCAGACGAAATTAAAAAAGCTTACAGAAAAATTGCTATGCAGTTTCACCCTGATAGAAATCCTGACAATAAAGAAGCTGAAGATAAATTTAAAGAAGCCTCCGAAGCGTATGAAGTACTAAGTGACGCCACAAAGAGACAACGGTATGATCAATTTGGACATAGCGGTTTGCACGGCGGGCAGGATTTCCACGGCTTTTCAAATGTAAACGATATTTTTTCTCACTTCTCTGATATTTTTGGCGGCTCTTCAATCTTTGATGATTTCTTCGGTCAGACCTCTTCACGCGGTCGAGGCAGAAGGCGGTCCACCGGAACACCCGGTTCTGATTTGCGCGTTACCTTAAAAGTTACCCTTGAAGAAATAGCGAGCGGCGTTTCAAAAAAAATCAAAATTAAAAAATATGTCATCTGCGAATCATGCAAAGGCACTGGTTCCGATGGAGGAAGTTCGACCAAAACTTGTTCAGTATGTAATGGTGCGGGTGAAGTCAGAAGTGTTTCCCGTTCAGTCTTCGGACAATTTGTCAACATTCAGCCCTGTTCAAATTGTAACGGAGAGGGAACGGTTGTTGATAAACCTTGTAGAGCCTGTGTTGGCGATGGAAGAAAACAGGAAGAAGTAACCATTAAAATTGACGTTCCGGCAGGCGTCTCTGATGGAAATTATATGACCTTGCGCGGGCAGGGAAATGCCGGTTTACGCGGTGGTTCGGCAGGAGATATTATCGTGGTGTTTCAGGAAACCCTCCACGAATATTTTAAACGTGAAGGGGATGATATCCTCTATGACCTCTTCTTGAGCTTCCCTGAAATTGTTCTTGGAACCGAAGTGGAAGTGCCGACTTTAAATGGAAAGGCAAAGTTGAAAATTGATGGAGGAACTCAACCGGGCAAACTTCTTCGAATGCGTGAAAAAGGAATTCAGCATTTAAATCAACACGGCGCAGGCGATCAACTTGTCCGCGTAAACATTGCTGTTCCGAAGAAAATTTCTGCTAAGGAGAGAGAGTTATTAAAAGAGCTTTTAGATATGCCAAATATTAAATTAAGTTCAGGGAGTGATGACAAAAATTTCTTTAAAAGGTTCGGATTGTAATTCAGTTTTTGTTTATGAAATAAAGCTGGAAAGTTAGCCGTGATAAAAAAACTTTCCCGGCTGACTTCGTTAACTGAAACTGAAGTGAAAATATTTCTCTTTGTGATCTCTATGATTTGTTTAGGTGGTGGAGTGAAATATTATAAATCACTTCCCGCGTACGAAGCAAAGAAATTTTCCTATGCTAAGGAAGATAGTTTATTCGCTTATTTCAAAAACCAGGAGATAGATACGGCGTTAATAGAATCCAAAACTCTTTTTCGAAACGAAAAGTCTTTTATAGCAAAAGGCAATGAAAAAAATCCCTACGTAAAGAAAACAGTTACCGGGAAACAGAATCTTAATACAGCTTCCGTAACTCAACTCACTACTCTTCCGGGAATTGGTTTCAAAACAGCAGAACAAATCATTGCTTATAGAAAACGTGTCGGTATTATAAAATCTTTGGATGAACTCTTGAATATCAAAGGAATAGGTGAAAAGAAACTATCAAAACTTCAGCCATTTATCACGTTTAAGTAATTTGTTTTTTGCCGCTTTGGAAAGTTTCTATGACTTCACCTATATTTATAATTATTAAATTAAATTATCTGCATGAAACCATTACCAAATAGGCTCAGTTTAAATCTTTCCGAAAACAGGTTACAGATCGTTGAACTTGTTTTTGCTGACAATTACTATCGTATCAATACTCTTGATGAAGTTTATTTTGATGAACCTCTTCATTATGAAACAGATAAGGACACAAAATTATTATTAACAATCCAAAGTGCTTTTAACGAAATACTGATTAAGGGATTGATCTCCACTACCGAAGTTTCTTTTACATTGCCGCTGCACTGTTTTACGTTTTTTCAAATCCCCTATGACAACACGCTTATGCGGAATGATCTTGAAGACCAATTTAGGTGGGAGTTCTCCGTACTCTATCCATTTAAAAATGAAGCCGAATATCAATTTCAGTTTTACGAGATGGTGAAATCAATCTTCGTCAAAGAACCCAAAGCAATTGTGATAGCGTTAGAGAAAAGAATAATTGATTTACTTTATACTTTTTGCGATAGGAATAATTTACTCTTGACAACAGTAGATTGCGATCATTTTGCTTTTGATAAAAGCGTTCAACTTATAGACAAGAAACAGGAAAAGGGAATCACGGGCAGTATTTATTTTGATGATCCTTTAGTTTCTTTCGAGCTTTTATTTGAGCAAAAACCGATTTTTATGAAAGTTTTTTCTCTGAAAAATAAGGCTGATTTCGTAAATGAAATTAAGACAATTCTTGCTCGTGAAATCCCAATTGACTTATCCGAATATAAAATTAATAAATGTTTTTTCGGAGGAGATGAAGTAACCATTTCATTTATCACTCATATAGAAGAACAACTTCAGATTCCTTGTTACTCTGTAAATCCTTTCATCCAGTTCAGCATCGCTGAAGATTTTCAGAATGAAAAATATTTTAGGGAGAAAGCACATTCTTTCGCCGCTGCGGCTGGAATAGCTTTCCGTTTAGAATAGTGAAACTTCGAATCATTTCAGGATCCTTAAAGGGGCGGATGATCAAAGCTCCCGATTCCAATCTTACTCGCCCTACTACAGATAAAGTTCGGGAGACAATTTTTAATCTCTTACACAACAAAATTGATTTTGACGGAATCTCCGTTCTTGATTTTTTTGCCGGCTCCGGTGCCCTGGGGTTTGAAAGTATTAGCCGTGGAGCATCAAACGTAACCTTCATCGAAAAAAATTATCCTATTTATAAAAATCTTTTGGAGAATATCAAATCTCTGAATCTTGAAGAGAGCTGTGAAATAGTGAAAAGCGATGCAGTGCAATTTGCTAAATATACGACCGATAAACGCTTTAATTTAATTCTTGCAGACCCACCGTTTTTCCAATATTCTATTTATGAGGTTGTTAAATATGTTTTTGGAAATAATTTGCTTTCAGAAGAAGGCTATTTTATAGTTGAGCGTTCAATTCAAACTTTGAAAAAAGATGTTGAAGGGTTTGGCAAGGAGCCTTTTAAACGGATTGGCGATACATGTCTTTATGAATTTACGAAATCTACTGAAGCAAAACCTGAGGGAGATTGAAAAATGTTGAGGGGGTTGAAGGGTTGAATCGTTGAAGGATAATTATTGAAGCATAAAAATTAATTAAGCATGAACTCTCAGTCATTCATGCATTCATACGTTCACTCAAACTTACATTCGTAATCTAATCAATTTCTTTTCGTTGCAATTCTTCTTTACTCTCTTATTCTGCAAGTTTTTTTTAATTCAGAAACGAAAGATGCAACCGAATCATAACTTTCATTATTGATTAATTTTTTAATTACCGCGCTCCCCACAATTACTCCGTCGCAAAAATCTTGAATCTGTAAAATATTTTCAGCTGAAGAAATACCAAACCCTGCTAACATTTTATTCTGCGAGATCAGTTTGCGGTTTTTTTGCATTGCCGAAATATCTTCATTGGTAAAACCATTTCTCGTTCCGGTTGTTCCGGTTACGCTTACATAGTAAACAAACCCCTTGCTTTTCTCATCGAGTGCAATTATTCTTTTCTCTGAAGAAGTTGGCGTTGCCAGCAGGATTATATCAAAATCTTCTTTTTGAAAAGTGATGAATTTGTCATATTCGTCTAAAGACAGATCAGGAATAATAACTCCATTGAATCCCGATAAAGAAGCATCGGTTACGAATTTATCAATTCCATAATTTGAGACGATATTCGCATACGTCATGGCGATCAGAGGTTTATCGGATTTCTTTCTGATTTCTTCTGCAAAGTGAAATGCATCCTGAATAGTAACGCCGTTCTCTAATGCAGTTTGCGATGAATATTGGATTACCGGTCCATCCGCGAGCGGGTCGCTGAAAGGAATTCCGATTTCGAGCATGTCTGCGCCTGCCTGCAAAACTTTTTCTGCAAGATGTACAAAGTCATTTTTGTGCGGAAATCCGGCGGTTAGAAAAATTGAGAGAACTTTTTCCCTTCGGGCGGTTACTTCTTCAATATACTTTTTGATCATTTTGTCTTCCCCAAATTTTCAATGATGGTGTTCAAATCTTTATCTCCGCGTCCGCTGATATTCACAATAACAATTTCATTCTTCAATGTACTCGGCATTAAATAATTTAAATAGGCGATTGCATGAGCGGTTTCAAGTGCAGGAAGAATTCCTTCGCGCTCTGTCATCAATTTAGTTGCTTCGAGCGCTTCGTCATCGGTTACAGAAACGTACTTAACACGCGAAATATCTTTTAGCAAACTATGCTCGGGACCCACTCCTGGATAATCAAGCCCGGCGGAAATAGAGTGGACTTCTTCAACCTGTCCATCTTTATTTTGAAGAAGGTAAGTTTTCATTCCATGGAAAATTCCTTCGCGACCAAGTGTTAACGTTGCTGAATGTTTTGTGGTATTTAAACCGTAACCGGCTGCTTCAACGCCAATCATTTTTATTTGTTTATCGTTTAAAAAGGGATAAAAAATCCCCATTGCATTACTTCCACCGCCGACACAAGCCACAAGATAATCAGGCAAACGATTTTCCTTCTGCTGAATTTGCTCTTTTGTTTCATACCCGATAATCGCTTGAAAATCCCTAACTATCATTGGATAGGGATGGGGACCAACAACCGAGCCGATGATGTAATGGGTGTCTTTCACATTGGTAACCCAATCGCGTATCGCTTGATTGGTAGCGTCTTTCAGAGTTTTGCTTCCGGAAGTTACGGGGATTACTTCCGCGCCAAGCAGTTTCATTCTGAACACGTTCAGGCTTTGTCTCTGCGTATCAACCTCGCCCATATAAACAACGCACTTCAATCCGAATTTTGCGCAAACGGTTGCAACAGCAACTCCGTGCTGCCCGGCTCCAGTCTCGGCAATGATGCGCTTCTTTCCTAATTTTTTTGCCAGCAGAATTTGTCCAAGCGCATTATTAATTTTATGCGCGCCGGTATGACATAAATCTTCCCGCTTCAAATATATTTTTGCTTTGCTGAAATGTTTTGTTAATCGCCCAGCAAAAGTCAGCGGAGTTGGTCTTCCGCTATAATCTTTATGAAGCTGCATTAATTCAAATTGAAAAGAAGGATCATCCTTTACAAGTTGATAAATTTCTTCCAATTCTTGAAGCGGAGCTATTAATGTTTCGGGGACAAATTTTCCACCGTATTTTCCATAATGTCCCGCCGCATCCGGAAACTGGTAGTTTTTCTTTTCCATACTCGTCAAAACTTCTTATCAACTATTGGTGCTAATTGCTGAATTTTGTTTAGCAATGATTTAAACTGCTGTGGAGTTAATGATTGAATACCGTCTGAAAGAGCTTTTTCTGGGTGTGCATGAACTTCAATCATCAAGCCATCTGCACCGCATGCGACTCCAGCCATTGCCATAGGAGCAACTTTATCGCGTATCCCAATGCCATGTGATGGATCAACAAAAATTGGAAGATGTGTATTCTTTTTTATAACCGGAACTGCATTTAAATCTAATGTATTGCGAGTGGCTGTTTCAAAGGTTTTGATACCGCGTTCACAAAGGATAACATTAAAATTGCCCTGAGACAAAATATATTCCGCGCTCATAAATAAATCTTCAATTGAAGCAGCCATTCCTCTTTTGAGAAAAATCGGTGTTTGTATTTGTCCGACTCTTTCAAGTAAAGAATAATTCTGCATATTGCGCGCCCCGATTTGAATGATGTCTGCAACTTCAACCACTTGCGCAAGGGTTTCGGTATCTTTTGCTTCGGTAACAATGTGAAACCCGAACTCTTTTTTAACATCTGCAAGAAGTTCTAATCCTTTCTCTTTCATTCCCTGAAATGCGTAAGGACTTGATCGGGGTTTGTAAGCGCCCGCTCTAAAAAATTTAATCCCCATTTCTTTTAATTGTCCGGCGATGTCGAAGATTTGGTCGCGGCTCTCAACAGAACAAGGTCCGGCAATAATTTGTAGAAACCCATTCCCTACTTTATCTCCATTGAAATCAATGATGGTATCTTCTGCTTTCATTTCACGGCTGACGAGTTTGTAATTTTTTGAAACGCGCATCGCGTCAATTACGCCATCCATCAAAATGAAGTCATCAACAGAAAGAGCGCGGGTTTCGCCGGTAATTCCAATCGCTATTTTGGACTCTCCATAGATAATGTGCGAGCTGCATTTGTTCACTTTAGCTTTTTCTCGAACGTCGGCAACTTGCTCATCCGTTGCAGTAAGGTTCATTACAATTAACATCTATTTACTCCTTAATTGATTTATTATTTTAAAAAAACGTTTCATTTTATTTTGATCTTTTTTGCCCGGATATTCTTCAAGAGATGAGGAAACATCAACGGCGTAAGGATTAATATTTGTGAAAATCGCTTCGACATTTTTTTCTGAAACTCCACCGGCAACAATTATTCTCTTTCTCATGGATGGCGGAATATTATTCCAGGTAAACGTTTTGCCTGTTCCGCCATATAGGTCTGTAGAAAAAGTATCCAATAAAAAATTTGTGCATGAATAAGCTTCAAGCCGAGAAAAATCAAAACCTTCACTTATTCTAAAACTTTTAATTGAAGGAAAATTAAATTTTGAAATCATCTCCGGAGGTTCTTCTCCGTGCAGTTGAATTAAATTTAGTTTAACAATTGCTGCAATCCGGTTAATTTCTTCAACCGGTTCGTTTACAAAAACTCCGACTTTCAACGTAAACGCAGAAAGTTCTTGCGAAATCATTTTTGCTCTTTCGGGGGCAACATACCTCTTGCTCGCCTTGTAAAAAATAAAACCAATTGCATCAGCGCCAAGTTGTTCTGCAAGCAAAGCATCTTCAATATTGGTTATTCCGCAGATTTTAACTTTCATAGCCGCACCAGGTTTGGAATTCATGGATTGCTGAATGGATATTTATTTGCTTCATGAAATGTTCGCCTGCTAAAACAGCATGCACACCGATCTGTTTTAATTCAAAAATATCTTGTTGTGTCGTTATTCCGCTTTCCGAAACAAAAATTATATCTTCGTTAAAAGATTGCCGTAAATTGATCGAGGTTTTCAAATTGACATCAAAGGACTCAAGGTCTCTGTTATTCACTCCAATAATTTTATTTATGTTTTGGTTAATTTTATCAAGTTGTTTTTCTGAATGCAATTCCAATAGTACCTCAAGACCAATTTCATTTGCGCACAAAGTTAATTCAGGTATTACTGATTTATCAAGCGCTTCACAAATCAATAAAATTGCGTCTGCACCGAAAGCCTTAGCCTGGTGAATTTGCAACTCATCAATTATAAAATCTTTACGCAGAAGCGGCGCTGTTTTAAATTGAGCGATATCCTTTAAGTAATTAATATTTCCCCGGAAAAATTTCTCATCCGTTAAAATTGAAACCGAGTCAACATTGTTCTCGAAGTAAGTCTTTGCTATTTTCAAATGATCAAAATTTTCTCTTATTATTCCTTTAGAAGGGGACGCTTTTTTTATTTCGGCGATTACGGCGATTGCTTTTTCTTTTTGCAGCGCCGGAGAAAAGGGAAGAGACTTCTGATAATAAAATTCAAAATCGCGAAAAGATGAGATCGAAAACTTCCGTTTTAATTCATCAACTTCTTGTTTTTTTACATCAACTATGGTTTTTAGAAAATTCATCCCGCAAAATCCCTTAACGCGATTAATTTTTGATAAGCTAAATCGGAATGGATTGATGCTTCTGCGGCTAGTTTACATACTTCGAGATCGTTGGAATAGTTTGCAATGTATAATGCCATCGCGGCATTTGCACAGACTGTATAAAACGCTCCGTTGAGCGTTTTATCCTTTAAAACACTTAAAATAATTTCAGCGTTTGTTTTTGCATCTCCTCCGGCAATTTCTTCTAGCGGTACTTTTGGATAAGAAAAAGTTTCATTTGAAATGACATAAGTTTTTGTTCCTAATTTTCTATCAAATTCAAAGACCTTGGTTTCGCCTTTCAATAAAATTTCGTCGAAACGTTTATTGGTACAAACAAAACAGACTTTCTCAAATCCCAAATATTCGGCAGCAGCACACATTAACTCCGCAGCCCGTTCATCAAACGTCCCTATAAGCTGGTGTTTTACTCCCGCTGGATTTGTCAATGGTCCGAGCATATTAAAAATAGTTTTTACTCCAAGTTCTTTTCGTACCGGAGCAGCATGTTTCATTGCCGGATGAAAATTTGGCGCAAATAAAAATGCAATTCCAATTTTGTGCAAGGCACTCTCTGCTTGTTCGGGCGCTAAATTAATATTGATTCCGAGTTCCTGTAAAACATCAGCGCTTCCGCAAAGACTTGAAATGGATCTATTCCCATGCTTTGCGACACTTATTCCCGCCCCTGCAACAACAAAAGCCACCGCAGTAGAAATATTGAAGGTGCCGGAATTGTCGCCCCCCGTACCGCATACATCAATTGTTGTTTTGCCGTTCGTTTTAATTTTTGTGCTTCTTTCTCTCATTGCGGAAGCGAAGCCGGCAATTTCTGTAGATGATTTCCCTTTTGATTTCAAGCCGATGAGTAAACCGGCAAGTTGCGAGTTATTTACTTCGCCGTTCATTATGCTGTTCATTACTTTGAACGATTCATCAAATGTAAGATGTTGTTTTGCGATTACTTTTTCTAAAATGTTTTTTATCATAAAGACAACCAGTTTTTTATAATAGATTTCCCTTCAACAGTTAAAATAGATTCAGGATGAAATTGGATCCCTTCAATCGGAAAAGTCCTGTGGCGGATACCCATGATAACGCCATCGTCTGTCCACGAGGTTATTTCCAGTGAAGAGGGGATCGATCCCTTTTCGATAATAAGTGAATGATAACGTGTCGCTTCAAAGTTTTGCTGAACATTTTTGAAGATGGTTTTATTATCATGTTGAATAAGTGAAGTCTTGCCGTGCATCAAAATTTTGGCTTTTATTACCTTAGCGCCAAATGAAATACCAATAGCCTGGTGTCCGAGACATACCCCCAGTACAGGAATTTTCACTCCAAACTTTTGAAGAGCAGCTAAAGAAATATTGGAGTCTTCGGGTCTACCGGGTCCAGGAGAGATAATAATTTTATCGGGATTTAACGATTTGATTTCTTGTTCAGTGATCTCATCATTCCTTTTTACAAGAATATTTTTTTCAAATCTTCCTACAAGCTGTACAAGATTATAGGTGAACGAATCGTAATTATCAATTACTAATATTTTCATCAATCACCTCTGCATATTGTAATGCGTTTAGCAATACTGCGGCTTTGTTTCTAATTTCCTTTGCTTCAAGTTCGGGAGTGCTGTCAGCGACAATACCGGCTCCGGCTTGCCAGTACAATGTTTTTCCTTTTGCAAATAATGTTCTGATAGCAATACACATATCCAGGTTGCCGGAAAAATCAAAGTAACCGACTGCGCCTGCATAGACATTTCTACGAAGCTGTTCGTATTTGTAAATCAATTGCATCGCGCGGATTTTGGGCGCACCGGCAACTGTTCCAGCCGGGAAGCAAGCTTGTAAAGCATCAATTGCATCCCGATCTTCCGCAAGTTCTCCTTCAACTTTTGAAACGATGTGCATCACGTGAGAGTAGCGTTGTATTTTCATCAACTCGGAAACTTTAATTGAATCAAACTTACATACTCTGCCTAAATCATTTCTTCCGAGATCAACCAACATGGTATGTTCCGCTAATTCTTTCGGATCGTTCAATAAATTTTCTTCAAGCCGTTTGTCTTCTTCACTTGTTTGTCCTCTTCCGCGAGTTCCTGCAATTGGAAGCAGTTGCGCCTTTTTGTTTTTTACTTTTAATAGATCTTCCGGCGAAGTTCCGATAACGGTAAAATCATTTTCAAATTCAAGGTGATACATATAGGGCGAAGGATTGATAATACGGAGCGCCCGGTAAACGTTGAAGAGATCACCCGTATAGGTAGTGGAAAATCTTTTTGATAAAACGATTTGAAAAATATCTCCCTCCACTATGTTTTGTTTACCCGCTTCGACTAATTTAAAAAAATCATTGTCCGATAGATCCGTAGAATATTCATGCCGGGAGGAAAAGTCGGATGAAAACTCAAGCGGCTTTTTTAAATCTGCACGGAGTTTTGATAGTTCTTTTTTGCCTGATTGAAAAGCTTCTTCAATTGATTGAAAAGCATTTACATTCACATTGGAAATTAAAATGATTTGATGTTTGTAATGGTCGAACGCAAGAATTGTTTTGTAGATGCCGAAAATGGAATCGGGATTATCGAAGCCGTTCTCTTTCCGGGGAACAATTTTTTCGATAAGGGAAATAGTTTCGTATCCGAGAAAACCGACAATTCCTCCGGTAAAATCGGGGAGTTCATCAATTTTTGGCTGTTTATATTTTTTCAATTCGGCTCTGATGTATTCGAAGATATTTTTTTCAAATGTCTCTTCTTCGCTCGCTATCTTTTTCGTAAGTAAAAGATGTTTGTTAAAAAATATCTTCTCGGGATTCTTTCCGATGAATGAATACCTCGCAAGATTGAGAGTGCCTTCAACCGATTCCAGCAAAAAACTTTGCTTCCCGTTCTCGCGTATTTTGAGATAGGCGAGAACTGGAGTTAACAGATCCGCCGTAATAATTTCATACACCGGGATTAGATTGAACTCTTCAGCTAATTCGGAAAATTTTTCTATTGTCATTTTTCGTTTATCGTTTACTAAAAACAAAAAACCCTTCCCAGTTGGTTCTGAGAAGGGTTTTTAAAATTTTATTGTTTCTCAAAAATCACTGGGATGTACAACCGCACGTACTAAACCACCACCAAAATAAGCGGCTGGTTGTAAAATTAGTGCGGTAATATGTTCCGGTGATGTTTTTCATAATTTTGGTTGTAAAGCTAAGTGAAGAAACCATTAATGTCAAGGGGAAGCTAAAAAAAATGGTCGCAGAACTGAGTATCTTATTCATTTTACAGATATTTATTCATTTTTTTCTATCATCAATTTTTTCAGACCGGTTAG
This sequence comes from Ignavibacteria bacterium CG1_02_37_35, assembly GCA_001871325.1. Classification (GTDB taxonomy): domain Bacteria; phylum Bacteroidota; class Ignavibacteria; order Ignavibacteriales; family Ignavibacteriaceae; genus UBA1563. The sequence goes on from MNVA01000037.1 coordinate 48,351, forward strand.
GGGATGTTTGGTTGTGCTTTCTATTCGAACCATTATGCGATATAAACTTCCTCGAGTTGCAAATCACGGGTGCTTTTATCATTGTCCGCCGCTTTCTTCCGCCTGCTTATTTAAGTACGATCATCTTCTTCATGTCATGAACATTTCCTGCTGACAAACTGTAAAAATAAATTCCCGATGTAATATTCTTTGCATTAAAAAATATTTCGTGCTGTCCGGCAGATTTGTTTTCGTTTACCAAAACCTCAACTTCTTTTCCAAGCACATCATAGATTTTTAGCAGGACAAAACTTTCTTCTTTTAAATTATAGAGAATTGATGTTGTAGGATTAAAAGGATTTGGAAAATTCTGATACAACTGAAAATTATAGACTTTTTCAATTTCATTTTCTACATCCACCACACTTAGCGTATCGGTAATCAAAGCGGTGTAAACGCTGAGTTTTCCACCGTCAAGCCGCATCCATATTGGATAAACTTTTTTGTTGAAAGCTGCGATGTTTGTGTAATCACCGAAAAAGATTGAAGAAGTTGGAGTGAAGGAAGATTGGCTGATCTTGAAATTTTCAAAACTTTCCCCACCGTTTGAAGACTTTGCCAGATAGACATCAGTTGCATAACCGGATGTGTTTCTTCTATCATAAAAAACCGCATAAAGACTTCCGGTTGTCTGATCAATTGCCATCCACGGGAAAAACTGATGACGGGTTGAGTTATCATTATTCACACGAACGACATTTCCCCAGGTGTTTCCGCCGTCAGTTGATTTTATTACAAAGACATCCGAATTGTCTGTTCCATTGCGTTGATCACCCCAACAAACGTAAATGTTTCCCCTGGTTGGAGACCAACTTGTATCGCATAACGTTATCGGCATACCGTTACAGCGGTTAATTCCGGGAACCATAAAATCCCAGCCGCCCGGCTGTGAAGTAACAAAAATATCTTTTCCGAAAGAGCCGCCGCCGTTAAGAGATTTATCAAACATAATTCCCGATGGACCAGCCCATGTTACATACACCTCACCGTTTAAACCCACTGCCGGAACTGCACCCTCGACGGTATTGTCTTCATCAATACAGTTACCGCCCCGGTCGCTTACCCTTACTGCACGTGACCATGATTCACCCTGATCAGTTGAACGTGAAAATAGAATTCTCGTGCTGTCTGATTTTGCTGAAGAACCGTATTTATCAAACTCCGTCCAGCTTGCATAAAGATTATTTTTAAATTGCGAATGAAGATCAACTGCGAGCCATTCTTTGTCCTGCTGCTTAGGCGGGTTGAAATAAATTCCTTTTCCGTCATTCCAGGTTTTACCGTTATCGGTAGATTTTTGAACTACTATTCTGTCTATCCAGTTTGCAGAAACATATCCCGGGTAGGAAAGATGCGCGAAATATAAATTTCCCAATCCATCATAAATTACACAAGGATCACCCCAAACTCCGAGCGAAGAAGTAAGTGTTCCTTGCGTCCAAGTTTTTGCAGAATCTGAAGAGAAGAAATTGTAATTAATGTTTGCACCACCTGCAACTTGTGCGGGATTCGTTGGATTGATGGCAATTGTGACTTCTTCTGCATTGGTGGTTGAAGCGGCATCAACACGGATGTTTGTAAATTGGCAAAAGAGAGAGTTGGAAAGAAGCAGAGAAAAGAAAAGAATCTTTTTTAAGCTGCTGAACAGAACTACTTCTTTTTTTGTCTCCATTTGTTCCTCCGATCTTGAATATTTCATACTTTATTTCAATACTATTAATTTTTTGGTTGCAAGAAAATTATTTGTCTGCAAAGTGTAAAAGTAAACGCCCGAAGGTAATTTTGCCGCATCAAAAGTAACTTCATAATTCCCGGCGGGTCTTTCTTCTCCAACTAAAGTTTGTACCGCTATTCCCAACACATCAAAAACTTTTAGAGAAACAAAACTTTTCTGCGGAACGGAAAATTTAATGATCGTTGCCGGGTTAAAAGGATTCGGAAAATTCTGCTCTAAAGAAAATTGTTTTGGCGAAATCGTTGAAGTTTCTTCTGTTGAAATTGCAGTCAGAATATCATTTAAATTAATTTCAAAAGCTGATCGTCCATGAGTTGCCGCGCGCAACAGTCTTTTTGTTCCATTGTTGAAATAACTAAAATCTAGAACGGGAACGTAAGGCATTCCCTCTCCTAATCTATTCCAGGTCGCCCCGCTGTTTGTCGTGTAATATACACCAAAATCATTTCCAACATACATGTAAGCGGTGTTCACCGGATCAATAAAAAGATCGCTGCATGGAACATCGGGTAAATTTCCGCTGATGTTTACCCAGCTATTTCCCAAATCTGTTGATCGGAATACTTTTCCGGCGCCGAAACCGGAGCGGACAAAATATACAGTATTTGCATTGCCCGGATCAGTTACAACCCGTGCAATATAGTTGTTGGGTGTAGGGATGGTTGAAGTTCTCTCGATCCAATTTATTCCTCCATCAGTTGAAACTTTAATTTGCGGTATGGTGGAATATTCGCCTGCCGCTAAAATAAAGTTGTTAGGATTTACTTTACTTTGATTGAAAGAAACGATTGTTTTTTTTGCCGCCGCGGGAGAAATATTTGTCCATGAAGCGCCTGAGTTTGTAGATTTCCAAAAGCCCGTGGAAGCAGTGTAGAGGATAGTATGGTCGGTTACATGCATTGCAAATGGGGTAGTCCATGCCGGAGTTCCATCCCATGGGGGAGTAATGTCAGACCAATTATTTACGCCGCCATCAGTTGATTTGGTGAAACTCCCGTTTTGCGTACTATAATAAACGATATTCGGATTTGTATAATCATAAAAACATTCCATTCCGTCACCGGTAGAAACAAAGCTCCAGCTTGTGCTGCCTTTATTCGTTGTTCTAAAAACGCCGTTATCCTGAGCGCCTCCAAGCAGAATATTTTCATTTGTAGGATGAGAGGCAAGCCTGTAAAATTGAAGTGTAGAAATTGAATTATTAACCGAAGACCACGATGTTCCGCCGTTAGTTGATTTATAAATTCCTCCGTCGCAGCCGGTATAGACGTAATTTGAATTGGAAGGAGCAAAAACAATCTTATGATAATCAACATGCATGGGACTGTCCCATGCAGTTGTTCCGCTGAATGGACCTGACACATTTCGTACAACGTTTATTGTTGAACCATTGGTTGTTTTATGGAACTCTATATTTCCGAAGAGAACAAAATTTGGATCCGTTGGCTTCACCGCTAAAGCAAGATCATACCAGCCTTGATCATCCCACGTTGAACCATCATAACTTCCACCGAGATTTTTTTCAGCTGAAATTTGCGCCCAGCTTGTTCCATTATCAGTTGATTTATAAGCCTTTGAGGTGAAGTCGGTTTGGTTTGTATAAATGTATGAATAGAGCGTAGCGGGAGCAGAATTTGCAATCGCAATTTGCATCCGAACAATTAATGGAGTGGATGGTAACCCGGTATTGGATTGAACCCAGTTTAAACCCGCATTCGTCGAGGAATAGAAACCTGCAGTAGTAAAACCTCCTCCGGAAGAAAAGTAAACTCTATTCGGGTCGGTCGGATGGAAAACGATGTCGTTCGGGTCTTGCACTGTTTTCACTTTAGTCCAAGCTGCACCTCCATCGGTGCTTCTCCATATTCCTTCGTTTGCCATATCTCCTTTGAACCAATTCCCGCTGGCTAATGCTGCAAGTATTATATTCGAATTACCGGGACTAACCGCAATAGCTGCCACATGTGTGGAACTGCCAATTCCTTGATTGATTTTCGTCCAACTACTACCACCGTTGGTTGACTTATAAATTCCATCGCCGGAATAAGTATTCATATCCCATCCTGCAAGCAGTTCTCCGGTGCCCGCAAAAACGGTTTCCGGATTTTGAGGATCAATTGCTATAGCGCCGAAAGTTAAGAGTTCAAATTGATTTGATAAATCTTGCCAGGCACTTCCGCCGTTTGTTGTTTTCCAAATGCCTCCTGCAGCAGCCCCGATATAAACAATATTTGGATCAACGGGATGCACCGCAAGTCCGCGGATTCTGCCGCTAAAATTTCCCCAAATAAAAGGCCAGCCTGAAGTAATTGATTTTGGTCCGATGGCTCCCCATGAAACTTGAGCTTTAGTTTTGGAGAGGGATAATTTATCAATTGCTATCTGCTTCTCCTTTTCACTGAAATATTTCGTCAAAGGGATTGTGTCTAAAGGAAACGCACGCTGCCGGTAGAACCATTCCAATCTTTTAAAAGATTTTCTATCTTTTATTTTTGAAGGAACTTGATCCCAAACAGATGCGTATTGCGCAAATGATTGTGCCGAAAAAAGGAATAACATAGATAATAGTAATAGTCTATTCATTAAAAATCCAAAAGATTTAAAAGGATATTAGTTTCAAAAAGAAATTAAGAAAATCTTGGTTGATAAAAGATGAAATAATTCATAAGCCGAGTGAGATTTGAGCTAAATCAATAAGCTGTTTCGCTGTAGCGAAGAAATAACAAAAAAGCCAAGTACAATTTCGACTTGATTTTCGCTTTCAAATAGGCGACTATTTCTTCTGCTCTGCGTATAGAGCTATTAAGGTGATCAAGTCAAGTTTACCCAACCCGGACGACCCCCGCAATAAGCCGGGTAAACCAGAAATCACAAAAAACAATTCGACACGGCGAATTACACAAACTTTAGGGAGAAAGTAATACATTTTTCCCAGACGCCGTGTAGGAAAAAAGCCAAAAGGGGAGAAGAATAATGAATATCCAACAAGGAATTTCGAATGATGAAGTTAAAATAAGATCACTTCGACATTCATCATTCCCCGTCTTAGCCGGGCAGGCTTGTTCATTATTCGATATTTAATTCTCGTTAGTGTGTTAGCAATATCGTTTTTTAAGTGCATTATTTTAATTATATCAGCTTACTCAATCCAGTCCGCAATAAAGATGTTTGTGTCACCTTCTTTTTTGCTGCAGCGGTTTGAAGCAAAAATTAAATGTTTCCCGTCTCTGGTAAACATCGGGAAGCCGTCAAAGGATTCATAAAAAGTTATTTGTTCTATCCCGGTACCATCGGAATTAATCATGAACAAATTGAAATCTCTTCCTGTTTTACTCCCCGTGTTTGACGAAAAAATTATTTTTTTTGCGTCGGGAGAAAAGAAGGGAGCAAAACTCGCTTTACCGAGATGGGTGATCTGCTGCATGTTTTTCCCATCGGCATCCATCGTAAAAATTTCAAGTGCAGTTGGACGGACATATCCATTTTTTACGAGGTCATTGTAATCAACCAAATCCTTTTCAGTTTTTGGGCGGCTTGCACGAAAAACAATTTTCGATCCATCATTTGAGAAGAAAGCTCCACCGTCATAACCTTTTTCGTGCGTTAATCTAATTTGATTTGAACCGTCTAAATCCATTAGATAAAGCTCAGGGTCACCATCGCGTGTTGACGTAAAAATAATTTTATTCCCTTTGGGTGAAATAGTAGCTTCGGCATCATATCCATCCGTGGAAGTTAATCTTTTCACATTTGAACCATCAGCATCTGCAGAATAAATATCGAACGATTCATATAACTTCCAAACATAACCTTTTGATCTGTCCGGCAATGGTGGACAGTTTTCATCTGCTAGATGAGTTGAAGCATAAATAATTAAAGAATCTCCCGGGAGAAAATACGAACACGTTGTTCTTCCCTTCCCGGTTGAAACAAGTTTTTTATCGCTGCCGTCAATATTCATTGTGAAAATTTGGTCGCATTGAAGGCTCCCGTGGGTGGTTTGATAAATTAATTTTTTTTCATTGAAGGAGAGATAAGCTTCGGCGTTCTCTCCTTCAGGAGTCAACATACGAATGTTCGTAAGATGTTTTTCTTCGGGTAAGCGAAATGAATCAGTAGTTTGGCAGTAGAGAGCTCCCGCCAGAAAAATTAACAGAAAGAATTTCATAAGTCTCCAGATTGATTATTAAATCTATTTAAAAGATAAGAATTGTTCGTAAAAAATCAGAGTTTATTTATTCGGGAATATGTACGAGAACATATTTATTAGCTGATTTTCCTATGAAATGGGCTTCTTCTATCGTCATGTGCATATCATCGTCAACAGCATCTTTATGCCCAGCCTCAAGAACAGCAAGGTCAGCACCATTTGCGGCTTTTACCAAAGAATCGCAATAACCGGTATCACCGCCGTAGCAAATAGTTTTCCCCCCGTAGGTGAAATTGAACCCCAATGCGGGAACAATTCTTTTATTTTTTTTATTAGGAAGAAATTCTTTATGAAGGACCGCAAAAGGTTTAACCTTTACATTTTTTACGGAAAAATTTTTACCGCTGCTGATTTTTTTCAATTCAATTTTATAAGGAAGATCATTTGCATAAACTTTTGTGAAAGCCTGGTAGATGCTTTCAATTTCTATGCAGCCAACCGGGTAATAGATTTTAAGCCGGGAGGTTTTGTTCATTACGCGTAAATAAGTAAGCAGAGACCAAACCCCGCCAAGGTGATCGTGGTGCCCATGAGTAACGAAAATATGGGAAATTTTTTTCAAACTTTCCACGCCGAGCTCCTTGCTCAAATCACGAAGAATTCCATCACCCGGATCAATTACAAAATGATTTTCTGCGGCAGTTAGTAAAATTCCGGTTGCAATATTCGGAATGGAGCAGAAGATTTTAATTGAAAAATCTTTTTTCTTCCAAACGATGGGATATTTTGGCGTTGATTTATCTTGTTTTTTTTTCATCATACAAATTAAATAATAATTTGAGCGACGATACCGCCGATTAAAAAGGCGAAGACCCACGCACTGAACCAGATGATTAGTCCTTCTTTCACCCCGCGTTCTTTTATCATGATAATAAAAGCAGCGATACAGGGAACAAATAACGTTATGGTTATAAGTGCAACGGTGATCTGCATCGGCATTAAATGTAAGCCGAACAACCCTGCAGCTCCGAAATCTCTTCTTACAACTCCCATCACAAAAGCAGTTGCGGCTGCTTTAGGCAGTTTAAGCCAATGCGTTGTTACCGGCGCAAGAATATCCTGAAAGACGGTTAACATCCCGGCGATATCTAAAAGTCCAACCGCTAAAGCACCGACAAAGAACCAGACGGATGCTTCTTTCATAAATCCATACGCTCTAAAAAAAGTTTTTTTGAAAGCGTTGTCTAATCTTGGTAAACGCATGATCGGTAAATCAATTAAAAGGGGAGTTGATTGCCCTGGTAAAAATTTATTTAATGTTGTTGAGATAACAACGAGCGTTGAAAATATAACCGTTACATAAATAAGCAATGGAGCTATTCCCGCTCCGCTTAACAAAACGGCAATTACGGCAAGCTGCGCCGAACAGGGAATAACATACATCAAAATTGCCGTAGCAATAGTTTTTTCTCTTTCGCTGCCGAGCAGCCGTGTAGTGATTGCCGCCATAGTTACACAGCCGAATCCAAGCAATATCGGAATGACAGCCCTACCGTTCAATCCTATTCTATTCATCATTCTATCAAGCATAGTTGCCAGGCGCGGAAGATACCCGCTGTCCTCCATTAACGCCATTGCAAAATAGAATGCCGAAACAAGCGGCAAAAGCAGAAACAACAAATACGTAATTGTCATACTGATTATGCCGAACTCACCAAATAAAAGTTTTGCCATCCAATTGGAAAACTTGAAATCAACTACGGCATTCTCATCCCGTGAGACGTGCTTAAATTCTTGTTCTTTTTTCGAATCTTTCTTCAGATTTTCTTTAAAGGTATAAATTCTTATTCTATTTGCCGGATCCGCTTCATCTTTTAAAGTAACCGCAATTTCGGAGGGAGTATAATTTGCCACATACGATTTCAGATAATACTCAAAATATTTTTTGCCGATCGTTTTTTCAGTAAAGTTTACGACTCTTTGCGAAACAAAATCTCCGATAAAAAAATAAAGAACCGTAAGCATCACAAGTAAAATTGGAATTCCCGTAATCGGGTTTAGCGAGTACTTACCTAAAGCATTAAAGAAAAGTCCCTTCGGTGAATCTTCACGTTCAACTGATGACACAACTTCATTAACACGGTTTCTTCGTTCAATGTAAATAAACTCCCTATCATCTCCCGAACCGCACGGGATACCGTGTTTAGCGGCTGTAAACTCATCTCCTTCGGTTATCAATAACGCTTCGGCTTGAGAACCTACTCGATTTAAAGTCTCATGCAAAACGTGATGCAGCCCGTCTGGCTGGATACCAACTTTGGCTGTTGCAATTGCTTCATCAAGTTTTTCAAAACCGATTTTTTTAACCGCTGAAGTTTCGTAAACCGGAACTCCGAGAAGCTCCGAAAGTTTTTCTGTATCAATCTTAATTTTTCTTTTGATCAATTCATCGCTAAAATTTAGAAAGACGGAAATCTTCTTTCCCATATCAATTAATTGTAGAGTAAGAAAGAGGTCTCTTTCAAGATGAAGCGAGTTGATAACATTAATAACGATATCAGCTTCAAGAATGATATCACGCGCGACTTTTTCTTCGTCATTAAACGAAGAAACGCCGTAAACTCCGGGGGTATCGTACACTTCGGAATTTTTATAAAATCCTTTCGTAATTGAAACGGTCGTTCCGGGGAAGTTTGAGACATCAACGTACGTTCCGCTTAAATAATTAAAAAAAAGCGATTTGCCGACATTCGGATTTCCGACAAGAACAATTTTTTGGATACCGCCGCCTGTCCCGCTCAATAAAACATTTTCTAAGTGCAGGTGATGTTCTTTATGTTCGATAACGTCTTTCAATCTCTTCTCAAGTAATTTTAATTTTTACAAAAATTGACCTGGCGAGTTCGTATCCAATCGCAATTTCCTGCCGGTTTTTCTGAACGATGATGGTTCCGCCGGGTAATCGTCCCAGACAAAAAATGGTATCCCCTACCGATATTCCAAGCCTGATCAGCTGCACTTTGATGATTCCGGAAGGAAGTTTTTCAATGGTAAAGTAAGTCCCTTTTTTGATAGTGTCCAATGTTTTAATTCCCATGAAAATACTTACAATTCTTTCCTTTTTTGCAGCGGGCAAAAATATTAAATGAAAAACTTGACGGAAGAAAATTTAAATCCCGGCAAACTTGCTGCTCTATCTTGTCCAAACCATTGGAGGCAAATTCAAGGATCCTCCCACAGTCAACACAGATAAGGTGATCGTGCAATTGTTTCTTAAAATTGCTTTCAAACCTTTTCATTTTATCGCCGAAGTTGCAAATGGAAAGGAGTTCGCACTGAGCTAAGAGTTCAAGTGTATTGTAAACAGTAGCTCGTGAGATAAGGGAATTTTTCTTTTTCATTTCGATGAAGAGCTCATCAGCAGAAAAATGTCCCTTAAATTCCAAAGCGGCATCGAGGATCTCAAAGCGCTCGGGAGTTATCCGGTTACTTCCGTTCTTTAGAAATTCTCTAAAGATGTCGGCTGCATTTTGTATCGCCAAAGTTTTCTCACTTATTATTTAGATTCAATCTACATAAAAATAGGGGAATATTTTTTTAGAAACAAGGGACGGGAAAATATTTTAGTTTAATCAAAAGAAATATTGCTTGACCTGAACGAGCCAAAACATAACTCTTGAACGAATGATTGCATAATCGAATGGAAAACGCTGAGCCATTCAGTTCCATGCAGCCATTCCGATCTCTGGTTGTTAGGCACTTAGAGAATCGCTATCGCTAACATGTTAACGATAATTAAATATCGAATATTGAACAAGGAATATTGAATTTCGAAGTGAATGCAATCCGTATTTTAACTTCATCATTCGAAATTCCTTGTTCGATATTCATTATTCATTTTTTCCTTTAGCTTTTTTCACAAGCAGGGTCTTGGGAAAAACGTAGTACCTTAT
>MNVA01000081.1 GCA_001871325.1 Ignavibacteria bacterium CG1_02_37_35
ACTCAACAGCTAATTTGTTTTCACTCAGTTTATCATATAACTTATAACCATTGGAGGTATAGAAGCTATGAAAAAAATATTAAATGTCCTTTTAACTTTTAGTGTGGTCGCTCTTGTTTTCGTTGGATGCGAAGACCGCAGTGAATTGACTGCCCCAACCTCCGGTACTGCAAGCTATGATCGTTTTGTTACGATCGGAAACAGCATTACTGCAGGTTATCAATCAGGTGCTTTATTTGAAAGTGCTCAAGTTCATGCATACGGAAATCTTATCGCAAAACAAGTTGGTGTTTCATTTGCAATGCCGATCTATTCAGACCCCGGTACCGGTGGAAGAATGGAATTAACGGCATTTAATTTTGCAACAAGTACTCCAACTATTACAAATAATCCCGCTGTCGGTGCTCCAACTAATTTGGCATATGCAGCGCCGTACAATAACTTAGGCGTTCCAGGAGCTTTATTATACGATGTTCTAAATGCTACGAATTCTCAAGACTGCGGATCAAAAATATTTGGCGGCGTCGCAAATCCAATGTTTGACTTGATTCTTAGAAATAGCGCTTTGAATATTGGTTCCCAATTTAAGCAAGCGAAAGTGTTGAACCCAACCTTACTTACTGTTTGGATAGGGAATAATGATGTGCTCGGTTTTGCAACAAGCGGAGGAGCTTCTCCCACAGCTCCAACGGGTGCGGCGACCTTCGATGCATTGTATCGTGCAATGGCAGATAGTTTGAAATCGTTAAACACAAAAGTAGTAGTTGCAAATCTTCCTGATGTGACGGCTATTCCGTTCTTTAATACCGTTGGTCCAAAATTAGCTCTCGGCGCTGGTTGGACAGCCAACGGGTTGCAAGGGTTATTTTATCAGAAACATGGTGCAGCCGCTGTTGATCCTACTGCAGCCGTTGATTCTATTGGATTGTTAACAGGTAAAGTTGATTTAACCTTAGTTGCGGGAAGTTGGACTGGCTATTTAGGGCAGCCGACTGGAGCTTGGTACCGTTATATTGCAGCATCAAAAGGTCTTCCTTTGGCTGCAGTTTTAGCATCAATCGCAGGTTTGGATACAACAAAACCGTTTGGTTTCCATCCTCAAAATCCTTTCCCGGATGCATTAACTTTGGATGCAGATGAAATAGTTACAGCCAGAACTGCAACATCAAATTTCAATGCTTCAATTGATAGCCTTGCACGTAACCGTGGATTTGGAATGGTTAATGTATACGCCTTCTTTAATGCTATCCGGGCAAAAGATTTTTCCGGCGGCACTTATTATGGCGGAATTAAATTTACTACCGGATACATTTCCGGTGGACTGTTCTCCTTAGATGGAGTTCATCCAACAAACCATGCTCATGCAATTATTGCAAATGAGTTTATAAAGGTGATCAATCAAATATGGGGAGGAAATATTCCGATGGTTGATGTTGCTGCAATTACTCCAAGTATTATACTTGGGAAGAAAATCAGCTTTGATCATTTTGGAATTCCAAAATTCCCGGCTGGTGCATTTGATCATCTCTTGTTTTAATTCATTTAATAAGAAGGATGGCTTTTTGCCATCCTTCTTTTTTAAAGGATAAGGTATGCGTAGAATATTTCTTTTAATGATTCCGTTTTCATTTTTCTTTGTGATTGGCTGTTCCTCTTCCGAAGAGCAGACAAAAGAAGAAAAAGAAATTCAAAAGGAAGAGTATGTTTTCGATGCGTCCGGAGTTGATTCGACCGAAAGCCCGTCAGAAGTTCTTGCAGATGTTCCGGCAGAACAACCGGTTAAAAAATTTTCAGTACAACTTGGAGCTTTTTCCACAAAAGCTAAAGCTGATGAGTTTGCTGCATTAAGCAAAAAGAAATTAGCGAAGGAGCTTATTGTTTCTTATTCGGAAGAATTTAAACTTTATGTTGTGCAGCTGCCTCCCTTTGCATCTAAAGCTGAAGCTGAATCAGTGAGAAATGTCTTATGGAATTCAAAAGATTTTAAGGATGCTTTCATTGTAGTTAATCCTTAATTTGTGATCTAATAAGTTCTTTAATTTCATTAATTATTATTTGGAGGTTTTATGGCTTTCTCTTTAAATAAAGTAATGTTAATTGGCAATCTTGGCAGAGATTCTGAAACAAGAGTTTCGCCTTCTAACGTTTCAGTTACTACCTTTTCTATTGCAACAGAAAATAGTTACAAAGGAAAGGATGGAAATTGGGTAAACGAAACAACGTGGCATAATCTCGTTTCGTTTAATCTTTCAGATTATTTTAAGGAAGTACTTAAGAAGGGTGCTAAAGTCTATGTCGAAGGAAGAATACAGACTGATAATTATACCGATAAAGACGGGAATAAAAAATATTCCACCAAAATTATCACTGACCGGATTATTCCGTTAGATGGGCGAAGCAGCGATACATCATCATCTTCTTCTTCACAGAATTCATCGGAAGGAGAGACAATTGCTCCCGAAGGAGAAGCAGAGGATCTTCCTTTCTAAGCTTTATAGTAACTGAAACTTAAAAAACCGTTACCACTAACTTGTTAACGATAATTGAATTTCGAATAATGAACAAAGAATAATTAATTTTGAAGGTAAAGCAAGAAGTAAATCAACTTTATCATTCGGAATTCCTTTTTCGATATTCATTATTCATTTTCTTTTTTTTACCTACCTCTCTGTCGGTAATATGGTGGACAGGTAGGTTTTTCCATAGGCAGCGTCTTCGGATAAATGTAGTACATTAACAATCAAGTCAATACAATAATTGGCAAAATTTTAATGAGACAAATAAAACGATCGAATGACTGAATGAAAATGAATTGATGAATGGATATATTTCATTCGTTCGTGCACACATTCAATCATTCATCCAAAATTATTTGGTATTTGTTTTTTGTGATTTCCGGTTTATCCGGGTTAGGTGATTGGCAATTGGAATTTTTATATTCTTACAAAGCAGTTTTACTACTGCTTTGTTTTTTTCTTTCGGCTTTCTTTTCAGGGTCTGAGGTTGCATTATTTTCGTTAGACCCAAAAAAAATAAAATCCGGCACGGGCGGACAATTCTTTTCTCATGCTGTTATTCAGCGGTATCTGCTGCATTTATTGGAGTTTCCGAAACGATTGCTCGTTACAATTCTCATCGGAAATACACTAATAAATACTGCCATTTCGATACTCGCAGTTTCTCTTTCACTTGAAATTATCCAGGTCTATAAGTTCCCCGAAAATTTAGTTTTAACGATTCAAATTGTGCTTCTCACACTCCTTTTAGTTCTCTTCGGGGAGCTGCTTCCCAAAATATTTGCAAGCAAAAATCCAGAATTCTATGCTAAAATAATTGCTGTTCCGATGTTTTTAATCCATGCAATTATTTTTCCTGTTTCTGAAATGATGACAGAACTTTTACGTCTTTCAACTTCCAAATTAGCTAAGTACAAAAAGGGAAGCGCAATAAGTCATACTGATTTTAGGCACGTGGCGCATCTCGGGCATGAGTATGGAACGCTTAAAGAAAATGAACAGGAATTAATTGAAAGCCTGGTGAATTATAAAAACGTTCTTGTAAAAGAAATAATGATTCCCCGCGTTGATATTGTTGCTGTTGAATCGGACGCTGAGCTTGATCATATTATTTCGGTGATAAAATCATCTGGACACAGCAGAATTCCTGTGTATAAGGAGGATATTGATGAAATTCAGGGAATTCTTTATGCTAAAGATTTACTTCCCTATTTTTCAATAAACTCTAAAAAAGAAAATTTCTTTCTCGCTAAATGTTTAAGAAAAGTTATTTTTGTTCCCGAAACGAAAATTATCTCTGAACTCTTGCACTTATTTCAAGAAAAAAATATTCATCTCGCAATTGCAGTGGATGAATACGGGGGAACTGCGGGACTGATTTCTTTAGAAGATATCTTAGAGGAAATTGTTGGGGAAATTCGTGATGAATTTGATAAAGAAGAAGATAAAATCAAAAGAATTGATGAGACCACTTTTGTACTCGTTGGTTCAACCTCTTTATCGGAAGTCAATGAGTTTTTCAACCTGTCTATTACTGCAAAGAACCAGGACTTTGATACGGTCGGGGGGTATCTTTTGAACGAAGCGGGAACAATTCCAAAGGAAAAATTTTCAATTAACATTGAAGATTATAAATTTACCGTACTGAAAATTCGTAAGAAGAGAATACTGAAGATTCGTGTTGAGAAAATGAAATGAAAACCGGTTGTCTTATCAAAGGATTGATTGCATCAACAATATTTTTTGCCGTGATTTTTTATGTTGCAACGAATAAAATGGATGATTATATCGTCAATCCCATTAAAAAATTCTCCGTAAATTATATGACGAAAGACTTGAAAGATGAATTGAGGTTTGTGAAAGCAACACCCGAAAAAGATTCGTTGTTTGTTCATTTAAATAGTTTTACAAAAGATATCACGAAAATGAAGACCGTTAACTTAAATACGGTAAATGATCTGGTGGACAGCATAAAGCAATACCTGGACGACAGCCTCGTAACTCAAAAAGATTTAGAAAATATTAAAGTAATCATTGAAGCGGAACTAAAAAATGAAAGATCAAAGAAAAACTGATATAAAAGTTGGACTTACCGTTATTGTCTCCATCCTCCTTTTTATTTGGATACTGGGGTGGGCGAAGAACTTTTCTCTTAATTCAAACCGTTCGGGCATCACTATTAAATTTCAAAATGTTGCGGGACTTGAGATAGGTGATAATGTTACCGTAAACGGTGTACGTAAGGGATTTGTTGATGATGTTGTGCTGAAAAGTGATTTTGTCTTGGTCAAAGTCTCGTTGGAACCGAATATTGATTTACGGAAAGATGCGGTTTTTTCAATAATGATGTTAGACTTGATGGGAGGGAAAAAAGTTGAAATTCTTCCGGGTAATGCTTCCGATAAATTAGATACAAAACAACTACAAAACGGCTCGTTTTCTGCTGATGTCCCCTCTGTTATGGTGATGATCGGGAAACTAGAAAATGAATTGCCGCAAATGTTTAAGCAGGTTAATACTACACTTTCATCTTTAAATGAATATTTGGGAGATAAAAATTTACAGAGTGATGTAAAGGCATCAGCTTCGAACTTAGTCGCAATCTCCGTTCAATTGAAGGATATTATAAACGAAAATCGAAATCAAATTAAACTGTTAACTTCAAACAGTGCTGAATTGACATCGGAAGCGAGAGATTTTTTCGCGGCGAATAAAGAATCACTCCATACAACAATCAATGATGTTTCCGCGCTCATTAAAAAGACGGATACGTTTATCTCGAAGCTTGACGCACTTGTAGTAGAAACAAAAGATCAAAAGAATACCGCCGGGAGACTTCTCTACGACGATAAATTGTTTTCCGATTTGAAAGAAACATTGGGAAACGTTAAGGAATTAATTAAAGTCTTAACCGAACAATTAAAAAATGAGGGCGTAAATGTTGATTTATTTTAAGTCAACTTTCCTCTTAATATTTTTATTACTCATCACTTTTTCGCTAAGCGCAAAGACCGGACACGGAAAAAGAGGGATGGTTGTTTCCGCTGAACCAATTGCAACGCAAGTTGGAGTGCAGATTTTAAAAAAAGGAGGCAATGCCGTTGATGCCGCAGTTGCAATTGGCTTCTCGCTTGCAGTAACCTATCCTGTCGCCGGTAATCTCGGTGGAGGCGGGTATATGGTGATTCATCTTCCCGATGGAAGAAATACTGCAATTGATTACCGCGAAACCGCCGCTTCACTTGCTCAACGCGATATGTACTTAGACAAGAATGGGGTCTTCCTTCCCGAATTAAGTCAAGTTGGGATTTTATCCGCTGGAATTCCCGGAAGTGTTGCGGGTCTCCTTTCTGCTTTAGAAAAATATGGAACGATGAAAATAGCAGATGTTCTTCAACCGGCTATTAACCTTGCCGAAGACGGTTTTCCTCTTTCGTTCTCAAACGCAAAATCTCTTGAAAAAACGTTAAAAGATTTTGAAAAATTTACTTCATCATTAAAAGTATTTTCAAAAAATGGAACTGCATATCAAGAAGGGGATATTTTTAAGCAGCCTGAGCTGGCAAAAACTTTGGTCGAAATTAAGAACTTAGGCAAAAATGGATTCTACAAAGGAAAAGTTGCAGAGCTTCTGCTTAGTCAGATGAAGGCTTTGGGTGGAAACTTTTCCAAGGAAGATTTGGAAAATTACAAACCGGTTGAACGTGAAGTTATAAAAGGGAAGTACAGAGGATTTGAAATCGTTTCAATGCCTCCTTCTTCTTCAGGTGGAATTGCGCTTGTTCAAATGCTGAATATTTTGGAGAACTTTTCTTTCGAGAAAGATGAATGGAACAGCAGTAAGTATATTCACGCTTTAGTTTCTACGATGAAATTCGCTTACGCAGACCGCTCAATGCATCTCGGAGACCCTGATTATTCCACTATTCCTCAGAAATGGTTGTTATCAAAATCCTACGCAAAGAAATTATTTTCTCAAATCTCTGATAAAGCAATTTCTTCTGAAAATATTAAACCGGGGAACAAAAATGAGTTTAATGAGAGCGAAGAGACTACACATTATTCTGTTATGGATAAAAACGGATGCGCAGTTAGCGTTACGACTACGATTAATTCTGCTTACGGTTCCAAATTGGTTGTAGAAGGAGCCGGATTTCTGCTTAATAATGAAATGGATGATTTCAGCGGAAAGCCGGGAGTTCCAAATCAATTTGGACTTATCGGAAGTGTGGCGAATGAAATCCAACCAGGCAAGCGAATGTTAAGTTCTATGACTCCCACCATCGTATTAAAAGATGGAATACCGATCTTATTAATTGGTTCACCGGGCGGCTCAACAATTATTACAACTGTGTTGCAGGTAATTTTAAATGTTTGTGATTTTGATATGAATCTTGAACAGGCGGTGAACTCGCCGAGGATCCATCATCAATGGCTACCCGATGAACTTTATTTTGAACTATTTGGCATAGCAAAGGATGTTCAAATTAATCTGCTTGCGAAAGGGTACAAGTTTGGTAAGGAAAGGAATCTGGGTTTGGTTGAAGCAATTAAGTTCGATCCGAAATCAGGTGAATTAACCGGTGTTAGTGATAAACGCGGTTTCGGATTAGCGGAGGGTTTTTAGTGGTAATAGGAATAGGAATAGATATTATTGAGATTGACCGCATAAAGGAGAGCGTTGATAAGTTCGGCGACCACTTTTTGAATAAAATATTTACTCAGAACGAACTTGAGTACTGTTTAAGTAAAGCAAATAAATACCAGCATCTTGCTGCTCGCTTTGCGGCTAAGGAAGCTGTTTCTAAAGCATTGGCTACAGGTTGGAATAATGATTTCAATTGGAAAAGTGTAGAGATATCTAACGAGCCGACCGGTGAGCCTATCGTTAAGTTAACAGGTAAATTAGCTAATTTCCTCGGTGAGGAGAAAGAATTGAAGATAACGATGAGTCACTCTAACAACTACGTTACTTGCTTTGCCATAATTTATTTGAAGAAGTAAACTTGACAACCGAAAATTAGCTTATCTAAAAGAAATGGTGTAAGAAAATGGAAAACTCTAATTTGATTATAGTTGATATTTTAATAGCTCTTGGAGCAATAATAATGTTTATGGCAACAATCAGCACTTTTAAATTGATCAAAAGAATCAAAACAAGCCGCTATTTAAGATACCGGGAAGGTCTTTTTCTCTTGATGATCATTTTTCTACCGGGCTATCTCACTTTTCTTTTCTTCTTGAAGAAAGAAGATGTGATGTTGTTTTTTTATTTGGCAGGCTTTATCTTTTCTTTTGGAGCGCTTTTCGTTTTTCTTGTTGTACACACCGGGAGAAAGACTATTGAAGATCTTCTTAATACAACAGTTTCTAAAACTTATGTAGAAAATGTTATTCATTCTATGGCAGATACTTTAATTGTTATTGATACTGACGAAAACGCATCAATACGGACGGCGAACAATGCCGCTCTAAATTTGTTGAAGTACCGGGAGAATGAACTTGTCGGTCAATCCGTAAAAAAATATTGAGCCCGGATCTATTCTCAAAATAAATGATCTGGATGAAGTCAAAGATGTTGAAACATCATATATCACCAATGATGGAGAAGAAATTCCTATAAGCTTTTCCTCGTCGGTTCTTAAAAGCAGCGCCGGGAAAATAGAAGGGGTCATTTATGTCGCGCAGGATATAAGAGAACGTAAACAAGCTGAAGAAAAAATAAAAAAATATGTCGAACAGCTTAAAGAATCTGAGGAAAAGCTTAGAGAGATGAATGCCAGTAAAGATAAATTCTTCTCAATCATTACGCATGATCTCAGAAATCCATTTGGAAGTGTTTTGGGGTATTCTGAAATAATCGCTCAAGATTGCCTTGAACTTGATAAAACGGAACTTAAAGACTTCGCAGAAATGTTACATAAACAAGCAAAAATTATTTATGATTTGTTGGAAAATCTGCTTACGTGGTCAAGAGTACAAACGGGAAGAATGGTTTACAACCCCGAGCATTTGAATCTTGAAGAAAAAATGATGAAGGTTTCTTATCTCTATAAAGAAATCAGTGAGAAAAAGAAGGTGGAATTAACGGTTCCCTGCAATCTTCGGAGCCTTGTTTTTATTGATGATAATATGATTTTTACGGTAATGCGTAATTTAGTCTCCAACGCCGTTAAATTTTCTCCTCAAAATGGTTTTATAAAATTGACTGCTAAAGAAGAAGAGAAACAGTTCGTGGTTGCTGTTGAGGATACCGGTGTTGGCATGTCGAAAGAAGATCAGCTAAAATTATTTAAGATAGATGTCCAACACTAAACTATAGGGACGGAGAACGAAAAAAGAACCGGTCTTGGACTGATCCTTTGTAAAGAATTGGTCGAGAAAAATGGCGGTAAGATTTGGGTTGAAAGTGAATTAGGCAAAGGGAGTAAATTTATTTTTACGATTCCTAAAAATTAGTTGGCTAAGTTCTACTTATAAATTGAAGTGAAGTTTCCGCCAAGTTCTTCATTTGTACTATACTCCCGCTTTGTAGGCTCCGCAATACATTTTACGGGGCATGACTATCTAAATATTATACCCTAAAGAAAATCTAAAGAACATATCCGGGAATCCAAAAACCATAACACCCACGTTGATATTTTTCATTATGGTATATTGTCTTGCGAGAGCAAATTCTGCCGGAATAGGCAAGTCCATCATATCTCTAAGCGATTTTCTTGTATCCTTATCACTAAATCCATCAACGATTGGATCTCCGAAGCTCATTCCGCCATAAAATCTATAATGAGGATTTTCATATGATGTGTATTTCTTGAACAATTGCATAATAAAACCGTCAAGATCAAGATAAAGAAAACGGATAGGCAGTAAAGCCCAGCTCCATCCTTTTAACTCTTCCGGGAAAACGAAATCTGCACCGCCACGAATTCCTAAAGACATATCTTTTCCAATTTTATACCTATCAAATTGATAAGACATTTCATTGAAATATTTTATTACATTCAAAGATACATTATGCTTTCCGAATTTAGCATCAACACCGACCGTAAGAGTTGATGGCATTTTAATCAGCACTTCGCTGGCAAAATAATTCTGTGTCGGCTTTGTAAGGTTGGGTTTTGCAAGATCCATAGAATCTATTGCAACATCAAATTTATCGTCACCTTTTCCGCTAAATCTGCCAACCATAAAGCGCGGCTGATAACTTTCCATCAAAGCTGAATTGTCGGATAAAACAAAATTTGGATTATAGTTATAGACCAAAGAAAAATTAAACCTTGAAAGCCAATTATTTTTATTTGCAGGGTTATAATTAGCACCGAGCGTAAAGCCGACTCTTGTATCTCTATAATTTCCTTTCGCTCTAAAAAACAGGTTATTCGATTCGTTTTTAGCGGGATCAATACTCGGGTCATTGACATCGTTGAAATAATATTCGTTGAGATTATTCAAAACTACCATTCCTTGAAAATCCAGGTCGAGGTTTATAAAGTTTCTAATGTCATACCGGTTAACAGTAAAACCGACAGCGACTTGTCCTTGTTGATTATTCATAACCTCTCTTGCAAGTCCGTATGAAACCCGGTTGACTTTTAATTTTGTTATTGCGAGGATAGTTGGTTTTAGAATTATGTCAATCTTCGTTTCGTTCTCGGCAACGATCTTTGAAGAAGCGAGGTCAGTTGAAATTCCGTTAATTAAAAGATCCGATGAAAAATCAACCGGAGTAGAAAAACCTCCGCCAAGTACAAAATAATCTTCAAAGGGAATAGCACCGGTTAACGCTGCTAATCCGCCGACTTGAGCAATTTCTTGTTCACCTATTTCCATATCTTTGCGATAGGTTCCCGGAGTAAAAATAAAGGTTGTGGTATCCTTCAACATATCGGTAGTTTGCTTTTTCATATCGGACTGAGACAGCATGTTTGAAATGCCGGCTCCCAATTTTGATTCAAAAAAGATATTTGCCTTTTTCAGATAAGCTAACTCAGCCGGATTTGAGAAAAGTGAAGTTGAACCATAATTTAAATTGGGAGAGATCATTCCGCCGAAAACTCCGCTTCCGCTTCCAATACCAACAGAACTATTAATTCCACCGTTTAGTTTTATATTTAGTTTCCCGCCAATCCAATAGAGCATGTTGGGCGTGTCGCTTGCCTGTCCCATTAAAAATGAAAAGGCGAAAAGAGAAACTATTAAAGTTTGTAGAAATTTGTTTTTCATATTACAACTCCAATCCGATTGAGATGCGTTGAGAGTTAGCAAATTCTTCCATCATAAACGTGTAATCGAGATGCATTCTTCTTGCTTTTCCGGCACCGAAATTCAAACCCAAACCAATGCTGTATTTCTCATCTTTTTCATTATTTAAGAAGTATTGAATACCCCCTCGCAGAGAAATGATCTTTAACAAAGAAACCTCTAAACCGGTGCGCAGTTTATCGCTAACATCCTTTCGTACTACGGAAGTGTAATCTGTAGTAACCATGATCTGTTCCGCTACTTTGAAGGCTGTTCCGATCGTAGGTTCAAACGGAATTAACTCGGAATATTTCCCCTTCGCTTTCTTAGCTTGATTATCAACTTTTGAATCCCAATATAGAGGAGAATAAATATCTCTGAACATCAGCCCGACTTTAATTTTCTCATTCACTGAATAAATAACACCAAAATCGAACCCAAAACCTACGGCAGAACCTTTTACTTGATTGAGCAGCCCTTCGGAGATCTCATCAGACTCGAACAGAAGATAATCGCCTGCGTTTAAAGAATTATTACCGAACGATGCGTACCGGAATTTTAATCCGAAACCGATATATAAACTATCAAGCAGAAACTGCCTCGAATAGCCAAGGTTAAGTGTATATTCACGAAGCGCTGCATCACCCGAGACGATCAGTGCTGCACCGGCTCCTTGATTGTTCTTTAACGGAAGCGAAAATGCTAAATAGTTATAATCCACTAATCCTAAAAGTTTTGTATAAGTGAAAGCGGTTTGCATAGTTTTAATTGAAGAGATGCCGGCAGGGTTCCACACTATGCAATTGACATCGTTTGCTAAACCGACATAGGCATTTCCCAACCCTGCCGGTCTCGCCCCAAACCCAATATCAACAAAAGCGCCTCCAAAGTTGGAAAGTTCCTGCGCGGGCGTTTTTAAAAAAGTAAACATGAGGAAAATATAGATAATTTTATATTTCATTTTGTTTAATCCTCAAAAATTTTATAGCATAGTATTGTCATATAACTTTTAATGTTCAAAGTGCCAAGCGGGAAGCAGAAAGTGGCGAAATCTGGAATCCTATTTAGGAAGAGCAAGTTTTTCGACATATTACTTTTCACTTTCTCTTGAAAAATTATTTTACTAAAACAACCGGAATCAGTTCAGTTTTTTCACCGGAATTATCTTTGGCTGTAATCCGGATGATGTATCTTCCGTTCCTCGCGATATTACCGTCATCTGCCGTTCCATCCCATGAAATTTCTTTCAAGCTGGTTCTGCTTCCATATCTACCGGGGAATTGGATATCATTATCTAACAATGTTCTAACAAGCTCGCCGCGGAGGTTATAAATCCTAATTGAAACCATCGCAGGGGGAATATCTGTTGTTAAGAAATAACCGATTTTAAGAGGTGACACTTCCGGCGAAAACGGATTTGGCAGCAGACTAACATATTTTAATCCGAGTGGTTCGTTGACGGTAAGTATTGCAAATTCTCCAAACCGGAATATTGATTTCGAAATAACCGAATTGTTTTCCAAAGATGAACTGTAGATACTCCAATATTTAGCAAGCCGGTCATACAACCCGATAGTTTTTTCACCTTCCGTAAATTGAAGAGATTTGTCTATCGGTAGTTCAAGCGTTGAAGCTGCCTGTAACGTGTCGCCCGGTAAAGCTATACTGGAAATATATTGGAAGTTATAGAGTTTATCAGAAACAATAAATGTTTTACTGAGATTCTGTGGAGTATAATATTTTTTTGCCGGACCAAACTGCGGTTTTGCCAGGAACAATTCGATCGGGAAACTAACCGCACCTGATTTTAACGAATAAACCATTCCCTTTCTATCGGTTAAAACATAATTTTGGTTCGGATTAATAGATGCATAAACAGAAAGTTCAACAAATCCTTCCATTCCCGAAGCATTATCTTTGGCAGTTATTTTTACATAACCGATATAATTGGAATCTACCGGTTGGAAGAAACCTGTGCTGGATATGGTGCCTGCTTCAGGGGGATCCAACGACCACTCCAAATTATTTCCCAAGAGAATTTGTTTAGAAGATGTGTCAGTACTTGTTAGGTTAAATTGCAAACCCGTTGACTTATTGCTCAATCTATTAATCTGACTTGAAACGTTGATATCTTTTAATATAGTTGCACTTACGTTCACACTAAAAGATTGTTCAAGAACTATTGACTCTAAGTGAGTAGAAACTTTAAATTTGGCAGTCCCTTCTTTTAAGGTTTTTAAAATAATGTTTAAACTATCTGTTGGATTCGGATATGAAAAATCTAGTGCAGCCGGGTCTTCAGCTTCCCATTTAATGCTTCCTTTGTGAGAGGTGCCGGTAAATTCTGACGATAAAGAATTATTTAATCCGTCACGGAGAATTAATCCGATCAGGAAACTATCATCTTTCCTAAGGGTAGAATTATCAATATCGGGGCTAAGAGAAATTAAAGAGAGTATTCCGCTGGCTGCAGGAGTTATGAAAATGCTCTCAGAAGCATAGGTGAATTTTTGAACCGTATCGGTAAGCTCCACAAAGTACTCAATATCCTCAAGAGTGTAAAGGGCAGGAATATTTTGCTGATAAGCGCTATCGGTTTTGGTTAAATCAACCTTCTCGTAGATATCAGCCGATGATAATTTATAGTATAATTTCCCGGTTATATTTGCATTTGTATTTGTGTAAGAGACTTTAACTAACGATTCCTTATCGGACAGAATTGTAGTGAGTGGAATATGTTTAAATGGAAGAGCTAAATCTTTTTTTACCTGTATTGTATCCGAAGCCAATTCAATACGTAAAGATTTTTCATCCTGCGTTAAATAATTTTCTTTTGATGCGCTTACCCGGTAAGCCCCTTTCGACAATTTATTTTCGCTTTCATATAAACCTGTGGCAGTAGTAATTGTACTTACAGTCTGCCCGTCGGGTTTAGTAAAATCAATTTGTACGCCTGAAAGTGCAGTGTTCCCATCTGTGGCGCGCAGGGTTACTTTTCCACTTGGTAAAATGAAAGAGGGGAGTGTAACTGTTTTGCCCAATTGGATTGACGGGATTGCAGAAATTTTACGAAGTGACGGTAATCCGGTTTGATTAATCTTTATTTCGTAAAAAGTAGTATCGTTTGCCCCAATTTTAATCGGCAAATTCTTAAAAGAAAAATTGCCGTTTTGATCAGTAATCAAATTGAAGCTGTTGTTGGACGTTGCAGTTACCGTTACATTCTGCAATCCACTCCCGGAAAAGAGAACCTTTCCATTTAAAGTTACTGTTGAGGGAGTTAGTTTAAGATCCTTATTTGATACTGTTTGTCCGGTTTGAAGTGTAAATGATAAAGTATCTGAAATGAAACCGGCTTTTATAGCGGTTACTTTAACGCTCCCGTTGGAGACATTATTGAAAGCATAATTTCCACTAGCGTCAGAAGTTGCTGAAAAAGATTGTCCGGAGGCTTGATAAAATAATTTAACATTTATTCCGGCAAGCGGGGAAGTGGTGGATGAAATAAGCTGCAGAGTCTTCCCGGTAATTTTGGAACTGTTTTTAGTTAAAACAAAATTAACTACAGCATTTTCATTCAAAGCTAAAGATTTCGATACTTCTTCAGGGGCAGAGCTATAATCAGTTTTGCTTGTTCTTAGTAAATAGGTTTTCCCTGCCGGAAGATTCTCGAAGGTAAATTCACCGCTCGATGCTGTCGTTCCATTTAACACAATGATTGCATCAGAACTCACAAGAGAAATCGCGACCTGTTCCAGGTTGACTGAACTTTGATCTTTTGTTGCTACTTTTATTGTTCCAATGTTTGCTGTTGCAGTGAATGTTGTATTTACCGTGTCTTTAAATCCAAGTGTCACATTTTGAGTCGCAGGACTAAAAGTATAGCCTGATCTTTCCGGTTTAACTATGTAAGAAGCCTCTGGTAAATAACCTAACTCAAAGCTTCCATCAGACGAAGAAATGACCGAATATGATTTTACTCCGCTATTTATTTTTATACTCGCATTCCCAATTCCTGCGTTCCCTTTAATAGCAGAATAATTTTCGGTAACGGTAAGAAGTCCCGCATCAACTTGAAAAATATTTAAGGGGATTGTCACCGACGAAGTATCACTCTTGGTTCCTGGTTTAAAAATATCAGCGTAAAGTTTGAACGCTGCGTCACTTTCAACATTTTCAAATGTAAAGGTACCGGATGATATATTTGTATTTGATAAATAAACATTTCCACTATTTGAAATTGCTTTTAAGGGTACAGCGAAGGAAAGAGGTTGTCCTTTTTGATTTTTAACAGTGCCGGTAATTTTGCTTGTATTTTTCATCATAAACAGATCAAGGGTCATCGTTCCTGTAACTGTTATTGTAGAGTCTTTCAGTGAATACCCCGGTTTAATAGTTTTGACGGTATAAGAACCGGGAGCCAGTGCAGTTATTACAAAATCTCCTGAAGTGTTTGTAATCGCACTTCCACTACCCAAAACGCTTGATAAACTCAGACTAACATTAGAGAGGGGCGATCGGCTCACTACACCAATGACTTTCCCGGAAATTTTGCCATTATTAAAAATTAAGTCTTCAAAATTAGCCGTTCCCGTAGAATTGAGATTTGATACACTCACTTCTTTAGTACTTGGACTTGTATATTGGGCTTTTACAACTGAAACCGTGTATTGCCCGAATGCCACGGCGGGGAACTCATAGGCGCCATCGCTATTCGTAGAAGTTGTAAAAGATTGATTATTAGTATTTATCGCATAAACAGTCGCCTGAGTAATTACTTGCCCGGAGTTATTTTTAACAAGACCGTTAATCTTTCCATCCAACGGGGAAAGTTTGATGTCCAAATTTTTTGTTTCCCCATCTGAAACTGAAAAAGAAGTCAGAAGAGAATCGCCAAATCCCTTTTTTGAAATTTTAACATTATAGATGCCGCCAATCAGTCTGGTAATAATGAAACTGCCATCACTGTTGGTTAAAACGGTCGCACCACCCTTAGTTCCGGTTAAATTTATTGTCGCTTCTTCAATAGGGTTATTTGATACATCGGCAACACTGCCATTAATTAAAGCAAAATTTTCATCGAGTGAGAAATTTACATTCGAGAGATTTTGTCCCAGCGATAAATTAATATCAATGCTGTCGCTTAAATATCCCGCCAGACTTGCGACTAACTTTAGATTTCCAGGTGAGAGACCGATATAATAGTTTCCACTAAGATCAGAAAGAATGGTATCTACTGCGGCGCCTGTACTCTTATTGTAAATGATGATTTCAGCTTCCGGTAAAGGTATTTGCAAATTGCTTAAAACATAACCGCTTATTGATGAAGGGTTCGGCAATAAAATGAAATCATTCGTTGAAATGCTCGAAGCGTTTAATACGGTCGTTTGCTGATCCCCGGAGGAGTACCCGACCAACTTAACGCTAATTTTGTAAGCCTTTCCTGCCTCAACTGTCGAGGAATAGAGACCATTAAAATTTGAGACAGTGTTGATCTTTTTGCCAGGATCATCAACCTCCGAAATTACAATTTGTGCATCTTGAAGAGTGGTTGAAGTAGTTGTGATAATTCCTTCAATTTTAGCTGTGTTCTTAGTAAGGTTAAAATTGTTGTTTGTACTAAGTTGTGCCGGACCTACGGTAATAGTTTTTGGGTCGCCGCTTATAAAACCAGTTTTTGAAACTGATATTGTCCATGTACCCGGCTGTAGATTGAAAACATAATTTCCAAATTCGTCAGTTGATTTAACTAACGATTGATTCGCAGAAACCGCCTTAACCAAAGTATTAGGAACCGGTTCTTGCAGCGAAGTTACTTTTCCGGAAATGATTCCAGCATTTTCGGATAGCTGAAAATCAACGCCCGATAAATTTTGTCCGGGTGATAAGGAGACGGTTATCGGGTCGGGTCTTGTGAATCCTGCTTTTTGAGCAAAGATTGTTATTGTAGCAGCCGGAACACTTAACTGGTAAGTTCCGTTAGAGATGGAAACCGTTGAGGCACTGCTTGAAGTTGAAATAGAAACATTTGCTAATCCGCTTCCTGCAGGGTTTACCGCTGTTCCTGAAATTGTGCAAGGATTTGGTGTCAAATTCAAATTAATACCAGAAACAGTTTCTGCAACTCCTAGATTCAATTGAATGGTATTGCTGGAAGTATATCCGTTGCTTGCTGTAGATATTATCCATGAACCGGTTCTTAAACTAAATGTATATTGACCTGCAGAATTAGTAACGGCTTTATTTGTAGGACCACTCACGGGAGTAGCGGTAACAGTGATATTAGCGAAAGGTGTGGAGCCTGTTTCTCCTGTTGCTGTTTGTGTTACTTTGTATATGGTTCCAACAACCTGGTTTGCTCTTGGGATAAGCGTAAAATTCTTATTTTGTAAATTATCTCCAGTGTTTAAAGTATATATTTTAGGAGAAGGACTTATAAATCCATCTTTTTTAACTTCAATTGTCCATTGACCTGAGGAAAGATTTAAAAAATAATTCCCTGCATTATCTGAAGAAGTTTGCTGTAAAACTGCACCTTGTTTTGCTGAAATATTAACCAACTGCACCGGTTCCGACTCATCATTTAATATTTTTCCGGTGATTGAAGCATTATCTGAGCGGATTGCAATTGCCGAAGGGAGTATTAACTGATCAACATCTAAAGTAATAGTCGTGGGAGTTGAAGCAAGATATCCGGGTTTACTTACTTGTAAAGAATACGTCCCTTTCGGGAGAGAAACATTAAAAGAACCATCAACCAATGAAGTGACGGTTTGAATATCGCCGTTTAGCAGATTGCGTAATCTGACAAGCGCACTGCTTACAGGTCCACCCTTATCGTCAACTACCCTGCCGGAAACTTTAGCCGGATAGGGGCGCATGTATATTGTAAAATTATTGGTTGATGTTGAGTTAAGTGTAGTTACATAAGAAGAATCATAAAAGCCGGATTTTTTCCCGATAAATTCGTATGTGCCCAGAACTAAACTATCAGAATAGCTGGTTGCATTTGTAACAATGAATGGATTTGGGGGAGAAACTCCTCCGCTGAGTGAATTTGCATAGACTTTAAATCCAATGATGCTTGAAGAATCCACAGAAGACTTTGCTTGAACCCTGAATTTCCCAAGATCAATTATGTAGTCGAAAATATTAACTGCACTTTTGTTGCCTGAACCCGAGTTATCTCTGGGAACAACAAACCAAATATATTTCCCTTTGGTTAACATCGTGCGTGCCGGAAGTTGAATAGATGTATTTGTGGTGGATGAATACCAGATAGGAATATCAATCTGCTGCTCATTTCCGGCGAATGAAGAGACTCTTTGAAATAGAAAAACCGTATAACCATTGGCATCCGGAACAGAATTCCATTGAAGCGTTATATTTTTTTCGGCATAAAAAATGGCATTATCCACCGGGGCAATTAGTGTAGGAGGTTGAATCGTCGCGGTCGCTTCATAGGTAAATGAGACGACTCCCCCAAATACTCCACTTGAGTAAGTTATATCATACTCATCATAAACATTTAAAATTGTATAGTGATACTCATTCCCCGGAATCAAAGGGGGCGGTTGTACCGTAAAAGGAGAACTGGGATTAATACTGCCATACTGTACGGAAGTGCCTGTAGTTAAATAATTCCATAACACATTAGCCCCTTCAACAGATACGTCGCCATTGGGTTTAGTAACAACAGTAAAGGGTGTGCTGGAAACTATCAGCCAATAGGCTCTTACACCAGGAATGGAATTCCATTGGAAGGTTGGGGTAGAATTTTTTATTTTCCCTCTCGGCGCTTCTGCATATGGAGCGTTCGGGGATTCAACAATAAACTCTATTTCATTTGAAAAATCTATTGTTGTAGGATGAGCTAAGTAATCATTTTTTATTTCGCTCAAGGTATTCTTTGCAGAACTTGTAAGCAGCGATCTATATCTTCCGACTGCTAGGTTAGGCGGATTGTTTTTAGGGATGAATCCTAATCTTGTTCCTCCAGCGGTTAGAGACGATAAATTATAATTTCCGGTAGTGCTGCCAATTTTGAATTTAATTTGGGATGCGGCAAAGGATTTGTTCCATGAGACAAGTACACTATCCGAAGGTTTAAAAAATATTTTAAGTCTTGGAGTGATATTTCCCGAGATATACCCCTGCGGGGGTTGGACAATAACTGTCTGTCCAATAAGAAAAGAAGAAACAGTTAATAAAAAGAAAACTAATATTCTGGTTGTAGTAAAACCTATTATTTTCATACTCTACTCGTTGGATAGTGAGAATATTTATTTTATAAAAGAACTGACCGAAAAAATAGAATTAGAATCAATCACAACTTAGGATTGTTAAAGAAAAAATGCAAGAGTGATATAAAAATAATTTGCTGTTCAATTATTAGACACTTTTGCACTTGGAAATCCGTTATTACTAACTCACCTTACGCACGATGTTCACTATCTTATCAAACGGATGCTAAATTGTAACACAGAATACTATTCACTAGACATCAACTTAACGACTACGTTCTTCAATTATAATTGGTACAATTGATTTGTTATTTGAAAAAAAATAAAGGATTTATATGTCATCCCTAAAGGGATTCTCTTTGCTCTTTTATTCGTTTCTCTATAATTATGTTATCCCTTCGGGATTTATTTTTCTCAATCCCGAAAGGATGAAATTAATATAATAATACCTGAGAAGAGCGGAACTAAATGCCGAGGGCATGACATTAATAAAATGCTTGATCAATCGAACAATTAAACAATTAACTGTGATTCAAAACAGAAATTGATATTCTTAGGCTCTTAGATTCTTGTTAGCGCTAACATGTTAACGATAATTGAATAACGAATAATGAACAAGAAATAATGAATTTCGAAGTGAATGCAA
>MNVA01000147.1 GCA_001871325.1 Ignavibacteria bacterium CG1_02_37_35
TCCGTTCAATATTGTTTACATTATTCTTTGTTCCTTATAAGCAATTACTAACAATCCCCCAAAGATAAAACAAGGAAAAGATGATTCCCTTAGTACCTTTACACTGAAATTCATGTAATATTTGGCAGAATATTATACAACGGTGATTGATGTTGTTTTATTGAATTGTTGCATTGATTCAAAAAAACATTGAACTCCTACGGAGTTCTTGATTGCACTTTTAAATTTTTTACAAAGATATAACCCGCCGGAGGCGGGTTATGAACAAAAATAAAAACTGATTCATAAAAATCATCCCGACTTGCATACTGTTGACTGCCGACCGAGAACAATTTGGTTCTGGCTTGTCCAGGTTAGGGGATCAATAAAAATAGAAGCAATAAAAATTGAATGAATGGGGGAATCGTTAAATAATTTATTGGGCAGTGTTGGCTTTTCACGCTTAGTAAGATTACAAGCCGTGAAGCGTTAAGATGTTACATCGGGGGCTATAAATCCCATCGATAATATATTGATACATATTTTGTTTATCGATATATTACAGCGTAAAATATAACAGGAGTCTAAAATGACAACGGTAACAGTTTCCCCAAAATATCAAGTTGTTATTCCAAAAGAAATACGGGAAGAACTTAAGTTAAAACCCGGACAAAAATTACAAATCATTCAATTTGAAGATAGAATAGAGTTCCTTCTCTTAAAGAATATCAAAAATGTTCGCGGGTTCCTTAAAGGAATAAATACCGAAATTAATAGAGAGGGAGACAGAGTATGAATCTGGTAGATTCATCCGGTTGGTTGGAATATCTTGCCGACGGTAAGAATGCGAAATTATGATTTGGATGGAGTAAGATATTTTAAAAAATAAGTTGTTCTGACTACGAGTAGTTAAAATATATAAACACAACCATCATCAAAATAAACCCATGCTAAAGAAAAATCATTTCATATTTGTTTTTGTCCTTTTCACATCTCTGGTAGGTTACAGTCAAACTAATTTCTTCCCGAGTAATGAGAGAAAACTATCAAACGATTCATTAGAATATTTTCAAGTAAGAACAGATACTCTCTTCAACAGCAAACAAGTAATAAGTTTCTTAGTTCTTCCCAAAACCTCATTCAACAAATTCCATTTCGAAATAAGTTACAACAATCCCGATCTGATGACAACAAGTTCGTTTGGGGAAAGTAATAACGCGGCTGCCGCACTCAACGGAAGCTATTTTGATATGGATAGCATTGCAGGAGTTTGTTATCTGGAAGTGAACGATTCCGTCATCAACAGAACAAGATCGCCTAAATTAAAATGGGCAAAACCGGATAGTGTGATAAATGGAGCAGTAATCATTACTAAAGAGAATAATATTTTAGTGCAGCAAGTTAAACCGGAACAATTTTATGAAACATCGAAGGAAGAAAAAGTAGTGTTGGTTTCCGGTCCGCTGCTTTTATTAAATACACAGAAGACAAGTTTACCCGACATAAAGTTTGTAACAAACCGGCATCCGAGAACATTCTTATGCACTACAGAAAATGATATTTTATTTGTCGCCGTAGATGGGAGAAGAAGCAAAGCGGAAGGAATGAACTTGAAAGAAGCTCAAAACTTTTTGCTTGCGATTGGATGTGTGGCTGCAATAAATCTGGATGGCGGCGGTTCTACAACTCTTTGGATAAAAGGAGAAGGAGTGATCAATAATCCAAGTGATCTTACCGGCGAGAGACCTGTATCTAACGCATTTTTAATAGTGAAATAAACCGGCAGAGTAAGAACCAAAATGTTTTCTTCATTGTGTCTTTGTGCCCTGGTGGCAAAACTTTCTCGCCACAAAGTCCCGGAGACGCGGAGAAACCACTATTGCTTTTCAAAAACATAACCTCAAAATTCTTATATTTACAACAAAATTTTTATAAAATAAGTCCGCCCCAGGCGGAAGGATACCGGTTATATGGCTCAATTGGATGTAATGGATAAAATTGTATCTCTCGCAAAACGGAGAGGATTTGTGTTTAAATCAAGTGAAATTTACGGCGGATTGAACGGCTGCTGGGACTATGGTCCTCTCGGCGTTGAACTGCTCAGAAATATTAAAGAAGAATGGTGGAAAGCAATGACCTACCGCGATAATATCGAAGGACTTGACGCTTCAATATTAATGCACCCGCGCGTGTGGGAGGCTTCGGGACACGTTGAAAACTTTACCGATCCAATGGTTGATTGCAAGCAATGTAAATCCCGTTTCCGTTTAGATATTCTTGGTGAAATGATCCAGGAGAAGAAGAAAAAGAAAATCTTGGAATCACTTCAGCTCGATGGTGATTTTGACAAATTGTTGGAAGATGGAGAAAAATCTTCACTCCTTCTTGCAGAGATAAATTGTCCGCAATGCGGCAACAAAGGCACATTTACTGCGGCGCGTAATTTCAATTTGATGTTCAAAACATTTGTCGGTCCGGTTGAAGATGGCGGTTCAGTGGTTTATTTGCGACCGGAAACAGCGCAGGGAATCTTCGTAAATTTTCTGAACGTACAAAGTTCGGCACGGCAAAAATTACCTTTCGGTATTGCACAGATAGGGAAAGCATTCCGTAACGAGATAAACACAAAGAATTTCCTTTTTAGAACGCGCGAGTTCGAGCAGATGGAAATGCAGTTCTTCGTAAAGCCGGTTAACGATGTTGAATGGTACGAGTATTGGAAAGGGGAAAGACTTGCATGGTATAAATCTCTCGGCATGAACGAAAGCAAATTACAATTCCATGATCATCCAAAAAACAAATTAGCGCATTACGCAAAAGATGCAACGGATATTGAATACCAGTTCCCATTTGGCTGGGGAGAAATAGAAGGAATTCATAACCGGACAAATTTCGATTTAAGCCGGCACGAAGAATTTTCCGGTAAATCATTAAAATATTTTGATGAAGAAGCTAAAGAAAAATATATTCCGTTCATTATTGAAACTTCCGCGGGTGCGAGCCGATCCTATATGGCTTTCTTAATTGATGCCTACCATGAAGAAGAAGTTAATGGGGAACAGAGAACGGTACTTCGATTCAATCCAAAACTTGCACCGATAAAAGCTGCTATCCTTCCTTTGGTGAATAAAGACGGTATGCCGGAATTTGCGCGGAATATTGAAACTGATCTGCGTAAAAACTTTAAAGTGTTTTTTGATGATAAAGGAGCCGTAGGCAGACGCTACCGCAGACAGGATGAAGCCGGAACACCATTCTCAATTACAGTTGATACGCAAACTCTTGCAGATGGAACAGTTACCGTAAGAGAGAGGGATTCTATGGAGCAAGTTCGCGTTGCATCAACGCAGTTAAAAAATTATTTAGTTGAAAAGATACAATTGTAGAAAACGGATTTTTGGAAATAACGATTATGCCACTAAGACCCAAAGACACAAAGAAAACACAACAGGTCCAAAACAATTTCGAGAGTAAAGTTTTGTATCTTCGTAACTTTGCGGTAATCTATTTTTCTTCGTTTTTACTTAAAATACAGAGAAACCAAAAGAGATTACTTTTCTTTCTCGTCTTAATTCCATTTTTTACTTTTCCGCAGGATGCAAAGTTTGATTCAGTTGCTGCCACCGGAATAAAACAGATTTACAACATTCAGTTTAATGATGCGGAGAAAACATTTCGCTCATTAATTTCCGATTATCCCAGGCATCCTGCTGGAAGATTCTTTCTTGCAATGATTGATTGGTGGAAAATTCTCTTAGATGTTGATAACGAATCATACGATGATATCTTTTATCAGAAGCTGGAAGATGTTATTTTTCATTGCGATGAAGTTCTGAAAAAGGATGAGAAAAATGTGGACGCGCTTTTCTTCAAAGGGGGTGCGATCGGATTTCGAGGAAGATTGAGGGCGCTCCGTGAAAGTTGGTTAAAAGCCGCTGATGACGGGCGCCAGGCTTTGCCGATTGTTGAACGAGCTGCAAAATTAAATCCAACTAATCAGGATGTACAACTCGGATTTGGGATTTACAATTACTACGCCTCGGTCATTCCGGACAAATATCCTTTGGTTAAACCACTCATGATCTTCTTTCCAGCGGGCGATAAGTTAAAAGGAATTGAGCAATTAAAGAATACAGCGTTTAACGGAAAATACGCAAAGTATGAAGCACAATATTTTTTAATGACGTTATATTTTCAGTATGAAAACGATGCGATTGAGGCTGATACCTACGCAAAAATGTTGACTGCCCAGTTCCCGGATAATCCTAATTTTGAAAGATGGAATGGAAGAATTGCCGTGAGAAAAGGGGAGGGAACACGATACCACAAAATATTTTCCGAAGTACTCGAAAAATGTAACCGCAATAAAAACGGTTATAATAAAGTTGTCGAGCGTGAAGCTGCCTATTATGTCGGTCTTTTTTACAAATCAATTAACGCTTCCGATTCATCAATCCTTTACTTTGAAAAAAGTTTGAATATTTCAGTAGAGATAGACAAAGATGAGACTTCAGGTTTTCAGATAAACACAGTTTTGTATTTGGGGATGATGCATGACGCGCTGAATCATCGGGAAAAAGCATTAGAATACTACAATCAAGTACTCGATTTGAGAGAGTACGGCTCGTCAAGAGATTTAGCAAGGCAATACTTGAAAAGTGCGTTTAAAAATTAGTTGTTACACCAATTCTGTGCATCGCCCCTATTTGTCCCATTGAAGAGAACGCATAATTGAACTGGTAATCTTTAACCGTAATGCCTAACCCGATCGCAAAACCAGCTAAACCTGCAAAGTTTCCAATTTTCAATTCAGTTCTTTTTTCGTTATCGAATCCTGCCCGGAGTTTTAATACTTTACTAAGAGTAAATTCTCCACCAACTGAAAAGTTTTTCAGTTTATTTAGAAACTTGTTTTGCTCCTCATTCAATTTATGAAAATCAACAAAGAACCTTAAGGGTAAGTGAAGAAGTCTTTTTGAAGCCCCTAATGAGATATCGAGTGGAAGATCTTCTTTTGAAGAAATATATTTTGAAAGTTGTGTTCCAATATTAGAGACGGTAAATCCGAACGATAAATTTTCTTCCGGTATTAGATATTGCAGCCCGATGTCCATACCAATAGCGGTTGAACTATATTCTGCAATTCCGGAATAAATAAATTTTACGTTTGAGCCGTAAACAAAATTTTCATCAAGAAGCCCGGCATAGGCAGCGCTCAAAGCAAATTCGCCGGCGCCGAATTCACCGTTCTTATTCGCATATTCATCTGTTCGCGGGAACGAACCATAATTAATATATTGTATCGAGGCGCCAAATTTGCCAATTCCTTCAACATTCCTTGTAACCGAAAGCGACGCCAAATTTATGTCGAGAAGATGATTCACATAAGAGAATGAAACCGGAGTTTCAGGCAAAGAAAAAATTCCCGCCGGATTATAAAAAATCACATCCGGATCATCAGTTGCGGCGACAAAACTTCCGCCCAATGAAGCTGCGCGTGGCGACATCCCCACACGCAGAAATTCATAGGTATTATTTTGAGCATCAGCAATGGTAACCGATAAAAATGAAACCAAAACTAGCTTTGCTAGGTTGGAATGAAGCGCAAAGAAAAACCGTTTCATAAGCTTCTCAAATTCCTTATACGAGTTTAGAAAGAAATATTCAAAAGGCAATTCGCAGGAGAGAATTGCCTTTTGTTATTCCTAATTTAGTTTATTGTTTTTTGTCCCGGCTTCCAATTACAGGGAGTTAATTTCCCGGTTTGTAGAGCATCCAGAACACGAAGCACTTCCGGGATATCTCTTCCAACATCTAAGTCATTTTGGCAAACCCAGCGTATTTTGCCGTTTGGGTCAACAATGTAGGTTGCGCGGTAAGCAACTTTTTCAGGATCGGTAAGGATTCCTAATTCTTCTGCTAAAGATTTTGAAGTATCGGCAAGCAGGGGAATTCTTAATCCCTTTAATTCAGGATGGCTCATTCTCCAGCCGAGGTGGGAGAATTCAGAATCAGTTGAAGCGCCAACTAAGACAGTATTTTTTTTTGTGAATTCTTCTAAATGAGCATCAAATTCGACAATTTCAGTAGGGCATACAAAAGTGAAATCTTTTGGATACCAAAACATCACCATCCATTTTTTTGCATTTTTATGGTCTTCTGAAGTTATCTCGCCGAATTCTTTTCCTGATTCAATAGAAACTACTGCTTTTTTGGTAAATGTTGGAAAAGCTGAACCAACTGATAATATTCTGTTTGACATAGCACTCTCATTTTATTGTGATTAATTTAATTCCTTACAAATTTACAGCAAATGATTTTGTTATTCAAATAAATTCAGTGTTATATTTGATACCTAAAAACGAAAAGGTTAAAAAATGGTTATTTCGAATGCACGAATTAATTTTTTTGATGCGGATGCTGCGGGGGTTCTATTCCATGGAAAATATTTTGAGCTTTGCCATACTGCATTTGAATCATTTTTATTATCTCAAGTGAAGTACGCGGAATATTTTTCCTCTCCGGAAATCGCCTTTCCAGTTGTTCATTCAGAAGCATCATATTTTTCACCTTTGATCCCTGGCGACGAAGTAGAGATTGCGATCAGCCTTATTGAAATAAGGAATTCATCGTTTGGGTTACTCTTCAAAATAAAAAAAGTTAGTGGAGAAGTTGCTGCGGAAATACAAACGGTTACCGTTTCAGTTGAAAAAAAGAAATGGCAGAAGACAGCTCTTCCGCCATTTATCATTGATTTGTTAAACAGTTTATAAAGGTTATTTGTAATTTACAAATTGTGTCGGGAAATCAAGATCCGCTTCTTTAACCAAATTTTGAACAGCTTGCAAATCATCAATTTTTGGTGATTGCACTCTTACCTGCTCATCTTGAATTTGTGCTGTTACTTTCAATTTTGCATCCTTGATCAACCCGATAATTATTTTAGCATTTTCTTTTGAGATCCCACTCTGCAAGTTTATTTTTTGTCTCAACCTGCCGTTTGAAGCAGCTTCAGGTTCTTCGATTTTTAATGCTTTGATTGAAATTCCTCTCTTGATAAATTTTGTTTGAAGAATATCAATGCTTTGTTTGCGGGAATAATCATCCTTTGTGTTCATCAAAATAAATTTATCTTTTTTATTTAACTCAATTGTTGTTTGAGAATCTTTGAGATCATATCTCTGTTGAATTTCTTTCGTAGCCTGATTTACAGCGTTATCAACTTCTTGAAAATCAATTGAGCAAACAATATCAAATGCATGATTTTGTGCCATAAAATACTTACTCCAAATTATTTATCTGTTGAAATTGCAGCATCTTCTACTAATATTTTGTACGAATACCCGGCTCCGAAATCTTTGTCTAAAACGACCTTCCCTTTTACGGTGATGACCGCTCCAACTTGAGTAACATCTTTTGAGGTAACAAGTAGATCAAACTCTCCGTTTGTATTAGTCCCATCTTGGATATGTATCCAATTTCTGTCCAAAATTCCTTCGTTGTACTTGGTTACTTTTCCTTTAACCGTTACGGATTTGCCATTGAGCGATTCTTTTTGTGCTAAGATTTGAGCGATTGTTTTGCCATTTGCTGCAGGCTGGATTGACAGTTCTTCTTTCTCAAGCGTTATCCCTTTAACATGAGGATTATCTCCCATCGGGTTTTGATTTGCCGGAGCAATCGTCTTGCTTATATCTTGAACAAATAAAATAGAAGGGAAGTCTTTCTTCAAAGTTTCACTATGGAAGTTTTTCATCTCCATGCTTTTTGAATAATAAACGATTTCATCAACTTCAACGGCTATTTGAGGAACAGCCATCCAATATTCTTTATCATTTTCTTCTACCCGCAAATAAGTATAATTCGAAGCATTCATATGCTCCAACACTTTAGCTGCATGA
Organism: Ignavibacteria bacterium CG1_02_37_35; assembly: GCA_001871325.1. Taxonomy (GTDB): domain Bacteria; phylum Bacteroidota; class Ignavibacteria; order Ignavibacteriales; family Ignavibacteriaceae; genus UBA1563. Next base: position 7,881 of record MNVA01000147.1, read on the forward strand.
TAACCTTCCGGTAAGGGTTGAATATTCTTCTCTTCTTCTTTGCAGCCAGCAAACATCAAAAGTGAGAAGCTGCACACAAGTAATAAGTTTCTTAAAAACATTTTGTTTCCTTTAAAATTAAAATAAATTCTGTACAAATATAAGAAAGAGTTGGGGAATGATGAAGGTAAAAAGATATGAAGTGATAAATCGGAATAAAAATGTGTTGGTCGGAAAAGGATATTTTAGCTTTACACTTTTTTCCTATTTTTTTTAAATTTAGCGAAGATAGGAATAATAATTGCTCATTTATAACTGTAAAATATTGTAATTCAACCTACAATGACTTATTTTTGATTTGCAATTATTTCGGGGCGTAGCGCAGCCCGGTTAGCGCGCTTCGTTCGGGACGAAGAGGTCGGGAGTTCGAATCTCCCCGCCCCGACATAATGTTCGTTACGTACATCCTCTCTTCTTTTCATTATGAAACAGAATTTATCCATGCTCTATAAATAATTTAGAGCAGAGATTGTTTGCGTAAAACTTCGCGTAAAATCAATCCACTTCAATGAAAAAATCGTAAATTTGTATCCACATTTATTAATTTTTTGTCTTCATGATACCCTGGAAAAAAAATTTACTTATTCTTTGGATCTCCCTTTTTTTTTCGGCAGCAGGATTAAGCGCTGTTATTCCATTTCTCCCATTATTTATTAGGGAATTGGGGGTAACTAATCTTGCCGAAACTTCGCGATGGAGCGGGTACATTTTTTCAGCTCCCTTTATTGTCTCTTTTTTTATCATTCCGGTGTGGGGGAATCTGGGAGATAAATATGGACAAAAATTAATGACATTAAGAGCTGTATTTGGTCTTTCAATTGCACTACTCTTGATGGCGCTTTCTCAAAATGTTGTTCAACTTTTTATATTCCGCATGCTGCAAGGTGCCTTAAGTGGTTTTTATCCCGCAGCATTAGCTTTAGCTGTCTCTACCGCGCCAAAAGAAAGAACCGGTTATGCGTTAGGAGTTATTCTTTCAGCAAGTACTTCCGGGAATGTTGTCGGTCCTCTTTTTGGAGGAGTGTTATCACAGCTTTTTGGGTTCAGAAACGTTTTTATTATCGCTGGGGGTATAATTTTGATCTGCGCACTTTTGATTCTCTTTTATTTAAAGGAAGATAGAACTCCTAAAGACAAGACAGATTTAACCTATTCTGTTTTAGAGAATTGGCGTTATGTATTTTCGACTAAACAAATTTTACTTGCCGGGATTTTAATATTGATGAGCGCGTTTGCGGTTTCTCTGCTTGCTCCAATTTTTGTTCTTTATGTTGAGACGTTCAAAATCGAACCATCATCGCTCCCCTTAGTTACGGGAGTTCTGTACAGCATTTTAGGGTTATTTGCAACCATATCTTCCTTATTATTTGGGAATAAGATTGATGAAAAAGGGTATAAAAAAAATCTTATTCTTTCCTCCATTGTTGTGGGACTGATGTATATTCTTCATTTTTTTGTTGTTGATGTTTACTATTTAATCCCGATAAGGATTTTACTCGGTTTTGGTTTCGGCTTTATTACTCCTGTTTTGTTTACAGCCTTAAGTAAAAAAGTTGTTTTAAACCGTAAAGCCGGAGTAATGGGAATCGGTTCAAGTTTTCAAATTTTAGGGAATATGGTCGGACCTGTTAGTTCAGGATTGATAGGAGCTATGTTCGGGGTACGCTATTCATTTATTCTTGCCGGTATTATTTTCTTGTTCATTACAATTATTTCAATAAAATTTGTAAAAGAATAAATCTGAGCTCTTATTTACGAGCCTCCGAGCAGCGTGACTACCACTTAAGTAAACAGGATCCTATTTCCTCTTCCCCCAAAAGTTTCTTTAGATTCATCAAAATAGAAGACCAGTGACGCATGAAAATAAGAGAAAATCGTCTGTGTTGATTAGCCGGCATTTTCTGGTAAACCGATGTGCATGATTTTATATTTGAACATGACATTTCTCTTGCGATATACCCAGATCAAAAAATAATTATAAGAATAATTTGATTTTGGCGATCATTTCTTTAATTTTACACCGTTGAATTGGGGCTATAGCTCAGCTGGGAGAGCGCTTGAATGGCATTCAAGAGGTCAGCAGTTCGATCCTGCTTAGCTCCACTAAACAAAGCCTTATAAGGTAATAACTTATAAGGCTTTTGTGTTTTAAATATATTATACCATTGTATAACCTTCCCCCTAAACTGCAAAAGAATTGTCAAATTTTTTCAATGAAACAAAACTCTTTATCTGCAAAGATTAACAGAGAATGGTACATTCAGAAAGAGAGTTTGAAGTTTTAAGCAATCACGTTAATTTTCTTTCTAACTAACCGTAATTAAGTGAATCAATTTCAAGGTAATTGTTGTATATTTGCCTTGTAAACGATTCAAGGTTTGTATGGAAAAAATTATCAAAATATTCGAGAGGAATAATGGCTATCTCCGTATGAAAGAACTACGTGAAGCCGGAATCCAAACTCGGATTGTTGCCAAAGCAGTAGGAGAAAAGATTATAGAAAAGGTTAAACCGGGACTTTATAAACTGGTTGATTACCCTTGGGATGAACATAGTAGTTTTGTCGATGTTTGTAATTCAAACAAGAACGCTGTTATTTCACTCCTCTCCGCAGCATCTTATTATGAACTCACAACATTCAATCCATCTGAAATATATGTTGCTGTTCCAAAAAACACGGATAAATTTATTCTCAAATATCCACCAATTAGAGTTTACTATTTCGCTAATAGTTATTATTCGACTGGGATTGAAACAATTCAAACTAAAAGCGGAACAATAAAAATTTACAATAAAGAGAAAACTATCGGTGATCTTTTCCGTTATATTAACAAGCTAGGGGAGGATGTAGCTGTCGAGTCGCTAAAAGAATATCTAAAAAAACGAAAAGAGAGAAATATTTCTAAACTTCTTGAATATGCCGATCTTTGTGATGTTAAGAAAAAAATGGAACCAATGATTAAAGCCATCCTATCATGAAAGAGCGTAAAGAAATAAAAAATATTGCAGCTTCGGTAAAAGAACGTCTCAGAAATATTTCCATGCAAGCCGGTAAAGATTTTCAAAGTGTTTTACGTCAATACATTCAAGAATGATTTCTTTTTCGCCTTTCAAAATCAATTTATGTCAATAATCTGATTCTTAAAGGGGCGTTACTTTTTGTTGCACATGATATTAGCCGTTCACGCCCAACAAAAGATATTGATTTCCTTGGCTCCTCAGTCCCAAATGAAAAGGAGAAGATTGTAGATATAATAAAAGATATCCTGAATATAAGCTACGAAGATGGGTTACTATTTGACAAGGCTGATGTTAAGGCGGAGGATATTGTAGCGGATGAAGAGTATCACGGAGTGCGTGTTAAATTTTATGCATATCTTGGACATTCCCGGGAGAGAGTTCAAATTGATATTGGGTTTGGTGATCGTATTACGGGTGGGCCAATTGAGATTGATTTCCCAACCTTACTTGATTTCCCGGCACCAAGATTAAAAGTATATTCAATCGAAAATGCTGTTGCAGAAAAATTTGAAGCAATTGTTTCTCTACAACTGGAAACAAGCCGCATGAAAGACTTTTATGACATCCTTTACTTTGCAGAAAATTACGAATTCAACAAAGCCTTGCTAAAGGAAGCCATTCTGCCAACCTTTGACCAAAGGGACACTGATATTGAAAAGCGAAAGAATATTTATGAGAATAAATTCAAATCGGACGAACAACTTCAGAAATTCTGGACTGCGTTTCTTAATCGAAATAAATTATCCACTGAAAATAGTTTTGCAAATATTGTTGATAAATTAAAATCATTCATCGAACCAATTTTGTTGTGATTTAGTGTTCATTTGAACAAATTTCTTTAAGCAGCAATTAGATTTTGATCAGTAAGAGTAGTTTGCTACACCGTTTTCTCAACACTCTCATAATATTTATCAATCTCATTTTGCAATTCAATTGTTTTGGAAAGTGCAGTTACAATTTTACAGTAGGTTTGGATTTCTTCTAAGGTTAAGCTTCTTTCTTTTCTATCTTTTAACCATTTTTCACAAACTTGATATCCGCCAATCTGATACTTCCAAACTTCTTCTTTTACTCCGTCAAAATATTGTTCTTTGTTTATCCACACTTCCTCATTCTCATATTTTAGCTGTTCTACTTTGTTGGTTCCATCTATCGGAAATTTTGAAATAGTCTTATCCAATTCTTTTGATTTTAGCAGATGCAAGTCTGCAAGTTGTTTGCCGTGTTTACCTAACTGAATAAAAAGTTGGTAATCTTTGGTGAAAGGAACACGCGGAAAATCTATCTTTAAGAATTCCGCGTACTTTGTGCGGTAAGTGTTGCTGTAAAGAACGGCGTAGATGTAATAGAAAATATCCTTGGAGCCGAATCCTTCATACTCTTTATCACTGTCCAATGGATTTAAAAATAGTAAATCAAAATTATTCTGCAATATTTCCCTTACTTCATGAGAAATATTTGACAATATCGCTTCATATTCTACTTCAGGTTCAAACATAAGTAATTGTGCAAGAGCTGCTGCTTTTTTCTTGTTCGCTGCTTTTGCTTTGCGATAAATATAGAGAGGGAATACCAACTCGCCGCCACGTCGATATAAATTGAAATCAACAATTTGTTCTGAGACAAAAACGATATCATAATTATCCGAACCTATTACACTACTTTGTCTTCCAACACATAGCGCTATATTTTCTTCTAACATATGCTGCATAACATCTTCACGAGGCATACAAAGAAAGCCACGGGAGTTCCCAGTGTAATAAGTAAAACGGTAATCGAAAGGACGATATAAAATTGGAACTATTTTATCTTTTGCAAATCCACTTTCTTTTAAATCATTTTGTGCAAATTCAACTTTCCAATCCCTCGCATCCTTCCCAAGTTGATATGTCTGTCTAGCCAATTCAGTTTCAAGTCGCGCAAAATTCTGAATGCGTTTCCATATCTCATCTTTATTCCAGCCTATGGTTAAAGAATCTCTTGCTGTAACAATACCAACGCTATTAACCGGAAATATTTCGGTAATCTTATAAAACGAATAGTAATGATTTGCAAGCTTATTATCGGTTGGAATAAAAAGATGAAATTCCGGACGTGGAAATATTTTATTCCATTTTACATTTTTAATGTTGTGTTTATTTAGCCAATCATATTTAGCTTCTCTTAATCCATAAACCTCTTGATGATAAACTTGTTTCTTTTTTCCATCTTTATATTTAATAAAAAATGCTACTGCAACTCCTTGCTGAATATCAAAAACATTTTCATCTTTGCTTCCATCGGCAGCTTTTTCTTTCTTTAAACTATTTCCATGAAGATCGAGAATATAAATTTCATCAAAACTATTCATTAACGATTGGCGCATTCCTCGGAAGGTCGGATTATCGAGATAACTATGGTTTGTAATAAAACCAAGAACCCCTTCTCCGGCTTGATCAATCTTCCATTGAGAAAAACGAATGAATTTTACATAGTCGTCTTGTAACCATTTAGAATTTTTTTCGCCAAGTGGTTTACCATCAACTTGATAATATTCTTTAATCACATTAGAAATCCATTCGCCAATATTTGATGAATGACCGGAGTATGGAGGATTACCGAGTACAACAAGAATAGAAATTTGCTTTTTTACTTTTCCGGCTTCGTGGCTTTCAGTGGAAAGGGATGACATTCCCGGAAATTTAGATTGGTCAAGTTCTTTCATTTCGAGCGTGTTTGTTAAATAATATTTTACTCGCTCATCGTCTTCCATTCTATAGCCAAGTTCTTCCAACAGGAAAGACATTTTCATATGTCCGATTGCATAGGGAGCCATCATCAATTCAAACGAGTAATAATTTTGTAGTATCTGTTCTTTTAGAAAAGTTTTAACGGCTCCTTTGCCGTATTTACTTACAAATTCTTCAACTGCTGTCTCAATTGCTTTAGCTAAAAAGCTGAGAGTTCCACCGGCTGGATCGAGAAGCGTTACATCTTTTGACGCAAGACCGTCGGACATATTAAATTTTTCTTTAAGTATTTGGTGAAGCGAACGAACGATAAATGAGACAACCGGCTCAGGCGTATAATAAACTCCCCGCTTTTCCCTTGTTGCCGGATCATAAACCGAAAGGAATGTTTCGTAAAAATGTAATACCGGGTCGCTTCCTTTTCCTTCGTGGTAATAGTGATCGAGTATTTTTTTTGCGTCAGAAACTGCTAGGACATCAGTAATATCATCAATTATTACTTCCATCTGTTTTGGAATATCTTCCAACGAAATGTATTTGAAGATATCTCTAAGAATCCCGATAGACTTTGGAATAAATGAATAAGCTAATTTTCTATTAAACTCATCTCCAGCGCGCAAACGCGCGGCAAATAAACCATACGTAATTGTTTGTGAATAAAGGTCGGCAAATTCTTCTTCACTTATCCCGGCAATTAAAAACTCCTTGAACGCTTCGTAAAAACCGTGAATTGATTTGGTGCCGGTTTTTAATTCTTCACTAACAATTTCATCTTTCAAAAATTTTGTTCTTTTTGCCAACTCTACGGCAAGAGTTTTTGCGGTGTAAGTTTTAGGAAGTGAGAAGTCTAAAAATCTTTCAAGCAGTTCAAATAATTTTTCTTCGTTTTCGAGCGGGGGAGAGGTAGAAAGTTTTTTTATTACAAATGGTCGTGTGATTGATATTTTCTCAACCGGTTCACCATTTCTATATAAACGGAACTCAGTGTAATTAGTTAAAATAACATTTGGGAAAGTTGATAAATATCTTTTGAGTTGTTCAGAATCTTCAACATTATCAAGATTAGTACCTAAGTCCTTTGCTTCGATGTAACCAATAATTTTTTGTCTTCCGTCCCAAATTCTAAAATCGGGATTACCGGCTTCCGTTTTCTTAGGGAGAATAGTTACATCAATTTTCTTTTTCCGTTTGGATTCGGAAAACAGAGTAATAAAATCTGCAAGATGCTTATAATAAGATTCTTCTCTCGCATCACCCTTTTGATAGGTCTTAAGGAGATTTGATAAATATTTTTTTGTCATAATTTAAAATATAGTGAACAAAAATTTGAATAAATCTATTGCATGATTGGATGGAAAATCATCCAATCACTAAATAGAGTATAATTTAAGTAATCCAAACATGAATTCATCTATCCACATTGTCGAATTCTTCTTACTCTCAAATTATTTTTGTTTCGCAATAGGGACAAACGCGCCATAATTTTTCTAATTGACTTGAACAATTTTTACAAAGTTCAATTTTATCAACAACCGATTTAATAGAAGAACTTGTTCTCACGGTAAAAATTTCCGGGATCTCTTTTATAAAACTTGATTCATTTCCTTTTTCAGTAATCAAAAATAATTTTTCTTTTGCGCGGGTAATTGCCACATAAAACAATCTTCTTTCTTCCTCAAGCAGCAAATCGTGGTCAGCTTTTTTGATAATCTGAAATATTCTGTCTTCTAACCAAATATCCGGGAAACCTCCATAACCTTCAGTCAATCCAAGAATGAAAACAACTTTAGCTTCCAAACCTTTGGCTGCGTGGATGGTTTTTGATTGGATTTGGATTCCTTTCTTTTGAAAAGCTAAGAAGTAAGGAGAAAACATTTTACTTCTTCGATAAAGGAACAAAACATCTTCGTTTGTCATTCCATCATTTAATAACAGCTTTACTTTTTCGACACAAAATTGAATGTTTTCTTCTTCACTATTACCTGAATAGACAACTATCTTGTGTTCTGATTTTTTAGCTGCATGTATTTCTTTGTCGACTCTGAATTTATTATGCTTTATTACTTCATTGCTTGCACCTACAATGTTTTGTGTGCTGCGATAATTTAAATTGAGTTTTACGATGTTAGCATTTGGGAAATGTTTTGCAAAATTGATAATGTAACTTACATTCGAACCCCGCCAACCGTAAATGCTTTGCCAATCATCTCCCACACAAAAAAGCTGTGTTTCATCAGTGAGTAAGAGTTTGATCAATTCAACTTGCAAATTGTTTACATCCTGGAATTCATCCACAAGAATATATTGATATTTACTCCTATACTTGTTAGCAATATCCGCTTGATTCTGAAATAAGGAAGCGCTTTTTGAAATCAAATCATTAAAATCGAGATAGGATTTATCTGTGCAGTAATTTATATACTTCTCAACAATCGGGATTGCCAGTTCATAAAAATGGCGGACTCTTTCGTGTTGATCTTTCTTAGCGTTTTCTAATACCAACTTGAAGTCAGTATTTTCAACTTTAATCATATCGGTAATTCGGATGATCTGAACTACAAAATCTCTTACATCTTCATGATAACCATTGAATTCTTCTTTATAGGTTAGAGAAACCGTTTTGTGGTAGTCATGCGGCAGGCGATTTTTTACAATCTTATCTAAGGAGTGATTGAATAGAGCGGAATCTTTGGTCATACTTTCATAGGTTTTTACTAACAGCAAATTTCCCTTTTCAAATTGTTCTTCTTTGTTGACCATTGAAAAACTTTTATCGCTTACGTGTTCAATGTAAAGATTAGCTTCCGGAATATAGAAGTCAGGGTGAAAAGAAAAGTCTTTCACGTTGAGCAACGGCTCATACTCATATTTTATACTGTGCCGATAAAACCAATCGGCAATAAATTGTTCTGATTTAGAACGGACTTTAGTTCCGTCCAGCGTTGTAAAATACTTTCCATCCTTAGTTAAAAACTTATTTGAAGTTTTGGTGATATGAATTTTGTCGATTATATAATCTAAGATGTAACGTTTTAGTTGAAGTAAATAATCCGTATCCTCACATTGTTCAATTAAAAGTTTATGAACTACTTCAAATACGGTTTCAGGAGCTACAAGTTTTGAAAGCTCATCATCTTCGTCTCTTTTCGCGTCCCCGATTATTCTGAACTTGTTATCAAACTCGTTCACGCCAAAGTTTCGTAAAACACTGTAACAAAAACTATGAAAGGTTTTTACTGTTAAACCGTCAATCCATTTATATTTTTTTTGATAAAAAAATCTCTCTTTATCTTTTTCGGATTTGGTCAAGGACTTATCCACCAATATTTTTCCATATTGTTCGGTGGAATCGGCAGAAATGATTAGACGGTCTATCATTTCGTTGGTGGCGTTCTTGGAAAAAGTGACTGCCAAAATACTGGAAGGACTTACTCCTTTTTCTTCTATCAAATAAATAATTTTTTGAAGAAGAGTTTTTGTTTTCCCCGAACCGGCACCGGCTAAAACCAAAAGTCTTTTCGCTTCACTTTTTACAGCTTCTCTTTGCCGTTCATTTAAGGCGCTTAAGTCTGTTTTTGTTGATTGTTCAATAAAATTTTCTTTTAGAATAGTCATCCGCAATGTGTTCCCTTCTTCAGGAGCGAATTATTTAGAAGAATAAAAGTGTAGGTAATAACATAATTACCCCGTTTGGCAGTGTGAGCATGTATGTAAGTAACAAAGAAACAGAACCTCCTGTTCGCTTAATTTTTAGATAAACGAACATAAAAATGTTTTAACAGATTACCAAACGGTAATAAACAATATTTTCAAAACTAAAGGATAAAAAAATGCCCGGTGGAGGGCTACCGGGCGTGGGAAGATTCACAATGGGGGGTAAGCATCATGAATCATGGTGCAAACATAAAAGACATTTAATCCAAAGTCAAGCATTTTTTTATTACTCTAATATTTCAATCTTATTTTTATCAATCAAATCCGATATTAAAAGGATAGTTAAGCAAGTAAGCTCTGAGAACTCCGCTAAACCTTGCTTAATAGAGTTTGTTTTTACTATCCTGTTGTAATTGAAATTAAGTACCAAAAAACAAAGTTTCCGGTCGTGATTCTTTCTGAGAAGTGGTTTCTTTTTTAGTTTTCCATTCTTTTTCCTCCGCTTCCGGCAGCCATTTTTTATTAGCACATGCTCGCATATTGAATTCATGCCATAAACCTTCATCTCTGAATTCCAAATGCAATGTTCCTTTTTTGTAACATCGCATTGAAAAGAATTCAGAATAATGAAGTGATGAATCTCCGATCCTTGTTCTTCTGATCTCATCTTTTATCGAGCTGATCCTTTCAAAATTCTTTCCGGTTATATAGCACATTACCCGGTCAATGTCTGAATACTCACTATCCCGATGATAATTTTCACGATAATTTCTATCCCAAGATTTGTCAACGTACCAGGGAAGAATAATTCTGCGATTAACTTTCCAGGCATCATTTGTTTTCCATCCCTCAACATGGCATCGATTCTCTTTATGGTACTTGGTGAAAATATCGAACACATCTGATATTGCATTTTCCAAAATTGTATCTTTATTAACGATCAAAGTTCTTATCATGGAAAAAACATTTTCCTTTGTGAAATCCATTGCCCCTTGCTGTTTAATGAACAAGGCGAAATTCTCACGGACTTGATGCGTCATGTAACGGCTCATTCCGATCTGATCTATGACATGCTGCCATATTGCTAATTTGGTATTATCACAAAAAGAATTGAACCTTTGCTTTTTCGCTTTCTCATCAGATTTCATCAAATCATTTATCTTTGTGTATTGATCGAATAGTCCGGAAGAAAAGAAATTCAAACCTTCCTCAGCTTCCAAATGCTTTACGAAATACTCTTTAAGATTTCCGTATTGAATTATCATATTCCCGATAACATCATTTGTTGCTATCTGGCTTTTAAGAGTTGATTCATTGATATGAAATTTATCTTCTGAATTAACTGCGTTAAAAGTGAAATCCAATCGTTTCCGTTCTGCTTTTTTATGAACGGTTATCATCACGACTTCGGTTTCTGTTGATCTCTCTGAAGCCGAAAAATAATTTCCTAAGAATTCAAGTTCAGCCTTATTATCATCTAAAATTGTTTTTAGAAGTTTCCTTTCTTCAGTGTAAGGATTATTGATCGTTTCAGCATTGAGGAGGCAAACAATATGTCCTTCGTTCATTGCATCCCAAGCTTTCAAAAGATGTTTCGCTCCGGTATTGAACGGGGGATTCATTACTATTAGATCAAAAAGATAATCACCCGAATAACTCAAAAAATCATCTGCAATTACCTTGTAATTTTTCCCCGATAAAATGAATTTTAAGTTTGCATCTTGTTCAATAGCGTACATATCCGGTTTATCGTGCCGGTTGTACTCATAAAGTTCTTTGATGTAATCTAAAATATCACCCTTACCGGCGCTCGGTTCAAGAATTGTCATCGAACTGAGATCAGTTGTATTAAATTTCGATAACATTTTTCTAATTACGTTTCTCGGTGTTGGGAAAAATGTGTTGATATTAAATGTGTTCATACTAAATTCCTTAAAAATAACAGTGAATATTGTTTTATTTAAATGGTATCAGAGAAAAAAGATAAACCGGAATCCGAACCACCATGATCTTTATAAAAGATATATGCCTTGAATTTGTTTACTGATCTAAAAAGCAGATTATCTTCTTTATCGGTTACGCACCAAATAATTTTCTTCTCCATGATACAGTGATCCTTTTAATAATATTTTTGAGATGGGGAAAGTATTTCTTCATCGAATTTAGCTTCAAAGTAGTTTTGCGCTTCCTTTGAATCCATGCAGTAAAGTTGTTTTGTACCTTTAGCCCAAAGGATCGGATCACCTTTTTTAATTGCGTCTCCGGTCTCTATGCATGTAGAATCAAACTTTGCTTTTATTTGAACAAGAATTCCGTATTCATTTCTTTTCATTGTGTTATCCTTATTGTTAATAAAGCTTCCCTCGATTAAGAGGGAAGCGTAAATGTGATTATAGATTTAAGCAGCTTCTTTAAGTTCTTTTGCTTCGAAGAAAGATTTCGTTAAGAACTCAACTGCTTTTGAAGCTGAGGTAATTGCGCCGGGAATGAAGGTCTTATCAAGTTTCGCATGCTCAATCCAATCTTGAATGTACGCTGCGGAATTCTCAAACGTATTCTCAATTCCGCAAAGAGCGCAAAGAAAACTTGATCCGAACTCTGCGATTAATTCCTCCTTAGCGTAAGCGATGGTTTTATTATCCGCATTAAGTTCTCTTTGCATTTCCTTTCCGCTCCAATGAATTATTTCATGAAA
>MNVA01000177.1:0-1644 GCA_001871325.1 Ignavibacteria bacterium CG1_02_37_35
ACCTGGGTTTCAACATACATAGATTCGGTAAAGCTTGAATACACCACCAATAACGGCGCCAGCTGGGTCGAAATAGCGGTCTCAACACCATCAGACGGGCTGTATGAATGGTCAGTTCCGGCAGTTTCTTCTTCATTGTGTAAGTTAAAAATTAGCGATACAAAAGATAATACTCCTTCTGATCTGTCAGATGATAATTTCAAAATTAGTCAGAACCAACCGAGAGTTGCCGTCACCTCACCAAACGGCGGTGAAAAATGGGAAGCGGGTTCTTCTCAAAATATTACCTGGACGAGCGACGCAGTCCAAGCGGTTAAGATAGAATATTCCGTTGATAATGGAGTAAATTGGACAACGTTAATAACTTCGACACCAAGTACAGGATTTTACAATTGGAACCCAATCTCCAAAATCTCATCAACAAATTGTAAAATAAGAATTACAGATGTTGCCAATCTCTATTCAGATCTGAGTGATGGAGTCTTTTCGATTACTCCAGAAGCTTATGTAAAAATTCTTTCACCTAACGGTGCAGAAAATTGGTTAAGCGGAAATCTAAACGAAATTCGTTGGAGTTCGGTTGGTGTTGCCGATGTTAATATAGATTATTCGATTAACAACGGCGCTTCGTGGACAACAATTGCTTCCAGTACACCGAGTGATGGTTCGTACTCTTGGACTGTCGCAGACGAAAACACCGAGCAAGCAAGAATTAAAATAAGCGACGCAAGTGATGGAGTTCCCTCCGATACATCCGACGCTAACTTTTCGATTTATAAGGATAAAATTTTACGGTTAGTATTCCCTAACGGCGGTGAAAAAATATATTTGGATACAAACATCGTATGGACTTCAGTAAATATCGCAAAGGTTGGACTAAAGTATTCATTGGACAATGGATATTCGTGGAAACAATTAGTTGATTCCATGAGTTCAACGGGTTCGTTAAGGTGGAAGATTCCTACAACCGATACCTCGTCATTAGTGAGGATATTGGTTTACGATATTTCCGATTTAGCGATTAATGATATGAATGATTCGTATTTCTTTTTGAATACCGACATTCCGGTTTTTAATGTTCGGATTGATAATCCGAAGGTTAGTGAATCATCTCCAGAAAGAATAATCTCTTGGGAAAGCTCCCCACAAATTAAACTAGTTAAATTAGAATATTCGATGAACAATGGAAAAAACTGGGTTTTGATTGAAGATAATTATTTAAGTGCAAAAGGATCGAATAAATTTATTTGGAAATATCCTTCAAACATTGATGTGAATAAAATTATTGTTAAGGTTAGCGATAAAGGCTCGAACTTTTATAAAACTGCGACACCAAAACAATAAAAATATTTTAATTTCCTCTGCCTGAAACGGCAGGGATGTTATAATTTTTAAGGCTTTCAGGAAAAATAATTAAGTAAAATAGCAGATGCCGAAGCTACGTTCAATGATTCGGCATTTCCTTCCTGCCTGGCGGTCGGGCAGGTTTTGGGGATGGTTATTTGATAATCGGAAGCAGCAACTAATGCAGAAGATGGACCATCCGCCTCGCTGCTGAAACAGAGAATAACTTTTTCGGGTTTTTCAATTTCAGAGAAAATTTTTCCTTCCAAGTCACTGCAAAGAATTTCAAATCCAAGTTTT
>MNVA01000177.1:1653-6472 GCA_001871325.1 Ignavibacteria bacterium CG1_02_37_35
AATCCAAGTTTTTTTAAACTAAGGAGGAATGGTAGTTCAACGTTTTCTGACACTGAAAGGTGAAAAAGCGAACCCATACTTGCACGAATTACTTTAGGATTAAAAAGTTCTACACAATTTTTACTCAATAAAATTTGTGAATACCCAAACCAATCGCAAGTGCGGATTATGGTTCCGAGATTTCCCGGATCGGCGATTTCTTCTAAATATATAATTTTTCTGGAAACTAATTTTGGTTGTTCATCGTTTAAAGGAATTTGGAAAACGGCAACTATTCCTTGCGGCTGCTGTGTATCGCAGAGGCGGTTAAAATCAATAGTTCGAATTATTTCAAATTGAAAATTTCGCAAAGAAGAAAAAATGAACTCCTCATTGTTTTCTTTAAATTCATTCGTGATGAAAATTATTTCGCAAGGATATCGGTTTTGCTGCAAACCTTCTTCAACAAGTTTTTTCCCTTCAACTAAAAATTTCTTTTCATCCCGGCGGTATTTTTTTTGCAGAAGGGAACTATAATATTTTAATTTTGATTGAGAGATCACAGCAGCGGCTCATACTTTTGCTTGCCTTTACCGGATTGGTCTGCGGCAAGCGTTTTCAAATATTCCCAGGTATAAATTCCGGTATCGTGCCCGTCTTTCCACCAGATTTGAATTGCATATTCTCCAACCATTTTCAAATTTTTAAGTGTGTACATATCGGGATGAGCCATGGGTAATTTGGGTGGTCGGTAACTATGCAGCAGAATGGTTTCTCCTTTACATCCTGCGCAGGGACATTCTTCGCGTAAATAACGGAGTTCGATCCGGCTCTCTTTCATATTTTCCCAGAGAATTAAAATGTTTTCTTTTTCGGCTTTAATTGATTTCGGCTTCATAATCTTTTCTTTTTTATAGTAGAAAATAAGCATAGTTCGGCAATTATCTGATCAAAGATTTTTAAGCGACGCTTTTGCTTCTTATTTTTGTTTACAAAATTAACCAAGAAAGTGTTGCTCAAAGTTATGATCGGTTTTTTAATACTCGTAATATTTTGTCTTGCGGCTGTGCTTACCATGTCGGGAACTGCTATTATCCACTACAGCAGGGATGAAAACAACAAGAGCAAATCAAACAAGCATATTAAATCCTTGCAGCAAAACATTGATGACATTTACGGCTTAATCGAAATTGCTGCATCGTTCGGATTGCTGCTGATCGCTTTTCTTGTCTTCTTTTATATTGACGCAACAGTAGATGCTGCTTTCGCTTCATTTACAAGCACGATCAAAATCGGAGTCATCATTTTTAGTCTGTTTCTTCTTGCCTTGTGTTATTGGATTTTTATTGTGCTCGTACCAAAGGCAGTCGGTTCTAAATATGCTGAATACATAGCTCCGAAAATTGTTTTGATTTTCGCTGTTCTATTAAATCTTTTCAAAATTCCTCTTAATATTCTCCTTTTTCTTACCAATTCCATTTTACTTCCGCTAAAAGTAAAAGGTCGTTTTTCCCACGAGCATGCTTCAGAGGATGAGATCAGGGTTCTCATCTCCGAGGGAGTGAAATCAGGCGCAATAGATGAAGCCGAACATGAAATTATTGAAAATGTTTTTGAGTTTACCGATTTAAAAGCCAACGCTGTGATGATTCCAAGAACAGAAATGATTGCGGTAGAATTGACGGAGGATAACGATTTGATGGTAAACGACATTTTAAAAACCGGACACACACTTGTCCCGATTTATCAAGATTCATTAGATAATATAATTGGCATCATTCACATCAAAGATTTAATGAGGTCTTTAGTTGAAAAGAAAAATATCGTTATAAAAAGTTTGATTCGTCCTGTTTATTTTGTCCCAGAGACAAAGTTGATTTCTGAAATTATGAAAGAGATGCAAAAACGGAGTGAGAGGATCTCAATTGTCACGGATGAATATGGCGGAACTGAGGGTGTTCTAACAATAGAAGATATTTTAAGTGAAATTGTTGGCGAAATTGCAAGTGAGGGGAAAAATATTTTAGCGGAATATTCAAAATTACCTGATGGGAACTTTTTGATTTTAGGCTCTATTGATGTTGAAGATTTCAACGAAATTTTCAATCAATCTTTGGATTATTCTGATGAATACACAACAATTGCCGGATTCGTTGCCTTTCATACCGGAAAAATCCTAAATACGGGAGAAGTTTTTCAATACCGGGACATCACTTTCGAATTGATAAAAAAAGTTAAGCAAAAGATGGTGCAGTTTAAAATTTCGATCATTTCGCAAGAAGAAGGGGCGTGATAGGTGAAAATATTTGGAAGCCAGGCGAAATACCCTTAATTTTGTGTACTAAAAAATTAGTGCTGGAATAGCTCAATTGGTAGAGCAGCTGATTTGTAATCAGCAGGTTGCGGGTTCGAGTCCCATTTCCAGCTCAAAAAAGCCTCGAAAATCAAACGTTTTCGGGGTTTTTTGTTTTAAAGCTTTCCGAGAATCCCGATTATTTCGAGGTTTAAAGTAGGGACTCGGTAGGGACTTTTTCAAAAACTCCTTCAAATCTACCAAACATTATTTTAATGAACACTCCAACAAGAAAAGCTCTGGATACCGCACCAATAAACTTGAAGGATATAGTATTTACGTTTTTTATCGGCTTTGAACTTTTTGTACATGAAACCTAACCAAAATTTTAATTAAAATAAAACAGCTGATGACTTTCTGAATAGGCTCTAAGAACTCTGCCAAACTTCAAAAAGTAGAGTTTATTTTTTCATCAGCCATTACAAAGATCATTCGTTTACAACTTCCGTTTGTGTAATATCAAAAACATTGGCGGTAAAGAAGAAAACATCATCATCACCGGCAGCTTCTTTTCCTTCATTACTTTTTTGAGAAGGAACGAAAATCAAAAGGGAGTGCTCACCTTTTTTTACTACTCTACCCGCTTTTCTCCATTGCTGAAAACCTCCAATAATTGTAACGGGTTTCTCTGTTTGGGCGTATAAAAAACAAGTATTATGAGCGGTTAACGGATGCCCTTCGATGGTAGTAACAATACCGAACTTTTCTATGAGCTGCGTTCTTTGCTCTTCCGTCATGTCGGAAAGAGTTTTTCTAATGGTTTGAATGCGGGATTTTTTCATTTCCCGATATTCGAGTTTTTGTTGTTCAGTTAGATTTTTCATATTAGCACCTTTTATTTAGTTGAGATTTAATTTGAGTTGTTTAACTTTTATTTTGGTTGAGGTAGCGTAAAGGAAGAACTGCCGAGCAGCAGAAGGAGAAGAAAAACGAACGGCGCGAAAATGCCCGGATGGGTTGAACCATTGAACAGAAAAGAGAGTTTGTGAACCGTTGTAGTACGTAAGCGAAACGAGCAAAAACAAACCGTGTTTGTTTTTATGTTTTTGAAGGATTTTTTTAACCATGACTGCACCATATTTTTATGTGAATGAAAAGGGCGTATTACCCGCAAAAAACTTTTGCCCCCGTAGTCACAGTTTTAATAGGTGCATTGTGTAAAGGTGAAATAAAGTGCCGATTACTAAAAAGTTTTCTAAAAGATATGGTGCTTTATTTTGCCTTTACAGGCGCAGCGCACCGAAACATCTTGAAGCTTAGGGGGCAAAAGGATTGAGGCTAAACGTTTGCGAGGAACGAGCAAACGGACAAAATAAATGTAATTAGTGAGTTACAGTGCCTTTGAGCGAAGCACGAACGAAAGGGCCCATTCTGCGATTAGTTATGATTAAAAAGTATCCGACGAAGCTGTGGTCTTTTTATGAACTAAAAGTGTAATTCTGTTTTTGTGTTTTGTTTTTCAGCAACTTATTAAGTGAGGGAATGAGAGAGGAATGAGGAACGAGAGACGAACGAATGAGCGAATGAAAATAGGTTGCCTTTGTCTTTAAGTAAAAAAAATAGGGGTTATTAAGCTATTGATGAATTGCACCTACATAAAAACCCTTATTTTTTTTACATTCGTTTTGGTGATTGTGGGCGGGAAATAAAAAAGGTTTCCTTTTTGAGGAAACCTTTTGACATTGAGTGAACAAACAAGAAATTAGTTAATCGGGGTATAGGATGCCGAGTATTGAATTACTTTCCCTTGTGCGTTTTTAGATGCAACGGAAATGTAAAGAATTTTTCTGGTGTAGAGGTTTGCAATCTGTTCTTGCTTCTGATTGTAAGCCAAGTTTGCTTCAAAGGTTTGATTGAATGCATAATTAGCTATTTCATTGTTGAGTGAAATCAACTGGAATGCAGGTTTATCCGGTGAAGTTGGTGTATGGAAACAGATCAAAGCATTAACGGAGAGATTGACTTCTTCTGGAGTGAATGTAGATTGAGAAGTTAAAGCTAAGAGATTAACCGTCAGGCTATCTGTGCCTATTAACGAACTTTGAACCGGTAAATTGAAACCACCGGGAGTGATGATGTTCTCACTCGTGGGTTTATCGAAAGCGGAGAAAGCAAAGTTGCTTTTGAAGATGCCGTTGAATGCAGAAAGACCGGAAGCTTTGGTTTGTTTCCAGATTTCTGCAAGTGCAGGAAGTGAAAGAACATTTTTAGCGAAGTTTGCCGTTACAGCAAATTTCTGACGGACTTCGAGTACTGCGGGTTCTTGACTTGCATTGAAGCTTGAAGGACGCGCAGCAAGAATTGTCTGTCCGTTGACAGTTCTTGCGGAAAGATTACCTAACCTACCGCTGAGGTTTCCGATGACTGAGCCATTGACAAAAGCCATGATATTATCCTTTAATTTGTGAATATGTACGGTGCAATTTTAATAAACGGAGATTGGGGAAACACTGTAGATTTGGGAAAGTAAAAAGAGGGGAACAGTCG
>MNVA01000054.1 GCA_001871325.1 Ignavibacteria bacterium CG1_02_37_35
AGATCAAAGGATTAAAAATGATCTACGAACCTAAATATCTTCGCTTTTTCCAGGGGAAATTTAAGAAGTTGTAACATAGTAGAAAGAAAAAAGTAGAAAGTAAAAAAATCGTAACCTTAATATTAGGAATTAAGGTTACGATTTTAATTTAAGAGGGGATTAGAATTATTTAAGCAGCGTCATCTTAATTGATTTGGAAAAATTACCAAACTTCAATTCAGCAACATAATTACCGCTGGCAACTTTTTGCCCAAAGTTATTTGTTCCGTTCCATTTCATTTCGAAAGCGCCTTTATCATGCTCTTGTTTATTGAGCAGAGTGACAACTTCTTTGCCAAGCATATCATAAATTTTTAATGAAATAGTACTTTTTACAGGAAGTGCAAACCGTACAGTTGTTTCAGGATTGAAAGGATTTGGATAATTTTGTTCAAGGGAAAAATCTTCAGGGGTAATCATCGCTAATTCTTTGCTAGAAATTCCTACAGCATCATCTTTTTCAAGAACTCGTAATCCCCAACGTTTTGGATTAATGATTTTGGAAGTCGTTGTATCAAAAGCGCTTGTTGAAGTATTCCAGACTAATTTTTTAATCGTGATGCTATCATCTAATGCTTGATACGGTAGAATCATATCTTCTTTTCCATCATTATCAAAATCTGTATTGTGGGCAAACATTTTTGAAACGAAAGCAGTATTTTTCAATTTAACCGTATCAACAACTCCGGCGGAATCTTTTATTGTCATCGCAGAAAGAATAGTCGAATCTCCTTTATAAATAACTGAGTATTTCCAATTCTCCGGTTTTGTTTTATCTCCGCCTTGCAATTCTGCAGAAACAACATTCATTCCGTAAGCGCCTCCGATGTAAATGTTCTTCTTTCCGTTCCCGTCAATATCTCCATATCCGTATCCAAACATTGCTGAATTTATTACCGATGACATATTAAGAACAGTAATATTGGTAGAATCAATTTCAGTTAAACTTTGAGTAGGAGTATAGGAAATCATATGCAGCCAACCCATTTGTGTACTGCCTTCGGCAGGATACGTGGGGAGATAAACTTCTTCGCGCCCGTCGCCATCAATATCAGTAGCCATACCGCCGAATAATGCTACGTCATCTTCTTTACCGAGTTTAATATTTTGTTTGCTATTATTTGTATCGGATAAAACATATGTGTTAATGCTTGGAACGGTCATTGGAACGACATTTTTTAAATTCCAGTTGTGTATAATGATTTCTTTGTTCCCGGTTCCGTCCAAATTTGCAGCGATCATTGCATAAGGAGAACCGCCGCTTAAACGCCATTTCGCAAGGTTTGTTCTCACTCCCTTATATTCAACATTAAAACCTGAGAAACCGGGTTCGTCGGTTAACCAATCGCCTGTTGCACTTATGGAATAATAAATGTCTGTTGCGTTGCTGTTGGCATTATAAGCGACAAGAAGTTCGTTTTCATTATCGCCATCAACATCACCTATCTCCATATATTCACAGTTTCCGGAAGTATTCGCCAAATAATCGCTTCCAATAACTTGAGAAGGAACAGTTCCAAAATTGTAGCTTCCCGGTACGCCATCCCATTCAAAGATCATAATTCCATTAGCATTGCTCTGGAAAATGACTTCAGGAATTTGGTCATTGTCTAAATCGCCGAACATAGCATAACGGGGAGTTGAACCTCCACCGCCGGTAGCAAGTTTGGGAGAGGTCCAAACGAGTTGCAGCGAATCATTCCCAACATTAATAAAAACGTTAACATGTCCTTGGTCATTATAATTAGTGGCTATAATTGCAGAATGACCGTCTTTAAAAGGATCGGCGGCATAACCAACGCCGCGGATGCTTTTAAGCCCCGCCAAAACGGCATCGTCTACCGGGTAATTATAAGCGGTGGCAATCCGCACCTGCGCAAAAGACATCCCCATGAAAAGCAGAACTAAACTGAAGATTGAGAAACATTTTTTCATTATGTTCTTCCTTATTTTATTGTGGTTGATGATTAAAAAACTAAAGAAATATCTCATTAAAAGATTGTACTTCTTCTCGAAAAGATTAAAGATAAATCTTCTTAAGCAGCATTTTCGTTATTAAAATATAACTTCTCATTGATTTTTCCAAGAATTAAATTTATCCCTAACATAAATTACTCGAACAGAATGTTAAAAAACAGCATAACAAAAGTAATCCTTGCGAAAGGAGAGAGAATTATTTATATTAATTACATAAATAATAACAGACAAGGAATTTCCCCGGCAGTGGAAATTATTAGAAAATATAAAAAATTAGTAAGGGTCGTCTTGTTGGTTGTAATGCCTTTTCTTGCGCAATTATCTATGGGATGCAAAAGTGAAAAGGTCCCCGTCCTTCTCCATGAACCTCAACAAAATAATATTGAGACCGTTAAAGAATTGAACGGCGAAAAGTACGCGTATATTGAGAATGTTTTTCAGGAAGAAAAAAAATACTTCGCTTCAATTGTTTTTCTTGATTATCAATTAAAAAACAAAACGGTTGAAGCGGAACGAAAAAAAATATCTCAGCCATTTCCAGACTCACTGGAAGTATTGGAATTACCCGATGCTTACTTTATTAATGCGAAGGGAAAAAGTCCCGAAGAATATTTGGTCAATAAATCTGTACGTATTGTTATGCAAACTTTAAATTATGATTCAACCGGTAATTTTAAGTTTAACGAAAATGTTGTCTTGCATAAATTTATTAAATTATTTACCGCAAAAGAATTTAAGCGGTACAAAAAAATTCCATTTAAAATAAACCTAAGCAAAAATGAAATTACTTCAATTGCAGAACAATATCTTCCGTAAGCGCTGCGGATGCTTAAATCTTGATTAGAAGAAAAAATATGAAAAAATATTTAACGGTTCTTACCTTCTTGATTGTGCAAAATTTCGTTACTGCACAAGTTACACATCAGATTATTTTTGAAAAAAAATATGGTGAATTGCCTTTCGGAATTCGAATGGAAAATTCCGGGAATTATTCCGTTGCTTCTTTTGATGTTGTAAGTGATTCGATTTTCCTCACAACCTTTGACGATTTAAGTATTTATAAATATTCTTCCAACAAAAGCATGGTTCAAACTACGCTTAAAAGAAAAGCGTGGGACATTGCCGAAGGAATTAACGAGAATGAAATTCAAAAATTCACTCAAGCTGATGAGGAACGACCGAACTTTTTGTTAAAAAAACTGTTCTATGGAAAGCCCAGGATCTTAAAAGATAATGGAGGAATATTATCCGGGGAAGAGGGAGAAGTTATCAAAGTAAAAGTTGAAAAGAACGAACAACTTTTAATTGAAACAAAAATTCCGGGAATGAGCCGGCAGATAATTCTA
The DNA here is from genome assembly GCA_001871325.1 of Ignavibacteria bacterium CG1_02_37_35. Lineage (GTDB taxonomy): Bacteria > Bacteroidota > Ignavibacteria > Ignavibacteriales > Ignavibacteriaceae > UBA1563. The sequence goes on from MNVA01000054.1 coordinate 3,363, forward strand.
AACTTCCCATCAAATTTAGCTTGTGCCGATCTTATCGGGATAGACACTGCCGGCAATGCATATTTGCTGGTCGAAACTTATATCACGCAAATTCCCTTAAGCGTTAGAAGGGAAGTATTTACTCTAACAAAGGACGGAACGGTTTTCTCCAGAATGGAATTGCCTTCAACGAAATTTATTTACACAATTAAAGACCTTCAGATAGATGCCGAAGGAAATTTATTTCATCTCTATTCCGATGAGGATGGAATAAAAATATTTAAGTGGAGCGGATTAGCAAATCATGCTCTATCCGAAATTTATTATCCTGCAGAATTTATAAGAACTCTTCATTACAATAATTTAAAAACCATCGAAGAACCGCTTCAACAAAAAATATTAGGTGTTCATACTCCGGCTAGCAGGATAACGGCTTTGAAAATTGGTGAAAGTTACGCGCTGCATCAATATAAATGCACTTCAACAAATCTTTCTCCTCAAAACGTTATCGGTCCGGACAACGATATTGTTAGAACTCCATCATGGCTTGTTGTTGGGCGTAATGCGCGTGTAGCATATAAATGGGGAGGATTTAATACATTGGCGGAATATGATGCCGGTTTATCAAACGGAAAATATGCCGCCGATATAAATACGAGCGGTGTTTCATCCTATGCAGTTGGTGTGGACTGTTCCGGATTTGTCAGCAGATGCTGGCAAATGAGTCGTCATTATTCCACGAGAGAGATGCCGGATATTACTACACAATATGCAAACTGGGATTTATTAAAACCCGGAGATGCAATTTTAATTCCCGGGCATGTTAGACTATTCGTCAACCGTACTCTAAACGGATATTTTAGAGTTGTTGAGGCGTCTGCAAGAGGCTGGGATGTTTCTTTCTGGACATATTCAGTCTCGGATTTATCTCCGTATCCAATTCCATATACTCCTAGATGCTACATCAACATGGAATCCGCGGCTAACACAAGTCAGCCAAATTTGTTGCAAGCAATTCTACTCTCCGACGGGAAAGTTTCTTTAAACTGGAATTGCGATACGACAAACATTATCGGGTACAGAGTTTATCATTCTGTAAATGGAAAAACATGGAATTTGCTTTTAGATGAAAACTCGTGCAAAACAACGGCTATAAATATTTCAACTTTAAATGAAGTTGAATATTATAGAATTGCAAGTGTAAAAAAGATTGGTTCGGATATTTCCGAAAGCAACTGGTCGAATAGTATGGGTGTTAAAAAATCTTCTACACCAAAATGTTTAATTGTTGATGGTTTTAAAAGAAATGAAGGCACGGGAAGTTGGCAAGGAGCCGGGCATACATTTGCGGTGAAATATGGGAGAGCATTGCAGGCGGTTTCTCAAAACTTTGAGACGGTGAGCAATAGCAAAATGTTGGATTCAACAGTTCACTTAAACAATTATGAAATTGTTTTTTGGATTTCCGGCGATGAAAGTACAATTGACGAAACTTTTAGTCATAATGAACAAACGCTGATAAAAAATTATCTCGAGAATGGAGGAAAACTTTTCGTTTCAGGAAGCGAGATAGGCTGGGACCTTTCATATAAAGGAAATGCCGCCGATAAAGATTTTTATAAAAATTATTTTAAATCTGTTTATATGTCCGATGATGCTGGCTCGAATGCGGTTAGCGGTGTGCAAAATTCTTCAATGAGTGACTGTCAATTTTATATTGGGCAAACGTATGAAGAAGATTATCCCGATGAAATAAATCCGGCAGGTGGCAGCACGCAATGTATGTTATACGCAAACGGGAAGGGGGCAGGGAATCAATATTCAGGCGTATTCGGCGCTTCTGATAAGATTGGAAAATTAATTTATTTAGCTTTTTCTCTTGAAACAACTGCTGATGATTCAGCATTCAATAAAGTTATTTCCAAATCAATTGATTTTTTTACTTCTTCAATTTCTTCCGCAAATGGAGAAGATCAAAGACCGACCCTATTTTATTTGAATCAGAATTATCCGAATCCTTTTAATCCGAGCACTGTCATCAGTTGGCAGTTGGCAGTCAGTGGTCATGTTTCGCTTAAAGTGTACGATATTCTTGGAAAAGAAGTTGCTACTTTGGTGAATGAAGAACAAAAAGCAGGAAATTATTCCATTAAATTTGATGCAACTAACTCCGCCTTCGGCGGACAACAACTAACAACCAACTCACTGCCAACCGGAGTTTATTTGTACCAACTAAGGGCTGGCAGTTTTATGGAGACAAAGAAAATGGTGGTACTCAGGTGAAATTATTCTTTTGAGAAACATTAATTTGAAAAATCTGTAAACATGCTTGACATTAATGATATATTTTAATAAAATTAGATGTCTTTTCTCAATAAAAAATAAGAAGGTAAGATTTATGAAAAAAAATTACTTCGTTTTGTTTCTTTTTTTCTCGTTTCTATTCATCGTTCAACCTACCAACTCACAGACCTTTGATGGCATTTGGGAATGCAAATACGCTACATGGGATCATCCGGATGCTAATGCAACAGGTACAAATACGGTAAATGTTGGCGTAGTAGGAGAAAATACTTTTTTTGCTATAATAGGTTCACTTATTAAAGCTGTATCATTTCCCATTGGGTACAGAGATGCAACAGATTCTACCGGCAGATTAGGATTCTTCCCTTATAAACCAGATAGTCTTGAAGTTGATTGGATGAACCCGGATAACGCATTTGATCTTATCACAGCAAAGCGAACGCTAGGCATTGCAGCAACTCCCGATTCTCTTGCTTATGTTACGAGTAATGACGACAATCATAATATTCTTGTTTTTAAAATGGGAGCCGATAGCGTTTATTCAACTCCATACCGCTTAGAGACAGGAACAGACCGCATTCATGGAATAGCTGTTTCCGATAACGGAAATGTATTTGTTACGACTTATGCTGCTGACAATGCTAAAGCAACCGTTCGTGTTTACAAAGGAATTAAAGATGAACCTCAATGGAGTGATCTACATTCTTCAAACCCTCTTCAAACTATCACCCTCCCCGATACCGGCAGAGCTTTGGATGTTGCGGTGAATGAGGATGGTTCCTTACTTTATGTTGCTAACTATACGCTTCATAAAGTATATCTTTTTACCGGGAGCCCAACAACCGGATATACAATCCATAATAATTTTAATTTTGAAGTGCATGACACAAGTAACACCGGAACAAGATGCGGACCAACAGGTTTAGCTTTCTTAAAAAAGAATAATCTTCTTTTCGTGAGTGTTGATAATTACGGAAGCTCCACCTATGAAGTAGGAAAGTTTTATATTGCAAATCCTAATACCGGACAGATTTTAGACACCTGCGATATTGCACAATGGAATTGGGATACATTTGCCTCATACCAAAATAGAACTCTTGATGGTAAATTCCCAACAGGCTCTGGTTACACTTCTGTATATGGAATAGATGTTGACGCAGTGGGAAATGTTTATACTCCAAGTTACAACGGGTGGACAATCGAAAAGTGGGTATTCACCGGGCAGTTGCCTACAGTTCCAATTACCGTTCTTGGAGTTGAAAGAGTTGACGGGATAAATCCATCAACATTTTCATTAGCGCAGAATTACCCGAATCCATTTAATCCATCAACAACAATTGAATTTGGAATTACCGAACGTGCACGTATCACTCTTACTGTTTATAATGTTGCCGGTGAACTAATTACTACGCTTGTTAATGGAACTGAATTTGAAAGTGGGAATTATAAAATTACTTTTGATGCTTCAAGATTAGCTTCCGGAATTTATATTTATAGGATAAACAACGGAATAACTAATATTTCGAAAAAAATGACTTTAATTAAATAATCATTCAAGTTAACAGTCTGGTGAAATTCATCAGACATTTTTTAAAATTCATTCATTCATTCATTTATTCATTAATCATAAAGGAGTTTTTATGATAAAGTTAAGATACGCACTATTTTTAGTCAGTTTGCTTCTCTCAGCGAGTCTTTTTGCACAAGATTCGTTTGTTAGAAGTACAGTAATCGACCCACCAAGCACCTACCCATCAGGTTTTGGAGCTACGGTATCCGGTGTGGATTTAGATGGTGATGGAAAACTGGAAATTTATTCTGTTGATGGAATGACAGATTTTATGACTGGTGACGAAATACCGCAAATTATTAAATATGAAAGAAACGGCACATCTTGGGATTCTGTTTGGGCTGCTTCTTTCCCTAACGAAAGACAAAATTCATGGGCTGCTCTTACTGTTGGTGACCTTGATGGTGATGGCAAAAAAGAAATTATTTGGGGCTTTACAAATAATTTTGGTGTAAATACAACACCTCCAAGAATTGTTGTTTTTGAAGCTAATGGTGACGATATTCTTGGCGTTAGCGATGGTGCAGGAAACTTTGCTCCTAATGCAAAATGGGATTTAGGTTTAGCTGCATCAACCAATGTACGCCCGCTTAAATGGTATGCAACAGATATTGACAATGATGGAAAACAAGAAGTTGTTTTTGCCGGACGTCAAAATACTATGACATTTGGCGTTATTTCTGTTACTGATATTCCTGATCTTGGCGGCGCTACTGAAACCTGGTCATTAAAAATTACTAATTCAACTGAGTTGAATAACCGCTTTGCTAGAACTAATGTTATTGAAGGTCCTGATGGCGGTTTTGGTGGTGTAGTTACTGGGATGGACTATGATGCTGACGGTTTAATGGACATGTACGCAATTAATGATAACTGGAATGATGGTCCTAATGGTGAATTAATACCAACGCTATACAAGTATGAATTAGTTTCCGGCGCTTGGATATTGCGTTGGAGCACAAGAATTCCTGGAATGGATTTCCAAAATACTTGGCCGGTTTTATTAGCCGGTGACTGGGATAAAGACGGCAAAGGTGAAGTTATTTGGTGCCCGGTAAACAATTTTGGCGCTGGTAATGAAAACCCGGATAGAATAGTTGTTTATGAAACTCCGGGTAATGGTTCTGACGTTATGGGTGTTGACAAAGGTGATGGTACCGCCTCACCAAATGCTGGCTGGAATATGGGACTTGATTCTTTAACAAACATGAGACCATTCCGCGGTGTTTTAACCGATATAGATAATGATAGCGCTTTAGAATTTGTATTTACTGAACGAACTAATGCTTTAGTTTGGGGTGTTGTTGGTGTATCTACTATCCCGGATAATGGTGATGGTAGTGAAGTATGGACAATGGAAGCAAAAGGTACTCCGGATGCCGGAAATAACTTTCGCGATTTAGCTGTTATTGATCGTACTATCTATCTTTTTAAGAGTGATGGCACCGTCAGAACTATAACTAATGACGGTACAAACTATACAGTTTCTACTCCTCACATAGTATATCCGGGTTGGTCTTGGTTATCAGCAACTACAACTGATATTGATGGTGATGGTAACATGGAAATTGTAACCGGTGACTATCGTACCTCCGGTACTGATTTTGCATCTGTATGGGTTTTAGTTCCTGATGCAGATAGTTTAGTTGGTTACAAAGTAGCAGATTTTTCTGCTAATGATTTCAAACAAATCACCAACGTAAGAGTTGGCGATATTAATGCTGATAGTTTAGCTGATTTTGTTGTTGGCTTTAAAGGAACCGATGAAGTTTATAGAGTCGCTTATAACGGCGGTGACATTACTTTAGCTGCTAGTTACACTATAACTTTATTAGACAAAGGTGTCCTCGGTGGTGCCGGTGGTCAGATGGATATGATCACTCTTGCAAATATCGATGGCGCTTATGGTGATGAGGTGTTCTACACTGGCATACCAAGAGGTCTCGCTTCTAACACGGCTCCATTAACAGTTGGTAAATATTCTGATGTTCTTAAATTGGATGCTGGAGGAAGATGGGACGTTGCTGTTGCAAATAATGCAATTCAATTATTCGACGGTAGTGGTAATCTTCAAAGAGTTGATTATGCTAACGGGCAATGGAACATTTATCCAACACAAAAAGCCATTGTTAACGGCGCTTTTTTAACTGCTTCTACAACTGATGTTGACAAAGATGGTATTGAAGAAATTATGGTTGGTAACTGGTACGATGCAAAAGTTAACCTGCTTAAATGGATTAACGGCGCCTGGGTTGCTGCTGTTGTTGCTGATTTTACAGCAGACGGTGGAACTCGTTTAAATGGCGGCGCTGTTGGCGATATTGATGGTGATGGAAATATCGATTTCGTTACCGGTTCAAGAGGAAGTGGTCCTAACGGACAAATCTACCGGGTAAAATATACCGGCGGTGAAGTTATGGATGCTGCAAATTGGAAAGGTGAAGTTATCGATGTTGGTATGAATGATAAATTTACTCAATATGAAGTAATAAACATTGCCAACCTTGATGAAGATCCTGACCTTGAAGTTCTTTATACCTCTGATTATGCTAGAGGTCCAAACACAGTGGCTGATGCACCATTCCCTATCGTAATCCTTGATCTTCAAAAGATAGTTGCTGAAACAATTGCAGCAGTTAAAGTTGATGCTAATGCTGATTTTGTTGCAGATAGAGTTGGTGAAACTGTTTTTGTAAAAGGAGTCGTAACGACACCTGACTTAAACTTGAGTAGTACTTCTGGCAATAGCTTTTATATTCAAGATGAAACAGGTGGTATAAATATATATTCTAAACCAAAACTTACTCCATTTTTTGTTGTAGGTGATTTAGTACAAGTCAAAGGTGTTGTCACTATGTATAACGGCTTGACTGAATTAGTTGTTACAAGCGCTGATACAAATATTATTAAGTTAGGAAAAGGAACTGTTCCAACGCCGAAAGTTATAACTGTAGAGGAATTGATGGCTCATGGTGAAGACTATGAAAGCACTTTAATTACAATTAATGCTTTAGCTAAAACTGCAACCAGCGCTGCATGGCCAGTTGCTGGTAAAGATGCAAATATGAATGTTTGGGATGGTTATAAAAACTTTACAATGAGAATTGATAAAGATTTTGACTTAGCTGGACAACCAGAACCTGTTTACCCGATGAATGTAACAGGTTTTGTTACTCAATATAGTACAGCTACTCCTCCAAATAACGGCTACCAGCTTATGCCTCGTTATTATACTGACATTGCACAAAATGTACCGGCTCCTCCTTCTCCTTATTTCCATCTTGCAACCCCGGCAGACAGTGCCGTTGTTGAAATCACAGATTCTAACGCAACTTTAAAAGCAACCTGGAATAAGGCTATCGATTTAAATAATGATGCCGTATTTTATCAGTTCGTACTTTTAAAATCACCAGTTTTTTCAAGTAGTGCTTTAAATGATACGGTTTTCTCTTATACAGGCACTAAAGCTCTTAGCTGGATGGGAACTGCCGATACTTTAGTTACAAGATGGACAGTAAAAGCAAAAGGGAAAGAAGCAACTAATGTTTCCAGTGTTGATACGTTTAACGTAACTTTCATCAGAAAGATTCCGGTTGGTATAACCGATCAGATTATTCCTGTTGAATTTTATGTAAATCAAAATTATCCTAATCCGTTCAACCCAAGCACTACAATATCTTTCGGCTTACCAAAGGAAAGTTTCGTAGACCTTAGAGTTTATAATGTATTAGGTCAAGAAGTTGCCGTGCTGATTGGCAATCAATTGAGAAAAGCCGGCAATCAACAAGTTAAATTTGATGCAAGCGCATTTGCAAGCGGTACATACATTTACCGTTTGAAAGCAGACAATCAAGTTGTTATTAAAAAAATGATCCTGATGAAATAATTCATCCCCTATGAGGCTGCTTGCAAAGGCAGCCTCATTTTTTTTGAAAGCCTTGTTCTGCATGACCCATGATTTAATATCCCAGAAGAAATTAAGCTAATAGTTTATGATTATTTCCATACGGGAATTAGACAGGAAAAGGGTTTCTACATTTTTCCCTATGAAAAAAAAGGGAAAATGAATAATGAATATCGAACAAGGAATTACGAATAATGATCCGCCGCGGCGGATGAAATAAAGATTGCATTTACTTCAAAATTCATTTTTCCTTGTTTACCCCGTTGGATAAACTTTTAGAGAATATCACTGATTATAAAAATGAGTTATCCAACATGGTGAATTATTTGATATCAATTATCATTAACATGTTATTACTAACGGCTCTGTAAGAGCCTATTACATTATCTTCTCATCGGAGCTGCTCATGAAGAAAGTTTTTTTACTTTTTATTTTTTTAACGCTTTTATTTCCCCTTGCGCAACAAGGCTTATTTGCCCAGGCTTCGGGAAAAATATCGGGACGCATTCTCGATAAAGAAAATAGGGAGGCGATCCCTTTTGCGTCTGTTTTTGTTGAAGGGACTTCACTCGGCAGTCTGGCTGATATTAACGGAAATTTTGTCATCTTAAACGTCCCACCGGGAGTTTATGTTGTAACCGCTTCTTTGATCGGATATCAAAAAACATCCGTAAATAATGTCCGGGTAAATGTTGATTTTACAACAAAACTATCAATTGAGATCTCCTCAGGAGCCATTGATATGCCCGCGGTAATTGTTCAAGGAGAACGGAATCCGCTTATCAGAAAAGATTTAACAAATCCAACTATTGCCATTAACGCCGAAAATATTGCGGAACTTCCGGTAGATCAGATCGCGGATGTTATCCGGTTGCAAGCGGGCGTAGTAACCGCTAATGACGGAACTATCCATGTACGCGGCGGTCGCTCCAACGAAATTGCTTATTCTCTGAACGGAATATCTTTAAATGATCCTTACGGACAATCGCGTACAATAGGCATAGCTACAAACGCCGTGCAGGAAGTTTCTGTTTCAACCGGAACTTTCAGCGCTCAATATGGTAACGCTTTGAGCGGTGTTGTTAATTATGTTACCAAAGAAGGGACGGATAAATATTCTTTAAGCTTACGCAGTTATATGGGAGATTATGTCTCTTCCAGAAAAGAACTATTTTCTAATATCGACAAAATCGATCCGGTAAACAGAAGCAGAATTGAAGCCACTTTTGGCGGCACTGTTCCTCTGATCCCGGAGGCGAAATTTTATTTGTCCTCAGTTTTTGAAAATTTTAAAGGAAGCCTTTACGGACAGAAACTTTACGTCCCGACAGATTCTTATTTAACGCCGGACAATTTCAAAACAGGCGATGCGAGAAAGGAAAATTCAACAAAACCTTATTTTTTCAATCCGTATGATAAAAATAGTACAGGTGTTCCATTATTATACGGAACTTCAGATTATGGAAAATACGTTGCAATGAACCCTTCCACTAGTTTTAATATGCAGGGAAACGTGAGTTATAAATTGACCCCGGTAATTAAAGTAAAGTATGAAGGGTTGCTTGATATCGGAAGGTCTAAAAGCTATAATTTGGGATATAGATCAAACAGAGTTGGACCTGACGGATTGGCTTACAAATATAATCCAGACGGTGTCGGTACTAATTATAGCAACGCTTTTTTGAACGCGATTGATATTACGCATACAGTTAGCGATAACGTTTTTTATACTTTAAAATTCTCGTACGGCAAAAACCGGGTAAAATATTATTTGTATGAGAATTATGATGATCCCCGTTATCTTCCAACGTTATATCAATCGACCATTAGCAATACAGGTTTTGCTGCCGGCGGAACGGATAATTACCGGTCTTTCCGCACGACAGAAACGTTTGGAGTGAAAGGGGATGTTGTTGCCCAGTTATTTAAAATTCATGAAATTAAAGCAGGATTTGAAACCCGTTTTCACGGCGTAAGTTATGAAAGTTATTCGGTTGAAATCGGAAAAGAATTACCGGACGGCTCTTTTGGCAACTTGAATAATGACGATCTGCTTTATGATTCTACTTTACAGCTTATAAGAAGAAAACCACTTTCTCCTTCACAGATTACAAATTACTCTAAACGTCCGGTAAACTTAGCCGCGTATATTCAAGATAAAATTGAATTTGAATCTTCCTTTATTGTTAATGCAGGCTTACGTTATGAATATTTTGATCCGGCAGCCTCTTACAACCCGGAAGTCTCAAGGAATTTACGAGATTCTGCTTTTGGATATATCAATACGTACGATACTCCGGCAAAAATAAAACACTCACTTTCCCCAAGAGTGAGCATGTCTTACCCGGTAACCGATAAAGCAATAATCCGGTTATCATACGGGCATTTTTATCAAGTTGCGTCACTGTCGAGTCTTTACTCAAACAATCTCTATTATGTAGCAAATGTTGGCAGTACCCCTACTTTTGGCAATCCAAATGTTGAACCACAAAAATCGGTTCAATACGAGATAGGATTGCAGCAGCAACTAGCTGAAGATTTGAAGTTTGACTTAACAGGATTTTACAAAGACGTAAGTAATTATATTTATACGCAGTCGGTTTATACCGCTTCGGGAAGAGCATACAACGTCCTTACAAATCTCGCCTATGCAAATTCAAGAGGTGTTACGATTTCGATGTTAAAACGAAGATCAGCCGGCAGCATGCTTGCATATTCACTTGATTATACGTTCTCAATTGCCGAGGGGAATAGAACAGAACCGGCAGCGGAATTATTCTTTAGCGAACAATCGGGCAAGCAGAGCGAAACATATTTAGTTCCGTTAAGATTTGACCGTTCACATGTTATCAACGGTTCTCTTTCTTTTACACAGCCGGATGACTGGAACCTCGGACTTATTTTCAGCCTTGAAACAGGCACGCCGTATTCACCGGTTTTGCCACCAAACTTAGTTAATGTTTTATATGAACAAAACTCAGATCACCAGCCGCTGAATTTTAATGTTAATTTGAAATTTGAAAAATATCTCACTTTTGGAGATATAGACTATACACTCTTTGTGCAAATTGAGAATTTATTTGATACGCAAAATGAACTTTCGGTTTACTCAAGTTCAGGAAGAGCATTATCAAACATTGAACAGGTACAGAACCCTTATGAATTTACCGATATCCGGAATAGGATAAACCGCGGAGATCAAGGGCTTTTCGGTATTGATCAAATTGACGGATACTATTCAAAACGACCGGAGAGAGTTAATCGTCCGCGAGAAGTACGGTTAGGTTTTTCTCTCTTAATCAATTAAACGCAGGAAATTAAAATTTATGAAAAAAGGTATTTATCTTTTCGTTCTCTTACTTTTCATTTCTTCCTCGCTTTCTTTGTCTCAAGAGAAAGATGAGTATGGAAATTATAATATAAAAAAATTAAGCCAGCAGGATATGGAGCGGATCTTCGGCGATATTTATAAACCGGGGAAGATATTTAAAACTGCCGGCGACCCAAGAGCAATTAAAGAAGTAATTATCAGCGGCAACAAAATTACTACCGTTGTTTTTAATTACGGCTCCATTTGCAAAGGGAATTATTTAGGGAATGTAGCCGATCTTGTCTGGAAAGGATTAGGAAACGGGTTTGAATTCGGTCCGCTGGTTGCCGCCGCGGTTCCTATTCCAAATGCCAATGGCGGTTATGATACTACGATCATTGTGGATGATTCATTTATTTTAACCGGGCAAGGTTCATATTCACCGGATGGGACGCTGAAATGGGGATGGCTGCCTAAAAGCGGTTATGCTGATCCTAATCAAACAGAAATAGCCCGATTAAATGCCCCGGATAAAAACTATGACGGGAAACCTGATTCGTGGCCCGAACGATGGTACTCTCCCGGAGCCGGTAAATATGTATGGCCCGCTTTTTTAGGTGACCAAGCCACTGCGCCGGATGAAGAAGTTTACTATGTTGATGATGATTTTACTAATCAAGCATATATCAAAGGACCTGCTTATTATCCGTTTATTAATGATTCAACTAAAAGGGGATTAGGGTTGGATATGGAGGTTCGTATCCTTCAGTTCAATAATCCGTTAGCCGAAAATATTATCTTTTTAGTTTTCCAAATAACGAACGTTAGCGATAAAGACCTTCCCAAGGTTTATTTTGGAATGCATGGAGATCCACACGTTGGAGGACCCGCAGATTATGGTGATGATCGCGCTGCTTTTATTCCTCCTTCCGGTCCTTTGGCGGAAGGATTTGCGCAAAGAGCTCGTAGCATGGTCTATGCTTTTGATGAAGATATGACTGGCTCAGGCGGAAGAACTGCCGGCTTTTTTGGCTGGAAATTTCTCGAATCTCCTACGAATTCAACGGATGGGAAAGATAATGATGACGATGGGATAACAGATGAAAGCCCTTTCAATTCAGCCGGGAATTATATTGATGGAGTAAGCATTCCTTTAAGTTATGGGATTTCGGATGTAGCAAAATATACAGCCATTTTTGGAGCGCCCAAACCAAGATTTCAAGGTGATGAAGACGGCGATTGGGATGCTGCTGCGCATGATATCGGCATTGACGGAATTGGACCTGATTCACCAAATTATCCCGGCGCAGATTATGGGGAAGGGGATGGCATTCCCTCTCAAGCATGGTATTTTGATACAGACGGAAATAATAAATACGATGTAGGCGAACCAATTTTAGATGAAAGATTGCCCGGTTATCGTTGGGCTGGCTCCGAACCAAATTTTGGGATGCGCGATATTTCAGAATCCGACCAGATCGGTTTAACAAGTTTTCATGCCGCAACTTACACGAATTCTTTACCGAACGTTCCCAAAAATGCAAGTTTAATGTGGGAATGGCTCTCCTCGGATTCGATTGATGCGAACCAGGAATTATTAAGCATAGCCGGGGATAATGTTTTCAATTTTGGTTCAGGTCCTCTTTCCCTTAAACGCGGTGAATCACAACGTTTTTCTATGGCAATTCTTTTCGGAAATGATCTAACCGATCTTGTATTAAATGCTGAGACCGCAACGCGTGTGTTAGAAGCAGATTATCGTTTTGCCCAGCCTCCTATTAAACCGATCGTAAAAGTTGTTCCGGGAGATAAACGAGTAACTCTTTATTGGGATACACGAGCCGAAGCATCGGTTGATCCTTTAACCGTTAAAAAAGATTTCCAGGGATATAAAATTTATAGAAGCACTGACCCAACATTTTCTGATATATATAAAATTACGGACGGAAACGGAAATCCTTTTTTAGGCGTTCCTCTATTTGATACTTACGCCAGAAAAAAAGCTCAATTTGATCTTGTTGATTCACTTTCAGGATTTCATCCAGTTGAATATCAAGGAAGAGCCGTTAAATATTATGTTGGAGACAACACCGGGTTAGTTCACGAATATGTTGATTCCACTGTAACGAACGGAATCACTTATTACTACGCAGTTGTTTCCTACGACGGCGGCAGCCTGGAAGTAGGTAAAGAACTTCCCCCTTCCGAATGTCAATCGGTTATTCAAAAAGACGCGATAACCGGCAAATTGAGTTTTGATGTTAACACTGCTGAAGCGACACCAAATCCAATTTCTGCGGGATTGAAACCTTCAGAAGCAGGTTTAGCCGGAGTTCCAACTGCAGTTTCCGGAAACTCAACCGGAAAAGTTTATGTGAAAATTCTAGATCCGCTAGCAGTTGATGATAGATTATATAAAATATCTTTTCTTAACAGCACAACATATTCCTTATTAGACTCAACAGGAACTTCAGAAACATTTACTTCAAAAGACACAGTATTTGTCTCTTTAAGAGAGCAAAATATTGACGAGAACAGCATTGAAGTTCTTGATGCAGCTAATAATGTTATTGCAAAGAGTAATTATTTTGTTAATACGTCTTCCGGAAAAATTAGGGGAACATCCTCTGGCAGCTTACCGGCAAATCAGCTATTTACGGCTAAATACCGTTACTACCCGGTTGTTTCAAGCGCCAATATAAACTTCGAAGATAATAATCCAAGTTTTAACGGAATGAAACTTTATGTTCAGACTGATCCACTCGATTTGGACACATCTAATTCAAAGTTTAGTAATTCTCAAATTCAAGCAGTTGATACTTTGTATTCGGTTGCCTTAATCGGAAGCCCAAAAGTTAAGTATCGTGCTGATTGGGAAATCCGCTTTAATAACCTTGATACTACTGCAACCGGTGCTTATACGAATCCCGGAGATACTGTTAAATCAGATTTAGGTAAAACGGTTATCTGTCCTTTTACCATTTGGAACTTAAGTGAAAATAAGAAGGGTAACTTTTTGATTTATGAAAAAAATCCCCTAACAAAAAACAATTTGCGGTGGGATTGGGGAGAGTCGGTTGTATTGCGCCCTACTATTGCATCAGGGTCAACAACTTCTTATCAAATAAAGTTTGATTTACCTCTTGATACTACTATTATCAATCCGGTGTTACCAAAAGCCGGAGATATTTTTACGGTAAAAACCACCAAACCGTTCGAGGCAAACGATACATATCTTTTACAGACTAAACCGGTAGTTTTTTCTCAAGCAACGGCTCAAGAAAGACTTAATGACATTTATGTTGTCCCGAATCCATACGTTGGATTCAGCGCCTTGGAATCTCCAGGCAGGCTGCCCGAATCTCGAGGCGGAAAGCAAATTCAGTTTAGAAATCTTCCTCCTAAATGTACGATCCGTATTTACACAATGGTTGGCGAATTAGTTCAAACTATTGAGAAGGACGACTATACAAGTTATGCAAACTGGGATTTGTTAAGTTATGAAGGACAAAGAATAGCTTACGGTGTTTACATCTTTCAAGTTGATATTCCGGGAGTTGGTGAAAAGATTGGAAGATTGGCAGTGATAAAATAAAAATGATATTGAATAAATTTCAAATATAAAGTTTTGGAGATACCCGAATGAAAAAAATAAATCTCTCACTTGTGCTCTTCTTGTTGATTGCTTTTTCTGTCTCAGATTTTGCACAATTTAATAGAAGTACCGCAAAAGTAGGAACAACAGTCGCCCAATTTCTAAAGATAGGTGCTGGCGCCCGTGCCATAGGAATGGGAGGCGCTTATACAGCAATAGCCAACGATATTTACGGAGTCTATTGGAACCCTGCCGGGGTTGTCAATACACCGGCTAACGGACAGGCAGCCTTTAATCATGTTAATTGGCTTGCCGATATTTCGTATGATTTTGCCGCAGCTTCCTTAAATGTGGAAGAAGTTGGAACATTTTTTATCACCATGATTTCACTTGGCGTTCCGGAAGATAAAGTCCGAACCGAGGATTATCCTGAAGGTGACGGAAGAATGTGGGACGCAAAATCTCTTGCTATCGGCGTTGGCTTTGCAAGAAAATTGACCGATAAATTTTCGGTTGGAATTCATCTAAAATATATCCGCGAAGGTGTCTGGAACAACAGCGCTTCCGGCATGGCTGTAGATATTGGAACATTTTACGTTACACCGTTTAACGATTTGGTGATCGGCGCAAGCATTTCCAACTTCGGCACTAAAATGCAATTAGACGGAAGAGACATTCTGTTTAATTATGATCCAAACAACGATCCAAACTCCGGTCCGAACAATGTCCTTTCAAAATTCGAAATGGGAAAATATGATCTTCCTTTGACCTTTCGTTTAGGTCTGGCGATGGACGTTTATAAAGACCGTTATTTTAGAACAACTGCGGCGCTTGATGCAACGCATCCAAACGATAACACTGAATATGTAAATACCGGCGTTGAGTTTGCGTATGATGAGATGTTTATGTTCCGGCTGGGATATAAATCTTTATTCTTACGGGATAGCGAGCAAGGATTGACTTTAGGCGGCGGTTTGAAATATCAGATCACCGACCAATTTGGACTTATGTTAAATTATGGCTGGGCAGATTATGGAAGATTAAAAAATGTTCAATTTTTTGATTTAGGACTTATGTTCTAATTTAATTTTTGTAGAGACTTGCCATGGCAAGTCTCTACATTTCTAAGCCGCCAATCATTTTATCTTGCCGTTTGTAAACATTGCCTCAAAACAATTCGTATTTTCTCTATTTTTGAAAGAGTAAAAAATCAGTTCATTGTGAATTATTATTGTTATGCGGTTACTCTTGTAAGATATTCTTAATCTTAATCGTGTTCTTAATCCTACTCGTTATTTTATCGATTATTGAAGATTAAGAAAATGATTCAGCCAGAGGCTGACGAATAAGAGTAAGATTAAGAAATCTTTTTTTTGTTTTGTGTA
>MNVA01000109.1 GCA_001871325.1 Ignavibacteria bacterium CG1_02_37_35
AATTAATACTTGCAACCGGCTCAAGAGTAAAGCGTGTCCCTCAATTATCTTCCGAACTTACAAACGTTTCTCCTTTAAAATCTGTCGGAGATGTAATACGGATTAAAAAATTTATAAGCGAAGCAAAGCAGAAAAGAGTTTGTGTTATCGGTTCAGGTTATATTGGATTGGAAGCCGCAGAAGCATTGAACAAACTCGGCTTTGAAGTTTATCTAATCGAGCAGGAGCGCGAACCTTTTCCTTCCACAGATAAAGAAATAAGACAGAGAGTTAAAAAAATATTGGATGAAAAGAGAATCAACTTTTTAGGCAGCGCGGAAAATGTCAAGTACAGATTTAATAATTCCAAAGTTGTTGCCTTAGTTATTGAAGGGCGGCAAATTGAAATTGATTTTGCAATAACCTGCACCGGTTTTTCTCCGAACAACTCATTGGCGTTTCAAGCAAAACTTGATATCGGAAAATATGGCGGGATTAAAGTGAACAATAGATTGCAAACTTCCCAGAAAGATATTTATGCTTGCGGAGACTGCATTGAAATAAAAAATTTTGTCACCCGCATTGATGATTACTTTCCTCTTGCAACGTTAGCGCATCGGGAAGGACATATTGCAGGAGAGAACGCAGCCCTGGGAAATGCTTATTTACAACCTGCAATTAAAAATATATCCGTGAAAATATTTGATCATTATTTTGCGCAGGTTGGTTTGAGCGAACAAGAATTACAGAATAAAAATATTCCTCATTCCACAGTAGAAGAAACCGTTCCAAATCTTGTCAAAGTTTTAAAAGAAAGTAACCTGGTTTACGGGAAAATTCTTTTTGATCGTTCTTCAAAAAAAATATTGGGCGCTTCGTTTTTAGGCGGGAAAGAAGTTTCGGGTTATGCCGATATAATTTCAACGTATATTAAAAACAATATTCCGGCTACACAATTGGCGAACACAGAATATAACTATACTCCTCCCTTATCGCCGATGATAAATTTGTTATCGGTGTTAGGAAGAAAAGCAGCCCATAGCTTCAGCCAGGGAAAAGAGAATAACGATGTTACGTACATCAATAATAATATGGATTTTAAATTGTAAACCGATGAATCGGTTCGAGAACTTTGCAACTGTCAAATTATACACAGATAAATCTGTGGGCTGCTGATAGAAAATGCCACAATGTTTAACAGTGAACAGAAATCTATTTTCAGCGGACACCAAAATTTTGGCATTTATTACAAAAACAAAGTGAATATGGAATGAAAATAACACATAACAATTTTTTTCTAAACGAACATCCCTTGATCAAAAAAGATATTACAATCCTTCGGGACAAACATACGAATCCTGAAATTTTTCGTGCCGCTGTAAAAAGAATATCTTTGATTCTTGCAGTTGAAATAAGCAAGAAATATCATTTAACAAAAATAGATGTTGAATCTCCTTTAGAAAAAACGATTGGGTTTCAATTGAAACAAAATGTTGTGTTAGTCCCGGTACTGCGGGCTGGATTGGGTATGGTAAGCGGATTTCTCGAAGTTATCCCGGATGCCAAAGTTGGGCACATCGGTTTGCAAAGGAATGAAGAGACTCTCGAGCCGGTTGAATATTATTATAAAACACCCAAAGACATTCACAACTCAAGTGTCATTTTACTTGATCCTATGCTTGCAACCGGAGGTTCTTCTTCCGAAGCTTTAAAATATTTAAGAAAGCGCGGAGTGAAAAACTGTGTTTTTGCCTGCTTAGTTGCAGCTCCGGAAGGCATCAAAAAATTATCAATTGATCATGCTGAAATACCGATATTTTGTGCGGCGTTAGATAGGCAGCTTAACGAACGCGGGTATATTTTACCCGGGCTTGGTGATGCCGGGGACAGAACGTTTGGAACGCTTTAAATTTTTATTTTTTACGATATTATTTGTTCCGCTAACTTTTGCACAGAGTTATCCGGATGCGCATGTAGATCATCTTCTTAAAAATGGAATTGCATCTATCATGGAGCAAAATTATGAAGAAGCGGAAAAAACTTTTTCATATTTAGACTTTGAGTATCCAAAGTTACCATTTGGTAAACTTTATTTGTCGGCAGTAGTTATCACAAAAGCTAATGATCTCTCAATTCCTTTAGAGATGGAAAAAATTAGTAAATATTTGGATGAAGCCGAACGTATTATTGAGAAAAATAATCTGATATCTCCACTTTGGGTGAATTATTTTTGGGGAATGATCCATGGGTATAGGGCTTATTCTTCTTCTCTTCAGGGAAAGTGGTTTTCGACTTTTTCGGATGGGATAAATGCCGTAAATTATTTTGAGAATTGTTTGAAGATAGATTCGTCATTCAATGAAGCGCTCATTGCAATAGGCACTTACAAATATTGGAAAAGTGTTAAGGCTGCCTGGTTGCCGTTTTTCTCGGATGAAAGAGTTGAAGGTTTTCAATTACTGAGTAAAGCGACCCAAAAAGTAAGTTATAATTTCCCATCTGGTGTTATTTCTTTGATTTGGGTCTATATTGATAGTAAGAAATTTACCTCGGCAATAACTCTGGCACAAGATGCAATAAAAAAATATCCCGGCAATAGAAATTTTAAATGGGCTTTGGCGCAAGCTTACGAAAATGTAGATTTGGTTAAAGCGATTGAAACATATTATGAATTATTAGCGTCATATGCTTCTGTTATGAAAAAAAATAGAATTAATGAAATCGTGCTGAAGCATAAAATAGCTCAAGATTATGACCGGCTTGGTGAAGCAAAAAAATCTCTACAAATCTGCAATGAAATTCTGTTAAATAAGAACTTCACGGATTACGAAAAACATATTACAGAAGATCGGTTGAAAAGAGTAAACACCTTAAGAAATAAAATATTGTCTCAGCAAAAAGAAAAATAGATAATGAATATTGCTCCTGTAACCGCAGCTATTATGTTAGACGAACTGATAAAAAATTGTCAAACCAATTTGCCCGCAGTTAATGTTGAGTTGGTTAAAAAAGCATTCAACTTTGCTGCAATAGCGCATGAAAATGATACGCGGGCTTCGAACGAACCTTATTTTACCCATCCATACGCAGTGGCAAATATCCTCGCCACAGAAATTCCCTTTGATGATGTTTCAATTTGTTGCGCGCTTCTCCATGATATTGTAGAAGACAACATGGAATATTCAATTGATACGATAAAGAAAAACTTTGGAGAAGAAATAGCGCTGATTGTTGATGGGCTGACAAAAATTCAACAACTCTTCCAGGGTGCGGATATTAATCAAGCTGAAAATTACCGCAAACTTTTAATGTCTGTTTCAAAAGACATCCGTGTGATTGTAGTAAAATTTGCCGATCGCTTACACAATATGAGAACCATAGATTTTCTTAATCCGGAAAAAAGAAAAAGAATTGCTAAAGAAACATTAGAAATCTATGCACCCCTTGCTCACCGGTTTGGTCTCGGAAAATTGAAATGGGAGTTGGAAGACCTCGCTTTCAAAGAACTGAATAAACAAGCATATGAGGATATAAAAAAGAAAGTTAGCGCTAAACGGTTCGAACGTGAAAAATATATTGATAAGTTTTCCGATCCCATTGTACAAAAAATGAATGAGTACAATATCAATTTTGAGGTGAGTGGAAGACCGAAACATTTGTATAGTATTTATAGGAAGATGATCAAAAGGAATAAACCGTTCGAAGAAATTTACGATCTTTTTGCGGTAAGAATAATTCTGGAGACAGAAGATATAAACCAATGTTACACCGCGTTCGGTATTATCAATCAAATTTTCATTCCTGTTCCCGATAGATTTAAAGACTACATAGCAATACCGAAGACGAATAATTATCAATCAATACACACTACCGTGGTTGGACCTGACGGTGAGTTGGTTGAAGTTCAAATCCGCACCAGGAAGATGCATGACATAGCCGAGAAAGGAGTTGCCGCCCACTGGAGATATAAAGAAGGAAACCCTTCGATTGACAAAACCATGAATAACTACGTTTCATGGATTCGCGAAATGATCGAATCCAGCGGTACAGAAGACGTGAGGAAAAATATTTTAGAAAATTTTAAGCTGAATTTATATTCGGATGAAATTTATGTTTTTACACCTAATGGTGACTTGCGCCGGCTCCCGTTAAAAAGTACCCCTGTGGATTTTGCCTTTGATATTCACACAAAGATTGGATTTCACTGCATCGGCGCTAAAGTAAATAAAAAAATCATTCCTCTGGACACCCAACTTCATAGCGGCGATCAAGTTGAAATTATTATTTCAAAAAATCAACACCCGAACAGAAACTGGTTGAAGTTTGTGGTAACAAACAAAGCTAAAGCTGAAGTAAGAAAATGGTTGAATAAAGAAGATGATGATTTAGCAAAAACAGGTAAGGACCTATGGGAAAAGAAGATCAAAAAAATGAAACTTTCTTTTACTCCGCAAGATATTTCAAAACTTTATTTGAATTTAAAATATGAAAACGCAAAACAATTTCAGAAAGCCATCGCCCAGGGAAAAATTAATCTCGACGAATTATTAAGCTCTCCGCAGCAGAACAAAGAAGAAGAAAAAAAATCACCACAAACTAATGTTGAATTTGAGAATTTTGCTCAATACGCCCGGTCATCCGGAGGAACTCTGGTGGTTGACGGTGAAAGCTCAAACATGTTATTTTCGTACTCAAAATGCTGTAATCCAATACCGGGGGATCAGGTGGTTGGATTTGTGACAAAAGGTGAAGGAATAAAAATACATAGGAAAAATTGTAAGAGTATGCTTCAGTTATCTGAAAAAGAATCCGAAAAAATTATTTCTGTCGAATGGCCTGCGCTAGAAAATTCATCTTTCATTGTCGGGCTTTCTCTTAAAGGGGAAGATCAACCCGGCTTATTAAGTGAAATTGCGCATCAAGTTGTCACCTTTCAAAACACAAATATTAAATCCATTAATATTGATACTAAAAATTCGAAGTTTGAAGGAACCGTAACGCTCTTCGTACAAAATCTTGAACACCTCTCACGAATTATTGATCGGCTAAAAAAAATTAAGGGTGTTTACACTGTCACCCGCCTGGAGAATTATGTGCAGTGACGTCAAAACGAACAAACTTTCAAGAATTCTTGCAATTGACTATGGAGCAAAGAGGATAGGCTTAGCGCTCTGTGATCCATTAAAGACTTTTGCGTATCCGTATCTAACAATTTCAAATGATGATTCTCTCTATTCTGCATTAAAAAAAATTGTTGAGGAGCAAGAGGTTGAAAAAATCATTTTAGGAAATCCTTTAAGGGAAGACGGGAAAATATCGAGACTGTCTGAGAAGATACTGAAATTTAAAGTTGCACTTGAAAAACTACTAAAACTTGAAATTATTCTGGTTGACGAAAGCTATTCCTCTGCTATGGCACAAGAAAGAATTCTTTTGACCACACCAAAGAAATCAAAGCGGAGAGAAAAAGGGTTGATTGATAGAAACGCGGCGGCAATTATTTTACAGGAATATCTTACAGAATTCGGAGAATGAAAAATATTATTTTTTCTGATTGACATTAATGTTATTTACGGTTAATTTTGAACAACAAAAACATCAAATATGGAGCAAATCTATGTCACTTGACGCACTTGGAATGATCGAAACCAAAGGATTAGTTGGAGCTGTTGAAGCAGCTGATGCAATGGTAAAAGCCGCAAAAGTTGAACTTCTTGGAAAAGAAACAATAGGCGGCGGGTATGTTACGGTAATGGTAAGAGGTGATGTAGGAGCAGTAAAAGCTGCCACTGATGCCGGAGCAGCCGCTGCACAACGTGTCGGAGAATTGGTTTCTGTTCATGTAATTCCGAGACCTCATGCCGAAGTCGAAGCCATTTTACCTAAACGTGCAAAATAATATTCTATGTCTCAAGCTCTTGGATTAGTTGAGACAAAGGGTTTGGTTGGAGCAATTGTAGCAGCTGACGCCATGGTGAAAGCTGCCAATGTTACTATTATCGGAAAAGAAAAAGTTGCCCCGGCTTTAATCACTATAAAAATAATCGGCGAAACTGCTGCTGTAAAATCTGCTATTGAAGCAGGCGCTGCAGCAGCTCAGCGGGTTGGTCAGCTAATTTCCACGCATCTTATTCCACATCCGGATGTTCAGTTGGGTCTTTTTTTCCCGGAACTCTTAACGGAGACTAAAGCTGAAACTGCTCCAATGAGTATCTCTCAAACCTTCGAAGAAAATGAAAAACTCCCGGAACCGGCAAAGCAAAAAAAAGAACCGATACTAAGAAAAGTAAAAAAAGCAACAAAGGTTTCTACTCAAAATAAAATGAGGGAAATTACTACTTCAGAGGAGATGGAAGCGCAGTCATCAATAATGAATGCTTCTTTATTCGATGAGGAAGTTGAACCGGGAGCTAAACAATCCGGCAGTACTTTAGAACGGTTAAAAGCAGAAGCATTGCGTGATCTACAAGAGGAAGGAATTTCTCCCGATAAAGCAAAGAAGGAAGAAGTACCCTTAGAGGAGAAGGAAAGATATGATTTCAACAACCCCTCAGTTTCAGTTGAAGATTTAGAAAGTTTTAATGTTCATCAATTAAGAAAGCTTGCACGCGGGGTTGAAATATTTCCTATCCATGGGAGGGAAATATCACGCGCTAACCGGGAAACTTTGTTGGCGTATTTTAAATCAATAAAAAAGTAATCTCTTTCCTACATTAACCTGTTTTCATTTATATTTACGGTATGAAGAAAAAACTTCCTTTAATTATCGCTTCATTTTTATTTGCCGTTATCATTTGGATTTCTGTTGTCCTCGGGAATTCTTTTATTTACAAAATAGAAGTCCCCTTGAAAATCTTTATAAGCGATAAAGATATTGCCGTGAAGAGCGATTTACCCTCTGCAATAATTCTAAATTTGAATGCACAGGGGTGGCGGCTTTTATCAATTTTACTCTCAAAAGATGTTACCTTCAGATCTGTTCTGCCTGTAAAAGAAAGTTCTTATAAATTGCAGTTAGCCGGCAGCACTTCCGATAATCCATGGTTAAATTCAGAGGTAAAAGTAGTTGATATTTCTCCTGCCTTTGTTCAGATTGAGTTAGATAAAAAAATTAGCAAAAAAGTTAAAGTAAACCCTCTTGCTACTGTTGACTTTAGAAAGGGATTTGGGCTTGCCAGGCAACTTAATGTTTTTCCTGATTCAGTTACTGTTATGGGTGCAAGAACACTGCTTAGAAGTATCAATGAAGTGAACACAAAAGAACTTTTTGTTGAAGATGCTTCCAGTCCGTTCATCGAACAAATTGAGATAGAACATTCGCCGGGGATTGAAGTATCTCCTTCTCAAGTTAAAATATTTGGTGATGTGCAAAAAATTGTTGATAGAGAGATTCAGAATATTCCGATTAAAATTATAAATAACCCTTTAAATAAAACTATACTTCTTGTCCCAGATAAAATATCGTTGTCGGTTCGTGGCGGGATTAATTTTTTAGGGAGAATTTCGGGAAATGATTTTCAGGTGTTACTGGATTATAACGATATTATTGCCGATACGTTAGGCAGTATAACTCCTACCGTGATGCCTCCGAAATATGTTCATCTTTTGTATCTGGCACCTGAGCGCATTAAATATATTATAAAGAAATACTGAAATGTTTATCACTTTTGAAGGCATAGATTTTTGTGGGAAATCAACCCAGGTAAAATTGTTAAAAGAGTATTTGGAGAGAAAAGGAAAAACTGTAAAGATCATTAGAGAACCGGGGGGAACCGAAATTTCTGAAAAGATTCGCGAAATTCTGTTAGATAAAAAACATCTGAATTTGACCATCGAAACAGAAATACTGCTTTTTTCAGCTTCACGAGCGCAGCTTGTCCGTGAGGTTATTCAACCTTATTTAGAAAAAGACTATTATGTGTTGTCGGATCGTTTTCATGATTCAACCACTGCATACCAAGGCTTTGGCAGAGAAATTCCACTTGCATTTGTTAAACAAATTAATAATTTGGCAATTGGAAACGCAGTTCCCGATCTTACATTTTTTATTGATATTCCAACGGATGAAGCCGAAAGGAGGAAAAATAAAAATTCATTGGTAGAATTAGATAGAATTGAAATTTCAAAAAATGATTTTTATGAACGTGTAAGAAAAGGTTATTTTTATTTAGCCGAAAAGGAAAAAAGAATTATCGTGGTAAACGGTTTGCATGATATAAGTACAATTAATAATGAAATTATTACAGAGGTAGAAAAATTTGAAAAGTTCTAAAGGAAAATCATTTAAAAAGAAAATTATTTGGGGATTGACCGGAATATCAGTTTTCAGTCTCTTCGGGTTTGTTTATGTAACAAAGGATATCTATTTCGAGATCGCGAAAAACATTGACATTTTTACTCGTGTTTATAAGGAAATCACGTTTAACTATGTTGATCAAATAAACCCCGAGAAATTTCTTCGTTCCGGGATAAAAGGAATGCTTTCTACCCTTGATCCTTACACAAATTTCATTGATGAAAAAAAGCAAGACGATATTGAGCTCCTTACGAATGGTAAGTATGGCGGTATTGGTGTATCAATTGGAGTAAAAGATAATCAAATTACCATCTTCGAATTAATGGAAGGATATGCTGCCCAGAGACAAGGGTTGCGTGTCGGAGATGTAATTTTAGAAGTTAACAATAAAAAAGTTATCCCGGAGAAGTTTGATGAGATCTCTTCTCTGGTAAAAGGCGAACCCGGTACTTTTCTTGAACTAAAAGTATTACGTGAGACTCTGAAAGACACTTTGAAATTTAATTTGATCCGGGAACAAATTGTTATAAAAAATTTAGTCTATTATGGATTTTACCCCGAAGAAAGTAATACGGCTTATTTCAAACTTAATACATTCGGACGCTCGCTTGGAGATGAATTAAAAAAAGCCATTCTGGAATTATCACAACAAAAAGAAATTAAGTCCGTTGTTTTAGATTTACGAGGTAACCCCGGGGGATTGTTGGATGTAGCAGTAGATGTGGTGAATAAGTTCATCCCGAAAGGAGAGTTAGTTGTAACGACAAAAGGGAGAGATGCGGCATCATTAAAAAATTATTATTCTCAACAAGAGCCTCTTTTAGCTAAGGCGGATTTACTTCTTATAATTAATGAAGGAAGCGCTTCAGCTTCAGAAATTGTTGCGGGAGCGATTCAGGATCATGATAGGGGAATTATCGTGGGAGGAAAATCTTTTGGAAAAGGATTAGTTCAGACAATTACTCCGTTATCATATAACACCTCTTTAAAAATTACCTCAGCTAAATATTTTACTCCAAGTGGAAGATGCATCCAGAAAATTGATTATGGTAAAAAGAATGATGTTATTGCCGGGTACGATACATTGATCGAATCTACCTTTGCAACCGATCACAAAAGGCGTGTCTTTAGTTCCGGCGGTATTACCCCGGACAGCATTGTGCAAGATGAAAAGATCAGCGGATTTGTGCAGGATATTTTGGCGAAGGGATTACTTTTTAAATTTGCCAACATTTATTATGATGCAAATCAAAAAGAGACATTCGTAAATTTGAAGGAAGAAAAGATCCTTTCAGAATTTCATTTATTTCTACAAAAAGAAAAGTACAAGTACCAATCGGAAATTGAAAAGAAGGTAAGCGAATTAGTCTCTCTTTCTGAAAAAGATAAAACATTTGCTGTACTAAAAAATAAAATGCTTGAATTACAAAAAGAATTTAAGGATAACTTATCTCAGTTGGTAGAAAATGACAAACAGGATATACGTGATTTTTTGAGAGAGGAATTAGCTTCGAGGTATCTTGGTTTGAACGGCAGAATTAAAGCCAGTTTAGATACCGATAAACAATTTCAAATAGGATTGAGATTGTTGCATGATAAAATTTACTACAACAAATTTTTACAAAAAGGGAGTTGAAAAATGAGACAAATCCTTTTTTTAAGAGACCCCGGTTATACCAGATGCCCCAGTTGTAAAAATGTTAGTTCGCTTCACCGTTCGCGGGCAAGGAGTTTTAAAGAAAAACTTATTAAAGCCACGAAGCTCTACAAAATTTACCGATGTAAAACCTGCGGCTGGCGCGGTTATTTTGCAACAATTGTAATTACTAAAAAGGATATCAAACTCTTTTTTATGTACGGCGCTATCGCTTTATTATCCGGATTAATAATTAGAGAGATTCTTAAACGATTTTTAACAACATAACTTTTATGGATAATTCCGTTTTACTAAAAATAAAAAAAATTGTCGGCATCGAGCATTATTTCGATTCGCCCGAAGATAGAATCAGCTATTCTTACGATGGAACACCGATGCTTCAACAGCTTCCGGAAGCTGTGGTCTTTCCGCAAAATATTGAACAGATTTCAGGACTTCTCTATTTAGCCAACACAGAAAAATTTGCAATTATTCCCCGTGGTGCAGGAACAGGACTAAGCGGCGGCTCTATTCCTGTTGAGAATTCCATTGTTGTTGTTATGACAAAATGGAATAAGATTTTAGAAATTGATACCGCAAATTTAACCGCCCTCGTTGAGCCCGGTTTAGTTACCGGTCTTCTCCAAAAAGAAGTTGAAAAACTTGGACTTTTTTACCCGCCTGATCCAGGAAGTATGACTGTTTGCACCATCGGCGGGAACGTTGCAGAAAATGCAGGCGGTTTGCGCGGACTAAAATATGGCGTTACAAAAAATTATGTTCTGGGCGTTGAGATGATTCTTCCAACAGGAGAATTTCTAAAAATCGGCGGCAAGAGTGTTAAAGATGTTGCCGGTTATAATCTCAAAGATATTGTTATTGGAAGTGAAGGAACGCTTGGTATTTTTTCAAAAATTCTTCTCAAACTCATTCCATTCCCGACAAGATCAAAAACTATCAGTGTGAATTTTAAGAAAATTATTGATAGCGGGAACTCAGTTGCCGATATTATTTCTTCACGAA
This sequence comes from Ignavibacteria bacterium CG1_02_37_35, assembly GCA_001871325.1. Classification (GTDB taxonomy): domain Bacteria; phylum Bacteroidota; class Ignavibacteria; order Ignavibacteriales; family Ignavibacteriaceae; genus UBA1563. Next base: position 10,935 of record MNVA01000109.1, read on the forward strand.
TTACCCCAAGCATGCTTGAATTTCTCGACAACACCACAATGAACTGTGTTGAAGATTATACTAAGATTGGTCTGGATAGAAATGCGGAAGCAATGCTGCTTATTGAAGTTGACGGTAGAGGAAGCAGTGTTGATGAAGATGCGGAAACCATCGTTTCAATCTTGAAAAAAAATAATGCTTCACAGATTAGAATTGCGGAAAATACTGTCGAAGCTTTATCCTTAAAGACTGCTCGAAGATCAGCATTTAGCGCACTTGCCAGAAGAAAACCAACAACAATTTTAGAGGACGCCACCGTTCCAAGAAGTGAATTACCTGTAATGATTGAAAAAGTAAGGGAAGCAGCTTCAAACTTCAATGTTGCTATTGGAAATTTCGGGCATGCGGGGGATGGAAATCTTCACCCTACTTGTCTTACCGATGAAAGAGATTCCTCCGAAATTACGCGCGCACATAAAGCGTTTGGATTTATTTTTAACGAAGCGATAAAATTAGGCGGAACGATTACCGGCGAACACGGAACCGGCTTGGCAAAAAAAGATTTTCTCGAAAGCGCTGTTGGGAAAGAGGGGATTGAGTTTATGAAAAAAATTAAAATGGTGGTTGACCCAAATAATGTTTTAAACCCAGGGAAAATTCTTACAATGAAGCCACGATGCGAAGGCACACTTCCGAGTAGAAGAGAGCAAATTCCTGATTTTCATGCTCATCAATAAAAGAGACTAATGATTTCATCTAAAGATAAAGCGCTGCTCTCAAAATATTTACCGGGCGATGATGTACTTACTCAATGCATGCACTGTGGAATGTGCCTTGCAACTTGCCCAACGTACGAACTAACAAAATTAGAACGTTCTTCTCCGCGTGGCAGAATAAAATTGATCAAATCAGTTGCCGAAGGAAAACTTGAACTCTCAAATCTTTTTGCAGAGGAAATGAATTTTTGTTTAGATTGCCAGGCGTGCGAAACCGCTTGTCCGGCAGGCGTTCAATATGGGAAAATGGTTGAGAGTGCAAGAGTAGTAATTGAACAGAGCAACATTGGTTCTTCGAAAATTAATAAAGCTATAAAAAGGTTTTTGTTGAATTCGGTTGTTGCAAATCATTCACGGCTCAAACTTCTTGCAAGGATTCTTTATTTTTATCAAAATTCCGGGATGCGAACAATAATAACAAAAGCATTGTCGGTCTTTCCGTTTGCGAAAAAGTTAGCAGAAATCGAAAGTCTTTCTCCGGTAATATCTAAAGTTTTTTCCAGTGATGGAATGGAAGAAAAAACATTGTCTCACAGCAAAGTTAAGTATAAAATAGCCTTCTCGACCGGATGTATTATGGATGTTGCTTTTGCTGATATTAATTTTGATACGGTTGAAGTTCTTCAAAAAAATCAATGTGAAATAATCACGCCGAAGGCACAGGTCTGCTGCGGCTCGCTTCACGCTCATAATGGGGAAATTGAAAAAGCAAGGGAGCTTGCAAAGAAAAATTTGGATGTTTTTTCCGGGTTCGAGTATGATTTTCTCGTCTCCAATTCTGCAGGCTGCGGAGCTTTTATGAAAGAATATGTTCATCTTTTTGCAGATGATCCTCAATATGCTCAAAAGGCGAAACTTTTCTCTGAGCGCGTTAAGGATATCTCGGAGTTTTTAGCCAACATTGAACCAAGTGATCAAATGCATCCGTTGGAAGAAAAAGTTACGTATCACGATGCATGTCATTTATGCCATTCGCAAAAAATTACGGTTGAGCCAAGAAAAGTTTTGCAGCAAATTCCGGATTTAAAATTTGTTCCATTAGAAGAATCAACCTGGTGCTGCGGAAGCGCAGGTATTTATAATGTTACCCGCCATGAAGATGCGGAAAAAATTCTCGAACGCAAAATGAAAAACCTCCGGGGAACAGGTGCAGATATCGTTGTTACAGGAAATCCGGGTTGTATCGGGCAGTTGAAATACGGTATAAAAAAATATGGATTGAAAATGAAGGTGCTTCATACGGTTTCGCTTTTAAAAAAATCCATGGATGGGAAGAGTGACCTGAAAAATCTCCCTTAAAATTTTTATTTTAAGGCTCGTTTTTTTAACTTTGAACCCATCATTTTAAGTTCTCTTAAATGGCACTTCTCCTATGTTGTTATGTTGTGTTTTCAATAATGAACTAAAAATTAAGCAAGTTTGTTAAATTTATAAATATTATTAAAAAAGGGATTAGATGTCTAAGCAATTTTTAGACTATTTATTGAGAGTCAGATTACCTTTGGTTTTATTTGTAGTTGCTGCATCATTCAGCATCACCTATTTTGTATCTCGTGCAGAGCGAGACGGGGTTGGATATTCTCCTGCTCAACCAATAATATTTTCACATCTTCTTCACGCCGGGACAATGAAAATTGATTGCCAATATTGCCATACGGGAGTTGAGAGCTCCAGGCATGCGGTTATACCCGCCGCTTCAACTTGTATGAATTGTCATTCGGTTGCAAGAAAAGACAGACCTGAAATAATAAAATTGACAAAATTTTATAAAGAGGGAACTCCGATTCCATGGAAGAGAATCCACAAAGTTCCTGATTATGCCTACTTCAATCACAGTGTTCATATCAATAAAGGAATTCAATGCGTTTCCTGTCATGGAGACATCGCTCAAATGGAAGTTGTCGGGCAGATGAATTCTTTCGTAATGAGCGCATGCCTTGATTGTCATCGTAATGCTCAAGCTAAATTACCTTATTTAAAACAGGTGAAAAACGGTCCGGATAATTGCTGGGCTTGTCATAGATAGTTTATTAATGGAAAAGCAAATGAAAGTATCAAGAAAAAAATTTTTTATTTCGATGAGTGCGGTTGTAATAACCGGCGCAGCAATTCTCTCTAATCCTCTTAAATATTTTATGAAGAAGAATAACACGGTTGTAAAAATAATTATTAAAGAAAATCCTTCTTCAGTTAAGAGAAATTCGACAGGGGCACTACATGGCTAATCAAGATTTTTCACAAAATGAAAAACCGGAAGCAAATTATTGGCGCAGTTTCGAAGAGTTGTACGCTGATCAAAAAACGCTTGAAGCGAAAAAACATGAATTTCTTGAAGGCGTTACGAATGATTTTAACATAGAGAAGAACCTATCCGGACTTTCAAGAAGAAAATTTATTGCTCTGTTAAGCGCCTCCGCTGCTTTAGCCGGAGCCGGTTGCTCGGATTACAGGGATAAAGGGGAAGTGATTCCTTATAATGTAAAACCTGAAGAAGTCATCCCGGGTAAACCAAATTATTACGCTTCAACTTGCAACGGTTGTGCTCAAAATTGCGGAATTGTTATTAAGACTCGGGAAGGCAGACCCATAAAAATTGACGGCAATACTGACCATCCAATTAACAAAGGGAAAATTTGCGCTAAAGGTGAAGCCTCTATTCTCAACTTGTACGATCCCTCGCGTCTACAATTCCCTTTAATTAAGCAAGGCGGAATTTTTGAGAAAGCAAGTTGGGGAAGTATTGACTCGCAAATTAAAAACAGTCTTGATTCAGCTTCCGGTTCAGAAATTGCCGTCGTTACGCACCGCTTCAATTCTCCGACGACAAAGAAAATGTTTGAAGAATTTCAGATTAAATATCCATCTGCAAAAATTTATGCGTACGATGTTTACCATAATGAAATTAAAAACTCCGCTTGGAAGAAATGTTACGGCGGTGATGTTTTCCCGTTGATAAAGTGGGACGAAGCAAACATTATTCTTTCTCTTGAAGGTGATTTCCTGGGAGTTGAAGGAAATGTTGTTGAGCAGATGAGATTGTTTTCCGATAGAAAAAATGTGAACGATGTGAAATCATTCAACCGCTTATATGTTGCGGAAGGGAATATGTCGTTGACCGGGATGAATGCAGATTATCGTTTTCGTCTTCGCCCCGATAACCAATTAGCTTTTGTACTTTCTTTGTTGAATGAATTGATTACCAAGAAAAATATTTCTTCGCCTGCGGTTGACGCTAATATTAAAAACATTATTCCCTCTTTCTCTTTAAAAGAATTTGCTTCTCAAAACGGAATTGAGTATAAAAAATTGTCTCATTTAGTAGATGATCTTGCAGCAAACCGCGGTTCAGCTATTGTTTACGGCGGAAGAGCGCTTAACGAGCAGACGCAAATTGCCGTTAATTTATTGAACGAAGTTTTAGGTAATACTAAAACATATAGGCCTGATGCCGTTGATATTTCGAAATCGGTTTATAGTTCGAATGAAGAATTAAAAAATTTAGTCTCATCCATGAACAGCGGGAAAGTAAAAGCGGTGATTCACTTCGATACGAATCCAGTGTATCATCTTCCGCAGGATTTGCAATATGAGAAAGCGTTGGGAAAAGTTCCAATGGTAATCACGCTTTCTGAATCTGAGAATGAAACTGCTTATGCCAGTAATTATGTTTTACCAATTAGTCACACACTGGAATCTTGGGGCGATTATAATGTTCGCACCGGTGTTTATAGTTTGCAGCAGCCGGTTATTTCTCCTATTTATAATACAAGACAAAAAGAAGCAATTCTTTTAAATTTGATTTCTGATAATCCGCAAAATTATTCGGAAAAACTTTATCTCGATTATTTAAAGAAGAGCTGGCAGGAAAATATCTTCCCGAAATTATCTTCTCCGTTTACGTTTGAAAAGTTTTGGATTGGCGCTTTGCATGACGGTGTTATCACTACAAAAGAAGAAGCCCCCCAATCCCCCCGAAGTGGGGTTTCAAAATTCCCTTCCCTTTGGGAAGAGTTAGGGATGGGCTTGATCTCCCATAAAAAGGTAGCGGGCTTTACGGTTATGATTACAGAAAGTTACCGTTTGGGCGATGGTCGTTATGCAAATAATGGCTGGCTGCAAGAACTTCCACACCCGGTTTCAAAAGTTACCTGGGATAATTATGCCGCTATCTCGGAAAGATCGGCAAAAGTACTTGGTGTAAAAAATAATGATTTGGTGGAAATTAAAGTTGGGAATAAAAAAGTTTCGATCCCAGTAATACTCCAACCCGGTGTAGCTGATAATTTTATTTCAGTTGAAACAGGTTTCGGCAGAAAAAATTCCGGAGTGGTTGCCCAGGAAGCCGGTGTTAATGTTCAACCATTTTATGCTCTTTCAGAAAATTCAAATTCTCCGTGGATGGTAACCAATGCTTCAGTTTCAAAAGTAAGCGGCTCGTACAAAGTTATTTCAACACAAGATCATCAGAACTTTGATGATGCATTAACAAAGAATGCACATTTGAAAAGAGATATTATTCAAGAAGGAACGGTACTTCAATATTTAAAAGACCCTGATTTCCTTCATAAAAATAAAGAGCATCATCTTCCGAATATGTACGATGACTTTGCTTACAACGATGTGAAATGGGGAATGTCAATTGATTTGAACAGATGTCTCGGCTGCGGAAATTGTATCGCTGCTTGCAATGTTGAAAACAATATTCCGGTTGTCGGCAAAGACCAGGTTGAAAAGGGAAGGGAAATGATGTGGCTGCGAATTGACCGCTACTATTCCGGCACACCGGAAGAACCAAAACCGGCAGTTCAACCAATGCTTTGTCAGCATTGCGATCAAGCGCCATGCGAAAATGTTTGTCCCGTTGCCGCAACCCAGCATAGCCCGGATGGACTTAATCAAATGGTTTATAATCGCTGCGTTGGAACGCGGTACTGCTCGAACAACTGTCCGTTCAAAGTAAGAAGATTTAATTTTTATAATTTCAGAGACCATTTTGCTAACGGATATTATTTACAAGATTCCGTTTCGTTGATGCATAATCCTGAAGTCACAGTCAGGTCACGCGGAGTAATGGAAAAATGTTCGTTTTGCATTCAGCGCATTATGGAAGCGCGGGAAGAAGCAATTCGCGTAAATCAGCCGCTCAAAGGAAGCGATGTACGTACTGCCTGCCAAAATTCTTGTGGAACTGAGGCTATAAAGTTTGGAAATATTAAAGACCCGAAGGAAGAATTCTATCAATATAGAAATCACAAGTTAGGTTACTATGTTCTTGAAGAGTTGAATGTGAAACCAAACGTAACGTATTTAGCGAAACTTAGAAATACCCATTCGGAGGAAGTCTAATGAATATTGATTACTCTCAAGAAATGCCGGTAATTGAAAGTAGAATTTCTTTAGCTGAAATTGATAGACTAATTTCTAGACCTCTCGATGAAAAACCTGATAAGAAATTTTTGATCGCTTTATCCATAACACTAACTTTACTTCTTGTTGGAGTTATTAGTATCAGCTATCTTTTTCTTTATGGCACCGGAGTTTGGGGATTAAATCAACCGGTTGGCTGGGCGTTCGATATTACGAACTTTGTTTTTTGGGTTGGAATCGGTCACGCGGGAACACTAATTTCTGCCGTACTTTATTTGCTCCGACAAAAGTGGCGGACGGGAATTGCCCGTTTCGCCGAAGCAATGACTATTTTTGCGGTTATGTGCGCAGGCATTTTCCCGATTATCCACACGGGAAGACCCTGGCTTGCCGGCTACTTAACACCATATCCAAACCAGCATGGATTATGGGTGAACTTCACTTCGCCTTTGGTATGGGATGTGTTTGCAGTTTCAACTTACTTTACGGTTTCATTAGTTTTTTGGTATGTCGGTTTGATCCCGGATTTTGGTTTACTTCGCGATAGAACTGCTTCAAAATTGAAAAAAACAATTTATTCGATTTTTAGTTTGGGATGGAGAAATTCGCACAGAAATTGGATGCATTACGAAAAAGCTTATATGCTTTTAGCCGGATTTGCAACTCCGTTAGTTCTCTCAGTTCATACCATTGTAAGTTTTGATTTTGCCGTTTCAATTATTCCCGGATGGCATTCAACCATTTTTCCGCCCTACTTTGTAGCAGGCGCTATCTTTAGCGGATTTGCGATGGTCGTAACGGTGTTGATTTTTGTACGCAAAGTTTTTGATTTACAACATATCATCACACTAAACCATCTTGATAAAATGAATAAAATAATTTTAGTCACCGGCTCGATGGTTGGTTACGCTTACGCGATGGAATTTTTCATTGCGTGGTACAGCGGCAATCCGTTTGAACAATTTATTTTCATCAATAGAGCTTTCGGTCCTTATGCATGGGCTTATTGGATTATGGTTAGCTGTAATGTATTTATTCCCCAGCTATTCTGGTTCAAAAAGGTTAGGAGAACAATTCCTGTAATGCTGATCATCGTTATTTTGGTTAATGTGGGAATGTGGTTTGAACGTTTTGTTATTACTGTTACAAGCCTTCACCGCGATTTTCTTCCATCAAGCTGGGGATATTTTGTTCCCTCTGTCTTTGACCTTGGAACGTTGATCGGCAGCTTTGGTTTGTTTTTTACTCTGGTTTTACTATTTACAAAAACACTTCCGGTAGTCGCTATCTCAGAGATTAAAGCTGTCGCAGAAGGAGCTCAACCCTCACATAACGGAGGAAAACATTGATGAGCGAGAGAAAATTATATGGACTAACTGCTCTTTTTCAAACTCCGGATGAAATTGTTCATGCCGCTAAGAAAGTTCAGGACTCCGGGTACAAAAAATACGATGTCCATACGCCTTACCCGGTACACGGAATGGATGCAGCGATGAAACTGAAGCCTTCAAATTTAGGGTATGTTACTTTGATCTTTGGATTATCCGGGGCTGCCTTTGCGCTGTTGTTTATGTACTGGGCGATGTCGAAAGATTATCCGATGATCATCGGAGGGAAACCATTTTTTGCTTTACCGGCATTTATCCCTATCACCTTTGAAATAACCGTATTGTTAGCAACACTTGCAACAGTTATCGGAATGTTAACTTTCTACTTCAAATTTCCAAATAACAGTCAACCTCTTCATGATACTCCTTATATGAAAGCCGTCTCTTCGGATAAATATGGAATTTGTATTGAAGCAGATGATGAATTATTCGATCTTGAAAAAGTTAAACATTTATTCAAAGAACTAAACGGGCAAAATGTTTCCGAGATATATTTCCCGGTTACAGAACCATTCAAAATTTTTGAACCGAAATTTTTAATATTGCTTGCGGTTGTTGCCCTCTCAACTTCGGCAGTTACTTATCTAACACTAAATAAACTATTATACATTACGCCTTATAATTGGCTGATGAATCAGAACAGGGTTAATGTACAATCAAAAAGTACTTTTTATGCGGATGGTTTTGGTATGAGAAAACCGGTTGAAGGAACGGTCGCAAGAGGTTTTATTCCTTATGAATATAAAGGACTTGCCGCGCCGGTTGTTCCACTTTCAAATCCATTACTTCCTACCGCACAAATATTACAACTTGGAAGGAAAAGATTTTTAACCTTCTGTTCCCCTTGCCACGGAAACTTTGGCGATGGCGATAGCAGGTTACGCGGACAATTTCCAAATCCACCAAGTTTACATTCTGAGAAAGTCCGTGGTTGGCATGATGGAAATATTTATCATGTAATTGTGAATGGACAAAATGTAATGCCCTCTTATTCGTCCCAGCTTTCACGCGATGACCGATGGGCTGTAATTCATTACATCAGGGCGTTACAAAAAGCGAAAAATGCTTCTCCATCTGAAATTTTAGAAGCGAAAAAGGAGACCCCGTCAAATGCCGCAAAATGATTTAATCTATCAAAAGAAAAATCTTCCTGAGAGTTTAAAGCGATTGGGTTTCATTCTTCTTGGAATCGGTTTGGCGCTTGGTTTAGCCGGATTTTTATTTGATGCGCAAAGGGCTTTTTTTAATTATTTACTCACTTTTATTTTTATTATGAGTATTGCGGTTGGTTCGCTCTTTTTAATTGCGCTTGAATATATTGCTGGCGCTGAATGGAGTACGCCGATAAGAAGAATCCCGGAATTTTTTGCATCGTCAATTCCGCTTCTGTTTGTTTTGGTAATTCCTTTGTTGCTTAACATTCACTCTATTTTTGAATGGTCTCAAAAAAATGTAGTTGCCGGGGATAAAATTTTAACCGGTAAATCTCCCTATTTGAATGCGTCATTCTTCGTAATCAGAACAATTTTAACAATTGGGATATGGTCGCTCTTTTACTTTTTATTCGTAAGAAATTCGCGTAGACAAGATATCACAAAAGATCAACTTCTTACAAAAAAGAACATCAAGTTATCGGCAATATTTATCCCGGTATTTGCGATAACCGTAACTCTTGCCGCAATTGATTGGCTGATGAGTTTGGCGCCGCATTGGTTTTCAACAATTTTCGGGATTTACTTTTTTGCCGGTTCGTTTGTGGCTGCTCTGGCGGCGGTAACTCTAGCGATAATTCTTTTAAAAGAAAAGGGGTATCTCCATCCAAGAATGACTAATGAACATCTTTTTAGTCTTGGCGCTTTGCAGTTTACCTTTATTAATTTTTGGGCGTATATTGCTTTTTCACAGTTCATGTTAATCTGGTACGCTAACCTGCCGGAAGAAACAGTCTGGTTTATCGCGCGATGGGGTGGAATGTGGACGTATATTTCTTTAGGATTGATCTTTGCTCATTTTCTTGTTCCGTATGCAGTTTTACTTTCACAGCCGGCAAAAATGGATCCGAAACGATTGAAGTTTATTTCAATCTGGATATTAGCCGCACATGCGCTTGATCTTTATTGGCTGATCATGCCGCAAGTTCATACTGCAAATGCGGGAATACTATCAATCGTTTTTGAATTCGGTTTTCTTATTGCGGCAGTCGGTGGATTTTTATTGGTTTTCTATTTCAATGCGAAAAAACATAATCTCGTTCCGGTAGGCGATCCGAAACTTGAAAAAGGTTTAAACTTTAGATTATAATCGTAAACAACTATGGCAAAAATAAAATTTTCTTTTTCCGATCTACTGAACAATCCGATTAAAATAATAGCGGCAATCTATCCTTATATGTTAGTCGTTATCATCGGAATCGGTTTTTTCTACATTCGAAATTCCGGTACACTGGTTCAAAACAAAATAGCACCAAAGATTGACGATTCGACAAATATTGTAACTGATTTACCCTTTGAGGATGCAAAAATTGCAGCGGCAGTTGATCTGAAAGATTTTACGGAAATAAATCCGGCATTAGTTGAAAAAGGGAAAAAACTTTTCGAAACCGCTTGTTCATCTTGCCATGGAACAAATGGAAAAGGGGACGGACCCGCTGGAATTGCTCTTAATCCTAAGCCAAGAAATTTTCATTTAGTTGAAGGTTGGAAGAACGGAAGAAAAACCACAGAAATATATACTACGCTGCAAAAAGGAATTTTAGCAACCGGGATGCCGGGATTTGATTATTTAGCTCCTTCGGAAAGAATCGCCATCATTCAATTTATCCGCTCGTGGATGCCTGAGCCTCCGAAAGATACTCCGCAAGAAGTAACCGCACTTGATCAAACATACGCACTTTCAGCAGGCACAAAAGTACCCGGAACAATTCCCGTTGTATCGGCAGAGAAATTATATGAGGCAAATTATTCAGAGAGAATTTGGAAAATAAATTTTGCCCTGGCTAAACTTTCAAATGAAAAATTGACGAACGAATCTGCAAAAATCTTTTTTAGTGTTACTACCAATCAGCAAAAAGCGTTGGTTACATTGTTTAATTCTTCATCATGGAGAAGCAGTGAAAAAGAATTCCTTGAAGTTATTACCAATAATCTAAAAGAGAATGGTTTTTCAGGAAAAGTTTTTTCACTCAGCAGCACCGAACTTTCTAATTTATTTAACTTATTAAAAAGTGTCGCCGTATAATATGAAAATGAAAAATTCAACACTTTTCTTTCCCTCGAAATGGAGAACGATGATTCCCTTTCCTTTGGGAAGGGTTAGGGATGGGCTTTTACTTCTGATCCTTTTTTCCTTCCAGCTAAATTTTGCCGCTAACGGAGAAAAAAGCAAACCTGTAATACCCGGAATAAATGAAAAACTTGGGCAACACATTGCTTTGCAGTCTGTTTTTCATGATGAAAGCGGGAAACAAATTTCGATGCAGGAAGTAATTACAAGACCAACCGTGCTTATGTTGGTGTATTATGACTGTCCGAGTTTGTGTAATCCTTTAATGGTGGAGGTCGCATCGCTGGTTGATAGAATTGATTTAGTCCTTGCAAAAGATTATCAACTGGTTTGTGTCTCAATTGATGAAACAGAAACAGCAGCGATAGCGGCAAAGAAAAGACAAAATATTTTAGCTGCTATTCAGACACAATTTCCACCGGACGGATGGAGATTTTTAACCGGGGATAGAGAAAATATTTTAAAGCTGACAAACTCTGCCGGTTTTTCATTTAAAAAAGAAAATGGGCAGATTGCGCACACACCAACGCTCATTTTAGTTTCTCCTAAAGGAGTAATTACCCGTTATCTGCTTGGCACTTCGTTTCTTCCGTTCGATTTAAAAATGTCAATCATTGAGGCTTCAGAAGGGAAAATTTCTCCCACGATTGCCAAAGTGTTAAAATTTTGTTTCAATTATGACCCTGCCGGAAGAAAATATGTGTTGAATATTACCAGAATTGCGGGAGCCGGAATTTTATTGACAGCAATTGTGTTAGTAATAGTGTTATCCATTAAGCCAAAAAAATCCGTATAGAGTTAAGAGGTTAAGTTTTCATGCACGATAAAGAACAGTCAGTTAGTTATTTAGATTATAAAGGAAAACACTCCGGCATTTTTGCGTGGATTCTATCAACCGATCATAAACGTATCGGTTTGCTATATCTTATGGCATCTCTGTTATTTTTTGCAGTCGGCGTTACGTTCGGATTTTTAATGCGATTAGAACTTATTGCTCCGGGCAGAACAATTATGGATGCGCAGACGTACAATTCATTATTTACGCTGCACGGCATCATCATGATTTTTCTTTTTGTTATTCCAGGTTTGCCGGCGGTGTTTGGAAATTTTTTCCTGCCGATTCTCATCGGCGCAAAGGATGTTGCATTTCCAAGACTAAATTTACTCTCCTGGTGGTTATATGTTCTTGGCGCATTGTTAGCGGTGATTTCGGTTTTTCTTCCCGGGGGACCTGCCGATACCGGCTGGACTTTTTACATCCCGTATAGCATCCGATCAACCACGAACGTAATGCCTGCTTTAATCGCGGCATTTATTCTGGGCTTTTCTTCAATCTTAACAGGGTTAAATTTTATTGTTACGATTCACCGTATGCGGGCGCCGGGAATGACTTTCTTCAAAATGCCGTTGTTTGCATGGTCATTGTATGCGACTGCTTGGGTGCAAATTTTAGCGACTCCGATAATTGGAATTACGCTTTTATTAGTAACGATTGAACGAATGTTTGGCGTTGGATTATTTGACCCTGCGTTGGGAGGTGATCCCGTTTTGTACCAACATTTATTCTGGATTTATTCTCATCCCGCAGTTTATATAATGATCTTGCCCGCAATGGGAGTGGTTACGGAGATCATCCCGGTTTTTTCTCATCGAACAATTTTTGGTTATAAATTTATTGCTTTTTCGAGTTGTGCAATCGCCCTTTTCGGTTCGATGGTTTGGGCACATCATATGTTTACGGTGGGGATGAGTGAAACGGCTCAAGTTATATTTTCTTTGCTAACGTTTCTTGTAGCAATTCCAAGTGCTATTAAAGTTTTCAATTGGGTTGCTACCTTGTACAAAGGTTCTATCTCTACCGATGCCCCTTTATTATACGCATTGGGATTTATTTTCCTTTTTTCTATCGGCGGATTTACAGGATTAATTCAAGGTGCATTATCTGTTAATATGCACATCCACGATACTTCTTTTATTGTTGCGCATTTCCACTATGTAATGTTTGGAGGAACGGGATTCGGGATTTTTGCCGCGATGCACTATTGGTTTCCGAAAATGTTTGGCAAAATGTATAACATGAAAACTGCGAAAGTCGGCTTCTGGACTTTGTTTGTCGGGTTTAATACATTATATTTTCCAATGTTCGTAATGGGCTGGTTAGGGATGCCGAGAAGATATTTCGATTATTTGCCGGAGTTTCAAATCTATCATTTTATTTCAACTATTGGTTCATGGATATTAATCGTCGGTTTAATTATTATGTTTACAAATTTTATTAAAGCTTTGCGGAGTAAAACAAGTTACACAAATATTAATCCTTGGAGCGGAGAAACACTTGAATGGACTGTTCCAAATAAACCACCGTTAGAGAATTTTGAAGTTATTCCGACTATCACTGCCGGACCTTATGAGTATAAAGACAATGATGAAATCTTAACCAAGGAGGACAATTGAGCGTAGTTGCCGAACACATTTCTGAACATGTCCATCGAGACGATCTTGGTTCCCGTATGGGAATTTGGCTTTTTCTTTTTACTGAATTAGTTTTATTCGGAGGAATGTTCCTCGTTTATGCCGTTTACAGATTTACGTATCAGCAAGAGTTTCATGTTGCCGCAAAAGAATTAAATACTTTAATCGGCACGCTTAATACGCTTATTCTTTTAACAAGCAGTTTAACCATGGTGCTGGCAATCGTCGCCATTCGAAAGGATAATAAGTTCTTATCTATTTTTTTTCAGGTGATCACCATTTTTTTAGCTTTTGGTTTTATGGTGAATAAATATTTTGAATGGATGGCTAAAATTCACCATGGAATTTATCCCGGTTCCGAAACTCTTCTTGCTAAAGGAAATGGGGAAATATTGTTTTTCGGATTATATTACGTGATGACCGGGTTACACGGTTTGCATGTGCTTATCGGTATGGTACTGATTGGTGTTATGACAAGATTCACGATGAAAGGTACCGTTAACTCGGATAAATATATTCATCTTGAAGCTGCAGGGCTTTATTGGCATTTAGTTGATATCATTTGGATCTTTTTATTCCCGCTTTTCTATTTAATTACTTGAGGAAGGGAAATTTATTATTGGCTATTAACTATTGATTATTGACTATTTATTAGTCAATAATCAATAATAAATTAAACAGGAATTTTTTTATATGAATGAAGATCATTTGCAACATACGATTGAACATAAACCTACGTACGGAATTTATATCCTGGTTTGGCTTGTTCTACTGATGCTTACCGGCGTTACTGTTGCCGTCGCCGGAATCAATTTTGGGAATATTACAGTTGCAACAGCATTAACTATTGCCATTGTTAAATCTTATTTGGTGCTGACTTTTTTTATGCATTTGAAAGCCGAAACCGCCACATTCAAATTATTTGTAGGTGTGGCTTTACTGTTCCTCTTGATTTCGATAGCTCTTTTATTTTCAGATTATAGTTTTTTATAAGGTGAAACATGATTTATGGTTCAAATCATATTGATTTAGTGAACGACGCTTTCTGGTTTATCACAGGCATTTCTGCTTTACTCTTATTCGTAATTACTTTTTTGATGATTTATTTTGTTTTTAAGTATAACAGAAAAAAAGGAAAAAAAGCGGTTAACATTGAAGGAAATACGAAATTAGAAATCCTTTGGACGGTAATTCCCGTCATTTTAGTTATGGCGATGTTTTGGTACGGCTGGATCGGCTACCGAGATTTAAAAAATCCTCCTAAAGATGCAATGATCGTTAAAGTTACCGCACAAATGTGGAAATGGACTTTTGAGTATGACAACGGTGTTAAAGCTGATTCCCTTTACGTTCCTGTAAATAGGGCTATTCAGGTGAATCTTCATTCCCTGGATGTTAATCATAGTTTTTTTATCCCGGCTTTCCGCTTTAAACGTGATGTTCTACCAAACAAAAACAATTCAATTTGGTTTCTGCCGGCAAATGTAGGCAAGTTCGACATTGCGTGCGCTGAATACTGCGGATTAAGTCACTCGGCAATGTATTCCAAAGTAATTGTGCTTCCGCAGCAAGAATTTGATAATTGGCTGAAAACAGAATTAGTAAAGAAGAATGCGTCCGTAACTCAATCATCTGCTGTAAATCGGAAGTAAAAAGTTGAAAGTATAAAGTTGAAAGTTGAAAGTAGCAAGTTGAAAGTAGCAAGTTGAAAGTGGAAAGATTATATGAATAAAATTTTATCTTTTGAAGATTTGTTGGTTTGGCAAAAAGCAAAAGAACAGGTTGTTGCAATTTATAAAGTATTTCATTCTTGCCGCGACTATTCTTTTCGGGATCAAATTCAACGCGCTATAATTTCAGTGATGAATAATATTGCTGAAGGATTTGAAAGAAAATCTAATAATGAGTTTAAGTATTTTTTAAATATATCAAAAGGGAGCAATGGAGAAGTAAGAAGTATGCTTTATGCAGCTTTGGATTTAAATTACATCGATAAGCAAAATTTTGAGACACTAGTTTCAGGACCAAAAGAAATCTCAAAAATGCTTTTCGGATTAATCAAATCCTTAGACTAATACTTGCTACTTTCTACTTTCCACTTTTAACTTATTAATGGAGAAGATTGAAAGAAAAACTTCACATATTTCTTGAACTGATTAAGTTCCGTATTACCATTTTTGTGATGATCACAACGGTCTTCGGATACCTTTGTGCTTCAAAAATTATTGGGATAGAATTACTCGGCGCTGCGTTGGGTATATTTCTTCTCGCATCAGGTTCTGCTGCACTTAATCATTTGCAGGAGGCAGTGTTTGATGCACAAATGGAGCGGACAAAAAATCGCCCGATTCCTTCCGGTAGAATATCGAAGAAGAACGTTTTTGCAATTGTACTTATCTTAGCAATTGCTGGCTCTGTACTCCTATTTGTTTCATCGGGTTTTATTGGTGTGCTTCTTGGACTTCTTGCTTTACTCTGGTACAATGGAATTTACACACCGCTTAAACGAAAAACATCTTTTGCAATTATTCCCGGTTCGGTCATAGGAGCAATTCCACCCGTTGTTGGCTGGGTTACCGGCGGTGGAAATGTTTTTGATCCGCAAGCTTTGCTGATCGCTTTCTTCTTTTTTATTTGGCAGATACCGCATTTCTGGTTACTGTTACTTGCTTTCGGAAAAGATTATGAAGATGCCGGATACCCGACGCTGAAGAAATATTTTAATGAAAATCAGCTTGCAAGAATAACCTACGTATGGATTTGCGTTACCGGAATCACCGGTTTGCTTATGCCGTTGTTTAGTATTATTGATGTTTCGTTTGCAAGCATTGGTATTTTGATTTTGGTAATCGCATTAATTGTTCGTTCGACAATACTCCTAAAAGACAATGTAGATAAGCTCTCTCTCAGAAAAGTATTTATTGAGATCAACTTGTTTGTTATTGCTTTAATTCTATTTATTTCAATTGAAAAAATTATTCTCTTATAAAGGTAGAGTACATGGATTTTTTGGATAAATTAGTTCTCCCTCAATCGCTAGAACATATTGCCCTGCTGCATTATATGGCGACCATTGTTTTATTTCTCTTTGTGCCATTTCTTAGTTTGGTGTTAGGCGGTTCGATTATTTCTTTCTATTTCAAAAGAAAAGGATTGCGTGAGCCGAACGATCATTTTATCCTTTTCTCAAAGCAAGTTATTGAATATACAACCTTTACTAAAGGCGCCGGAGTTACACTTGGAGTAGTTCCGCTTGTTGCCCTAATATTAATCTACGCTCAGATACTTCATAATTTAAAACTTCTTACTGTCTCTCTTTTTGTTGTTGCGTTAATTTTAATAATTGTAGGTTTAATTTTTATTTATACCTATCGTTATTCATGGGTTTTTAAGTCTTTTTTATCCTCCGTAAAGTTTGATGAGAGAGAAAATGAGTTTACAACATTTGCAAATAACGTTGCCAGGGTAAACCGTAAATCAGGTTATTGGGGAATTATCTTTCTTTTACTTGGTTCTTACTTTTTTATCGGGGGAATAAATTTAGCTCTCAATCCATCTGATTGGGATGCTACCGGAATATTATATCTCTTAACTTCCTTTTCTGTTTTCGTAAAATGGCTTCACTTTTTTACTGCAGCTTTATCTTTAACCGGTGCGTTTCTTCTTTTCATTTTTTTCTTTTGGGAAGGCGGAAAAGAGATTGCTGATCAGAAATATAAAGCATTCATAAAGAAAACCGGCTTGGCAATAACCTTATTCTTTGCTTTATTTCAACCCCTCTTGTTATTGATAAACTTAATTGCGCTACCTTCAATCGCACTTTCTTCATCCGTATTTGGGTTTGTTGTAATATCTTTGTTTGCTGTGTTCTGGGTTTTCCATCTTCTCTATGCAATGTTAAAAAATTCAGAATTACGTTATTCGGGAATGGTTTTTCTTCTTCTTGTAGTGGCATCATTAACTTTAATTATTTCCGAGCAAGCTTCGTTTCGTAACGTAACTAAGACGCAGGCGCTCGTCCTTTCTGCTGAATATGCTGTTACACTTAAAGAGCTGAAAGGTGAACCAATGGGCATTACTGCAATTAGCGGAGCTGATATTTTTAATGGACGATGTTCAGCGTGTCATAAATTTGATCAGAAATTAGTTGGACCTCCATACAAAGAAACACTTTCGAAATATAACGGAGATGTTGACAAACTCGCGGCGTTTGTACTTAATCCGACAAAGATTAATCCTGCATATCCGCCAATGCCGAACCAGGGCTTAAAACCTGCTGAAGCAAAAGCGATCGCCAAATACATTTTAGAAGAAGTGAAGAAGTACAAATAGTGCTTCAACACAAAAGCTCGTCTAATATTTGGCGAAGATGATTTTCTCTACGCAAATTATTCAATTTATTTACCCTATTATCACACCAATATTTATTGGGGTGGATAATATTTAATCCTTAGTTTTATTTTGATTGCCAAATAAGTCAAGCCCGAATATTCTGAATGAAGGCGCTTTATATTCCTTCGGCAAATAATCAGGCGGAATCGCCGTTTGATTTCCATCTCTCATCGCACCGTAGTGTGGAGACATGATTTCCACTCCGGCTTCATTGAATTTATCTTGAATTTTTGAATGGAGTTCCGAATAAATTATTGCCATTTTATTTGATTCTTTAGTATAAGCGTTAATCTCGTATGAAACATAAAAATCATCTAAACTGGTTTGGAGCACAAAAGGTTTTGGCTCCTTTAAAATAAATTTTGTTTCAAACGCAGCAGAAATGAGCAGTTCGTGAATTTGTCTCCAGGGGGAGTCATATCCAATTGTCACGGTCGTATTCAAAATCAATCCTACTCCTTTGTCGGAGGAGCTATAATTAACAATGTGTGCACCTAACACCATAGAGTTGGGGATGGTGATATCAACATTTTTGATTGTTCGTATTCTTGTTATGAGCAAAGTTTTTTCCATTATATCGCCCATTGTGTCGGCTATTTTAACCCGGTCGCCAATTTTAAATGGACGCATATAGGTAAGAACTATGCCGGCTACCATATTTGAAATTGCAGAACCTGAGCCGAAGGAAAAAAGAATTCCGAGAAAAACTGATACCCCTTGAAATGCAGGGGAATTTGAACCGGGTAAATAGGGGAATATGACGACTACCTCAAGCGCTATTATCATAAAGCGGACAATTTTGTATGTGGGTACAGCCCAATCTCTATGAAAACCCGGGAATTCAAGAGTCCCTTTATCAATTTCCATAAAGAAAAATTTTACCGCTTTAATTAGATAATTAAAGACAAAAACAATGACTATAATAAAAAATAAATTCGGCAAAAAATTGAGGAAAGTATAAACCACTAATTTTAGAGGCGTTAGTACATATCCTAAGAGCGTATTAGCCCATGTTTTACTAAAAGAAAACAAACTGAACGCGATTGTAATGTAAGAGTAAATAATAATAATAAGCAAACCGAAGCGAACTACTTTTGTTAGTAACTTAAGAAAGTCGACTGTTCGCTCAGCTGAGAGCACCTCAATTGTTTTTATTTTTATTGATCTTATTTTTGTTCCATTCCATGAGTCACACTTCATTGTAAGATATCTTTGGAAGAGAGCTGCTCCTTTTCCTATCGCTATTAAAAGGAAGGTGTAAAAAATTAAAAGAGCTATCCCCTCAATCACCGGCTGGAGGTCCCATTTTCTTGTATACGGCCATAACTGAAGAGTTTTTGTAAGAAAAAGATAAAGTGCAAATAATGAAATGACGAACCGTACCCCTTTACTTAATATTAATAATAGCTTATTGATTATTGAGGATTTAAAAATGACTTTCCCTTTTATCCTGATTGTTTTTAATTCGTCCGAATTAAACATTTTTATCTTTTTGTATACCCAGGGGAAAGTTTTTGTTGAAAACCATAGAAAAATTATGAACAGACTAAAAAATAAAATTGAGTACAGACTATTGTTTATTATCGCTTTCCGGCTGTAGAGCTCTTTTGTGGTTTTTAGTTTTGTTACGATAACCTCACGCAATATTTCAGCTAAACGAATTTCTGTTGTGTCAGCAAATTGAGCGTCAGATTTACTTATCGCCATAATTGATTCATCACCTAACTTAAGAAGAGAATATTCCTCAAGTTTCACCACTTTAATGGAGTCGCAGATTATTCTATCATTTCCAAGTAAACTATTTAATTTAGAACTTATTTCTTCAGCTCTTTTTTCAGTTGAGAAAGTCCCAATTCCGTTATGGATAAAGAATAAAGTATCGGAATCAAGAACTACGGGAAACTTTTCATCGGTTTGGGCGAAGGAGAAATTATGGAAGAATAGGATAGTTAAAATAACTACAATGAATCTGAATGGTTTTAAAGAAATAAAGTTTATCATTTTCCTACTGATTTTTAATTATTTTAATTTAAATTATTTATTGATAATATACAAAAGTAAATATATCTTTAATTTGAATACATCAAGATTTGTTGAGAAAGTATGTCAGTAAATTAGCATACAGACCGGAGTATTTGTGAACATCAATTTTTTGTGAGAACAAGACCGATCCATTCCTCCAACTGCATTTTATCGGAAAGAGAAAGTCCCAGCTTAGTATAACAATCACAAATATCTACCTCATCAGTAGAGAGCAAACCTGAAAGAATAACTTTGCCGCCGACTTTAACCTTCTCTACAATATCTTTTGCAATTAAAAGTAAAACGTCCTTTTGAATATTCGCAAGCAGGATATCAAAATCATGTTCGACTATATTACTGATCTCCGCAAGCCGGAACTCCACTTTCCCTGGCACATGATTCTGGTCAATGTTCTCAACTGCGTTTTCATAGCACCATTCATCGTTATCAATTCCCAATGCGTAATTGGCTCCAAGCATCACGGATGCAATTGCAAGCACTCCTGTACCGGTTCCAACATCGAGTACTTTAGTTTTTTTTTCAATATACATTTCACACAGGGCAAGCATTAACTTTGTCGTTTGATGTTCACCAGTACCAAAGGACATTTTCGGATCAATCGTAATAACAATTTCTCCTTCAGCAGGTGAGTATTCTCTAAAAGAAGGTTTGATGACTATCTTATCGGTAACTTTAATAACCTTAAGATTCTTTTCCCATTCTTCGTTCCAATTCTTCTCTTCAAATTCATTTAGTGAATACTCATACGAATCAATAATTTTGTTTTCTTTTAAATGCTCTAAGAATGTTTTGACCCTTGAATCGATATTATCAAGTTGATCAAAGCTAAGAACAAGTGAATTGTCTAACTCCACAATTCCCAACGGATTTAATTCCCACAGCAATCCGCTTAACACTTCAGCATTAAAAGGATCACTCTCTACGGTCACTTCACAAAATGATTTCATCTTCTCTCCAAAAACATTTGGTTAAGTTAAAATTATTATTTAGATTAGGTCTAAATAATAATAACATTTTTTTGATTGCACATCTAATAGAAAATAATTCATCATCAATTTAAAGGATTCCGTAATGAAAAACATTGTATTCTATACTTTTTTACTTCTCATTCTTTGCACATCAACATTTATCCACGCAGATAGAAGATATTTTGGTCGATCTTACCTGGCAAATACTTTGCCCGCTAAAGCATTTGAATTTGAACTGTGGAATACTGCCCGGATTGGAAAAGCTGATGGCTATTTTTACCGGTTTCAGCCAAGAATGGAATTTGAATATGGCATAACAGATAGACTCACTACCTCGTTCTACATGAATTTTAATAGTCAACAAATTGAAAACGTGATCACCTCCTCGAAAGAATTTGGATTTGACGGCACTGCGATCGAATTTCGTTACCGCTTAACGGAACTAGGCGAATTTTTTGTTGATCCTGCTCTTTATGTTGAATTAACTTATGCTGGTTCTGAAGTTGAATACGAATCAAAAATAATATTATCTAAACGGCTGGGTAATATCATTACGGCATTAAATGTTACCGGTGAAATTGAGAGAGACGTGATCGCAAATAAGCATGAAACCAGCTTTGAACTTACCGGAGGTATTGGATATGATATTAATCCAACATTTGCAGCGGGAATTGAATTTAAAAACCATACTAACTTTAACGACATTTATGGAAAGAAAGCAAATTCTGCTTTGTTCATCGGTCCATCGATTAATTTGTTGACTGATAAATTCTATTTCACTTTTAATTTTTTAACTCAGGTAACCGGCTCGCCTGCAGTTAAATCAGGTTTAGACTTACTCGGTCATGAAAGGTATGAGATTAGAACAATACTCGGGATCGAATTATGAAGTTAGTCTTTGTCTGGCTTCTTTTTTTCGTTGTTTTTGTAGGATGCTCAACTGAAAAATCCATCAAACAGGGAAATGGTATTTTATCCGGGGAACAGTTATACAAAGAAAAATGCGGTGGGTGTCATGCTCTCTACCAACGCGATAAATTTAAAGAGGGAGACTGGGACTCCGTAATTGTACGAATGGAAAAGAAAGCCCGCTTGGACGATAACCAGAGTAAATTAATACGGGAATATCTTGTAGTTCAAAGCGATTCCCTTAAAAATAGAAATTAGTTCCTTCGAATTGTTTTGTGGATTAATTCGTTTGCACTAATTTAAGCGCTATAATTCACTTAATTGAAGGAACTATCGCATGGCATCGGTTGAACAGTTTTTAACACAGATCAGTGATTTTATTTGGAGTTATCCTTTATTAATCCTTCTTTTCGGGACGCATATCTATTTAACATTCCGCCTGAAATTTATTCAGCGTTTTATTGGTAAAGGGATTAAAATTTCGCTCTCAAAAAAGAAAGAAGGAGAGGGCGAAATTAGTCAATTTGGAGCTTTAACCACAGCCTTAGCAGCTACAATTGGAACGGGAAATATTGTCGGAGTCGCCACTGCTGTTGCCGCCGGCGGACCCGGCGCCGTTTTATGGATGTGGCTTACCGGTGTTTTCGGAATTGCAACAAAATATTCCGAGGCGCTTCTCGCGGTCAAATATCGCGTAGTTAATGAGAAAGGGGAGTATTCCGGCGGACCAATGTATGCGCTTGAACGAGGACTAAATATGAAATGGCTGGCGGTGTTATTTGCAGCTTTCACCGCTATCACGGCTTTCGGCATTGGAAGTATGGTACAAGCGAATTCTATCTCAACATTGGTCGAATCATCCTTTCATATTCCTCAATGGCTAACCGGTGTCGTACTCATGGTATTAACAGCATTTGTTATTATCGGTGGAATTAAATCAATTGCAAAAGTTTGTGAAAGATTAGTCCCGTTTATGGCAATATTTTACGTAATTGGATGCGTTACAATTTTGATCATTAATTATGCTTCGGTTCCTCATACAATCAGTGTCATATTTACAAGCGCGTTTTCCGGTCATGCGGTTATTGGAGGATTTGCCGGAGCAACAATCAAAGAAGCTATCCGTTTTGGTATTGCAAGAGGACTGTTTTCAAACGAATCCGGTTTAGGAAGTGCGCCTATAGTGGCTGCTGCGGCTCAAACAAGGAATGCAGTGAGACAGGCTCTGGTCTCGTCAACGGGTACTTTCTGGGATACTGTCGTAGTCTGTGCAATGACAGGAATTGTTGTTGTTAATTCAAAGGAGTGGATGCATGGACTGAACGGTGCTGCTCTCACTCATAAAGCATTTTTAGACATCCCTTACTTGGGATCCATAATTCTCACTTTCGGTTTGATGACTTTTGTGTTTTCCACAATTCTTGGCTGGTCTTATTATGGTGAGAAAGCGGCTGAATACCTTTTCGGCAATAAAATTATTAAACCCTATCGCTGGGCTTGGGTAGTTTCGGTATTGATCGGGTCAGTCTTATCACTCCAAATTGTTTGGACATTTTCAGACATTACGAATGCGCTGATGGCTGTTCCAAATCTTGTGGCGCTTCTCTTATTGAGCAAAGTAATCGTTGAAGAGACGAGAATACATTTGTGGGAAAGTAAATCGAAAGATTTGGATTGATCAAAAAAGAAAAGCCGGCTCAATAATAGAGGTCTGCTTTTTTGATCCGTTCTGCAGGGCGATACTGCGGAATGAGCCTCACTTCGATCAATGACTGTTAGACATAAACGGTAATGAAGTACAAGGATTTTTGGATGAAGACCCGCTGCTTGGCATGAAATTAGGGCTGTAGTAACTCCGATATTTAAAGAAAATTGATAAACTCTCATTAATAATTTTTTAAGAGCTTAAGACAAATCAATTTTTTTTACAAATTTTTAAGTACCTCACAAAATTCACTAACGAAACACCTTCTCTTCCCAAAATTACGGTTGATAAGTTTTCTTTAGATTAGTCAGTGGCTGTCACAGAGTCATTTATGATAATTCATTATATTTAGACAACAAATTAATTAATTTATCTATATCTGACTGTTGGAAACTGAGAATGCCTTTAATAAAACCAAAACTATTTACCACTCTAAAAAATTATAATAAAGATCAGTTTATTGCAGATGCGACAGCCGGTGTAATCGTCGGTATTGTTGCTCTTCCGTTAGCCATTGCATTTGCTATTGCGAGCGGAGTTACCCCTGAGAAAGGAATTATTACTGCGATCATCGCCGGATTTATTGTTTCGGTATTTGGCGGCAGCCGTGTACAGATAGGTGGACCAACCGGCGCATTTATTATTATTGTTTACGGGATTGTCCAAACTTATGGAACGGCAGGGCTTACAATCGCCACAATTATGGCGGGAATTATCTTAGTGATCATGGGGATATTTAAATTTGGTTCCGCAATTAAGTTTATTCCGTACCCGGTTGTGGTTGGCTTTACAAGCGGTATCGCCCTCTTAATTTTTTCCACACAGATAAAAGATTTTTTCGGTCTAACTATCGCAAAAGTTCCGTCAGAATTTCACGAGAAATGGATCACCTACTTTCATACTTTTTCTACTCTCAACTATTATTCTTTTGGAATTGCTGCACTTGCTTTGTTGATAATGATCTTCTGGTCGAAAGTTACCCATCGAATCCCTGGATCGCTCGTTGCATTAATTGTTACAACGCTTATCGTTCTCTATTTCAAATTCCCGGTGGATACAATTGGAAGCAGATTTGGAGAGATCCCATCAAACCTTCCCGGACCCAAGTTTTTTGATTTCAACTTAGATATGATAAAACATCTCATTGCTCCGGCAACTACTATTGCCATTCTTGCCGCGATAGAATCCCTCCTCTCCGCGGTGGTTGCCGACGGTATGATCGGCGGAAAACATAGGAGCAATATGGAATTGATTGCCCAAGGGCTCGCTAATATTATTACTCCAATATTTGGCGGAATACCGGCTACAGGCGCCATTGCACGCACCGCTACCAACATCAAAAACGGGGGAAGAACCCCGGTTGCGGGTATTATTCACGCAATCACCTTGTTGCTCATTATGTTGTTCTTCGGAAGCTGGGCAAAATTAATTCCAATGGCTACGCTTTCCGCAATCCTTATTATCGTTGCATATAATATGAGTGAATGGCATTCATTTAAAGCTCTGTTGAAAAGTCCGCGCAGCGATGTCATAGTATTATTAACTACGTTTTTCCTAACAGTGGTATTTGATCTATCACTTGCCATAGAAATCGGAATGATTTTGGCAGTCTTCCTCTTCATGAAGAGAATGGCGGAAGTAACTAATGTAGGAATGATTACTCGAGAATTAGAAGATGAAGAAGAAAAACCTGATGATAATGCAATAGATAAAAAACAAATTCCGAAGGATGTTGAAGTCTTTGAAATCAATGGACCATTTTTCTTCGGAGCCGCATCTAAATTTAAGGATCAGATGAGAACCCTTGAAGAACCACCGAAAGTAAGAATCATCCGTATGAGAAATGTACCGGCTATTGATGCGACGGGACTTCAAACTATTAAAAATTTTTATAATGATTCCCAAAAAGAAGGAATAAAAACAATTCTTTCAGGCGTTCATACACAGCCGTTATATGCAATGACACAAGCAGGGTTGTTTGATCTCTTCGGCGAAGAAAATATCCACGGCAATATTGACGATGCTTTGGATCGGGCGCGCGAAATACTTGGTTTGGAAAAGTTAGGAAGACCTGTGAATTTTGTTCCTACTGTTAAACGGGAGATGAAAAATTAATTGTTTAGAGAAATCTATTATCAGTCATTAATTTCAAGGAATTAGTTTTGGATCTTACAGTAAAAGATATTTCAGTTCTCTTATTTATGCCTGAAAAGGAAGTGCAAGGATTAATTAAGAAAAAAGAAATCCCATTTCAGATGATTAACGATAAGCTGCTTTTTAATAAACAGCAGATAATTGAATGGGCGCTTAGCCGCAATACACCCATAAATATTTCCGATCACAAGAAGATGAGTGAGTATCATATTGAAAGTCTGAACGCGGTACTCGATCACAAATCTTTTTATTATGAGTGCGACTTTTCGGAACACTCTTATATCGAGCAAATGGTCAGCCTGCTTGATCTTGAAAAAAATGTTGACAAAGGAATCATCGTTCAATTGCTGAAGAATCGTGAGGAGTTAATGAGTACGGCAATTGGGAACGGGATTAGTCTTCCACATCCGCGCATTCCTCTTATGGTTGGAAGGAATAAACCGCTAATAACTATATTCTTCCCGAAAGTTCCGCTCGATTTAAAATCACTTGACGGGAAACCGGTGCACACGATCATTCTCATGATTTCACAGACAATAAAACAACATTTGAGTCTGCTCGCACATTTAAGTTTTCTACTTTCAAAAGAGACGTTCCGGTTTGCTTTAGAGAATCGGCTTCACTACAAAGAGATTCTTGATATCATTACTCATATTGAAAGTGCGAGAAGTGATTGACATTATGGATTTACTTTTTTACGCATTAACAATTCAAATTTTTTCAATAATAGCTATTGCCATTCTGCAGGATAACCGCAAAGCTTCAATAGCTGCTCATCTGCTGCTCATTACCGGGTTAATATTGGGATTTGCTGTTTCGTTTTCCACACTCGTCTTTTCAAATTTATCCTCGCAGTCGTTTAGTGCATTCGGAATACCAAATGAATTATTCAGATTCGACGCTTTGGGTTTATTTTTCTTATGTATCGTTCAATTGGTTGCAATCCCAACTACTATTTACAGTTATTCCTATCTCAAACATTATCTTGATGAAGGAAAATCAATAAGGAGCAATCTCGTTTTTTATGCGATTCTGTTAATCTCCACGCAGATGGTAGTGATTGCAAACCACGCGGTCTTATTTTTGGTTTGTTGGGAAATGATGAGCACTTCAGCTTATCTCGGAATGGTTTTCGAAAAAGAAAAAAGAGAGGTTCAAAAAGGCGCTTTTTACTATTTGGTGATCTCGCACGTAGTAGTTTTTCTTCTTTACATCTTTTTCTTTTTACTGCATCATCAAACAAACAGTTGGCTCTTTAGCGATTTTCATATTTCACCAGAGTCGGGAAATTTGTTTATCGCCCTTTATATTTTATCATTAATTGCATTTGGTATGAAAGCCGGATTTATGCCGTTTCACTTTTGGCTTCCGCGGGCGCATCCAATTGCACCAACAGTATTCAGCGCATTTCTTTCAGGTATAATTATTAAGTCAGGCATTTACGGAATTTTAAGAACGTTCCAATTCCTGAATCCTACTCCGGAGTGGCTTGGCTGGCTTGTGCTTGTGGTAAGTATGATAAGTGCAATATTCGGTGTATGGTATGCGCTGGCTCAGCACGATATTAAAAAACTCTTGGCATATCATTCGGTTGAAAACATCGGGATCATTGGAATTGGAATTGGAATTGGTTTTATTGGTTCGGCGTATCAATCAATTCCTATTCAAATGCTTGGATTTGGAGGGGCGCTGCTACATACGCTTAATCACGCGATATTTAAAAGTTTATTATTCATTGGCAGCGGAGTAATTTATAAGAACCTTGGAACGCGAAACATAGAATTAATGGGAGGAATTGTTCATCGCGGAAAATATTTTGTGATGCTCTTTCTTATCGGTTCAATTGCAATCAGCGGGATTCCTCCTTTTAATGGATTTATCTCAGAGTTCATTATTTACAATGGATTTTTCACAACCGCGAAAGAGTTGAAAAATTATTATCCTCTCTTGATGCTGATTTCAGCGGTTGGTTTGGCATTTGTTGGCGGGTTGGCAGTCGCTTGCTTCACAAAAATTAATTCAATTATGTTTCTCGGCAGCGAACGGAAAGAGGTGAAGCATTTTCACGTTTCGATTTATGAGTATCTCTCCCTTGGAATATTTGCTTTACTCTGTGTTGTCATTGGTTTTTATCCTCAACCGTTTATAGGAATTGTGAATAAAGTTTTAAATCATGGATTCGTTCCCGGTAATTCTGCATCGGAATTATTAAAGATAAATTGGTTTTTCATTAGCTTGATATTTATGACAGTTTTGAGTGGAGTTCTTTTGTTCTACTTTTGGAAGAGCATTGTTCAAAAAAAATATGGCAGTAGAGTTTCTGCTGCATGGGGATGCGGTTATGGAGGACTTACACCAAGGATGCAATATACAGCTTCGTCCTATGCTGATGAGTTGAATGAAATATCTCAAACGGTTTTAGTCTATCATAAAAAGATGAAAGTACCAGAAGGGGTATTTCCAATTGAAGGTGCATTTGAAAGTCATTCGGATGATTTGGTTGACAGTAAAATCCTTCTACCGATATTTAGAAATATCAGTTCGCTGATATGCCGTATAAACTTTTTAAGTTATACCGATATCCGTTATTACATTGCGTTCATTTTAATTATAATATCCATTTATAGTCTGATAGCATTTTTATGGAATTAATTTCATTACTCAAAGGGATTATTTCCTTATTAGTAATTTTAATATTGTCTCCACTGTTTGTCGGGTTAGTAAACAAACTAAAAGCAATATTCACCGGAAGGATTGGTGCACCACTCTTACAACCATACTACGACTTGAAGAGACTTTTCCGTAAAGAAACTATTAACTCGACCAACTCATCCTTCATAAGTGTTGTTTCACCTGTAATCAATTTGGTCACTGTGGTTGTTGCTGCTGCAATGCTTCCGATCGGATTTGCAAGACCTATCATAAGTTTCGAAGGCGACATTATTTTGTTCGCTTATATGTTGGGATTGGCAAGATTCTTTCAAATACTTGCAGCGATGGATATCGGGAGTTCTTTTGAAGGAATGGGTGCTGCACGCGAGGCTACCTTTGCCGTCTTCGCCGAACCGATCTTTTTTTTCACAATTGGCAGTATAGCATTTATCAACGGACTGACCTCCATTTATGATATTTATCATTCCATCAGGTTGGACAACGTATCGTACCTTGTTTTTATAATTGTCTGTTCAATATCGGTTTTTTTCCTTGCTATTACAGAATGTTCCCGTATGCCGGTTGATGATCCAAACACACATTTGGAACTTACGATGATTCACGAAGTGATGATACTGGACAATTCCGGGATTGATTTGTTCCTATATCAGTATTCGAGTTATCTCAAATTATTTATTTATGCGATCCTTGAAACTTCTTTCTTTTATCCATTCGGGGTTCGGAGTTATACTGTTGGTGTTGTGATATTTGTTGTGGTAATTACAATTTTATCAATTGCTTTATCAATCTCCGAAACAATTACCTCACGTTTTAAGATGAAGAATATTCCGCAATATCTTTTATTTGCAACTGCAATCGGAATATTAAATTTATTGATTTATACGTTCACTAAATAATACTAAATTATGCAAAACGTTCTCAGCATTCTCTTTTGTTTATCACTCTTTTATCTTTCGGTTACCTCGAGGGTTAAAGCCTATGTTACCATTTTGCGTTTTCAGGGGTTATTGCTTACCGTATTACTTGTCTTCCCGTTTATTCATCACTTTTCAATTTTTGCGCTCATATTGCCGGCTACACTGTTTATCGTTAAAGTTATAGTCATTCCAAGATACATCAATAAAATAATTCTTGATCTTGATATTAAAAGAGTGATAGAACCGACTATCCAGCCATTTACATTTTTACTGCTTGTGATTTTTTCGATGGTAGTAGTATTTGTTGCCTCAAATATTCTTTCGAAGAGTGCAGATATTGAAACGATCCCTTTTGCAAGTGGGTTCACGGCAATAGTTGTTGGAATATTTGTCATTATTTTCAGAAAGAAACTGATTATACACGTTGCCGGATTTTTAGTTTTGGAAAATGGAATATTTTTATTTGGAACGGCGGTGGCTTCCGAACTTCCGATGATGATTGAGCTCGGTACCCTACTTGATATTTTTGTAGTTGTTTTTCTAATGGGAATAGCCATTAACAAGATCAGTTCAACCTTAGCGGGTTTTGATGTGACGGTTTTAGGGAGGCTTAAAGACTGATGTTTGAATTTTCTATTCTCATATTTATCCCCCTATTATCTGCGGTTGTCTGCTATTTCATCACAAATATTCGGCTGCAATTTTCAGTAACATTATTTGTAAGTGCGCTTCATCTTATTTTTTCTCTTATGATATTTATCGGTTGGTATCAACCGGAGTTGCCTTTTTATTTTAGTACGGATTCATTGAGTAAATTATTTTTACCCGTACTATCGAATGTCTACTTTTGGGTTGTTTTAGTTTCTTTTTCATACTTGAAGAAACAAACTACGGCAAATTCGGAAGAAGGGAAGAAATATTATTTCTTACTTCTTAACTTTTATCTCTTCGCAAACACCGCAGCAATTCTTAGTAATCATTTTGGCATGTATTGGGTTGCTGTAGAAGGGACAACGTTAAGCGTGGCTCCTCTAATCTACTACTACCGCAATGAAGAAGCGCTTGAAGCAATGTGGAAATATCTTTTCCTTGTTTCGATCGGGATCGCATTTGCATTTATCGGAATTTTATTTCTGACCTTATCTGCTAATGGAACACTCTTAGAAGGGAAGCAATTGTTCTTTCCCGAATTTGTGAAACATGCTTCGGAATTAAATCCGGTTTGGTTGAAGGCAAGTTTCATATTTATTTTTGTCGGCTTAAGTACAAAAATAGGGATTGCACCTATGCATTCTGCTGATGTTGACGCAACAAGTAATTCTCCAAGTCCAATAGCAGCGTTAATGTCGGGTTCCTTACGTGTTACGGCATTACTTGGTGTGATGAGAATATTTCAAATAGTTCAACCGACATCAACTTACCAATTTGCAAAAACAATTTTAATCATTGGTGGATTGCTCTCTCTTTTTGTCGCTTTCGTTTTTATGTTCAAAGTGAATAATTACAAACGGATGCTTGCCTATTCCAGTATCGAACATCTTGGTATCATCACTTTAGGAATCGGGATCGGCGGGCTGGCATTCGTCGGCGCGATGTATCACGTCATTTATAACTCCCTTAATAAAATAGTTCTATTTTTTACAGCAGGGAATATTCACCGGAAATATAAAACGAGAGAAGTTGAAGGGGTAAGTTCAGTCTTGAATATACTGCCCTGGAGCGGTTGGCTGATTATGATTTCTTTTCTCTCGATATCAGCAATTCCGCCGTTTGGAATATTCTTTAGTGAATTGATGATCTTTGAAGGGATACTTTTCTCCAATAAACCGTGGATATTAGCTGTAACGATGTTTCTTTTACTTTTCATTTTTATAAATATGGGGAAGACATTATTCCAAATGTTGTACAAAAAAAATGAGGGTGAGATTATTTTGATAAAAAAAGAACGATTCGAGATTATCCACTTCGCAACAATTGTACTGCTCATGTTATTGATTGCCATTGCAGTTATATCGCCGAACATTTTGCATGATAACATTGTAAACATTTCAAAAGATTTTGGTATTAAGTTATGATTTCTTTGCAAGTTCAAAATAACCAATCATTTCGTTTGGATGAGATCCCATTTTTAGATAAGCATAAATTTACGGATTCTGTTGCAGAAGGATTGACAAATGGATATAGAATGATTGGACTATTTCCGCTACATAAAAATATGCCGCATAAAATTATTTCAGCGCTGGTTGATTCAGATGCAGCTTCACTACATCTAATCGGGGGAGAATTTCAAAAAGATAAGTTGGAGTTCGAAAGTTTAGCTAATCAATTTCCACAGACAAATTATTTTGAATGTGAACTTGCTGAAAATTATGGATTCATCCCGATTAATCATCCCTGGATTCGCCCGGTAAGAAAACAAAGCACCGTGCTTGGTAATAAACCCTATCAGTTTTATAAACTTGAAGGGCCTGAAGTACACGAAGTTGCGGTTGGTCCTATTCACGCCGGAATTATTGAACCGGGACACTTCAGGTTTCAATGTCACGGCGAATTAGTGTATCATCTCGAAATAAATTTGGGTTACCAACATCGCGGGATCGAATCGCTTATACTGGATGCAAGTACAAATCAGAGAGTAATACTTTCTGAGTCAATTGCCGGTGATACGGTTGTTGGTCATACATTTGCACATTGCAGTACAATTGAAAGTCTGGCAGGCACACAAATTAGTTTGCGTGCTCAAGTGATTCGTTCTATCGTTGAAGAACTTGAAAGAATTGCGATGCATCTGAGCGGACTTGGCGGAGTCGCAAATGATATCGGACTTGCCATTGTTGCTTCATCTTACGGTAGATTACGAACGCTTGCAATTAATAGCCTGGCGGAAATTTCCGGATCACGGTTTGGTCGTGGTTTATTTGTTTACGGCGGTGTGAGATATGATTTTAACGATGAGAACATTAGACAAATAACTAACAAGTTGGAAGTCGTGAAAAACGATAGTGCAGTAATAAATAATTTTTTATTTTCTTCGACCGGAGCGTTGACGAGGTTTGAGCACACAGGGACAGTTTCAAAAGACTTTGCTCAACAAATTGGTCTAGTTGGAGTTGTTGCGCGCTCATCCGGTATTGAATCCGACACACGAATTCATTTCCCATATGGAGCGTATCGTTACTTCCCGGTTTCACTTATAACTTTACCTTCCGGAGACGTTTTTGCACGCGCCCGTCTTCGCGCTTTAGAAATTGATGAATCACTCAGATTTATTTTTGAACAATTAGAAAATCTTCCGGGTGGTGAAATTAAAATTAACGTCGGCAGTATCGCTCCCTGTTCAGGAGTAATTTCTATTGTTGAAGGATGGCGCGGCGAAATTGTGCATACTGCGATAACTGATGAAGTCGGGAATATTGTTCAGTATAAAATAAAAGATCCGTCATTCAATAATTGGTACGGAATGAATTTAGCGTTGCGGGAAACTGCAATCTCGGATTTCCCGGTGATTAATAAAAGTTTTGATTTGTCTTATGCCGGTCACGATTTATAGAAAATATTGTAACACAGATAGTTAATCTCAGTTACTAAAACTAATGCCATTATGATAGATGCAATAAAACTTAGAATACTTCAAGGCGATCCTATAATCCACGATGTTAGGAATGTATCGCTGCCAAAACTTTTTCGCGGATTGCCGACAATTGAGAGGGTAGCTTGTCCGGATGATTGTAAGAAATGTGTAGAAGCCTGCCCGACCAATGCGATTAAACTAAATCCGGTGAGCATTGATTTGGGATTGTGCGTCTTCTGTCCTTTGTGCGAAGAGGCTTGTCCTGAAAAAATTATTCACTTTACAAACGATTATCACATTGCTGCTGAGAGTAGAGAAAAATTAATTGTAACAAAAGAAACAAAAACCATCTCGGCTGAAAAAGCATCAAAGGAAATCAAAAACTATTTTGGGAGATCCTTAAAACTGAGACAAATATCTGCCGGAGGCTGCAACGGTTGTGAACTTGAACTGAATGCACTGAGTAATGTGAACTTTGATATGGGACGTTATGGAATTGAATTTGTTGCCTCTCCCCGACATGCAGATGGGGTTGTCATCACAGGACCACTCACTCGAAATATGACAAAAGCGATTGAGATTTGCTATGAAGCCGTACCGAAACCCAAAATAATTGTTCTTGTGGGTACTTGTTCCATTTCCGGAGGTATCTTTCAGAACTCGAAAGAGATACAAAGAAATTTTCTCGAAGAAAATAAAATTGACCTCTTTATTCCCGGATGCCCGCCGCATCCACTTACATTCATTAACGGTTTGCTGGATTGGTTAGATAGAAAATGAAAATAATTTGAGATGAATTATAATAGGTAATAGGGGGCTGGCAAGAGGTGAATTTCTTAATAATGCTCTTTGAATTTTGTAAGGGTAAATGTATTTTTCAATAAAGCTATTAATTGTTTATACGCGCCCATAGCTCAACTGGATAGAGCATTTGACTTCGGATCAAAAGGTTTGGGGTTCGAATCCCTATGGGCGTACAAGGAAAAGCTCGTTACTTTTACAGGTGACGGGCTTTTTTAGTTCTCAGGTATGGGTAATAACTACGAGTTGAAAATTCTCCCCACTTTCTGGAAGGGAAAAAACAATGGGCGATTAGGCTCTTAGAGAACCTTTTGTAATTACATGTTAACGATAATTACATCTCGAATAATGAACAAGACCGCCAGAGGCGGGCGAAGTAAAGCTATTTATATTTCAACTTCATTATTCGAAATTTCTTGTTCGATATTCATTATTAAATTTTCCCTATAGTTTTTTTTCAAATGGAAATCCGTAGTGCCTTATGAGTCAAATTCGTCTAATATTTGGCGGAATATAATTTGTAGAATTGAATATCTAACAATGGACAAGAAATAATGATTGATGAAGTATTTGCCCTTTGATATTCTGCATTTCTTGTTAGACATTCATTGTTCAATTTAGTTCTGGCTTATCCGGGTTAGGTATTTAAATGGAATGTTTAACGAAGCGTCGTAAGTCGAACTAAGCAGAAGGTAAGGTAAGAGCAAATGATGAAATCATTTGCCGCCTACTCATTATTTGCGGAAGGGGTGGGATTCGAACCCACGGTACCCTTGCGGGTACACTACCTTTCCAGGGTAGCCAGTTCAACCACTCCTGCACCCGTCCGAAAATTTATTTTTACGGTGCAAATATAATTGTATTTGTCATTCTTTCCCAATATTTCTTAACGTTTCACCACATTCACGTTGAAATAATTTCTCTATCCATCAGAAAAGTTTTAAATTGGAGTTTAGAATTAGGATAAAAGTAAAATGGATAGAGCGATATTGGAGAAATCAATTTTAGCCCTCTTCTCAGCCTTGTTGGGAGCAGGATTAATATTTTTTATTAAATTAGATCATAAGAAACTTTGTAGTCTCATCTCGGTATCCGCCGGCGCGCTTTTGGGGGCTGCTGTCGTTGGAATATTGCCGGAGGCATCAATAAACCTTTCGTCGTTTCAATTAATGATTTCAACTTTCTCCGGTTATTTGCTGTTTTGGGTGATCAGTAAGTACTATTTTCATGTTTGTCCGGCTTGTTCAGCCTCTCATTTTGATGAACAGACGACAAAAAGATTTTCCGAAATAGTTCTTCTGCTTTTTACTGCTTTGTCTTTCCATTCCTTTTTGGATGGAATAGCGCTATCCACCGGTGGAATTACAGCGCAAGGGAAAGCGAATTCAATTCTTATTGCAGTACTCGCTCATAAATTCCCGGAAGGATTGGCGCTGGCTTCTTTGATGGTTGGAGCGAACTATGCAAAGAGCAAAATAATCAAATATGTTTTTTTAGTTGAATCAGCAACGGTACTTGGAGCGCTTGTCGGGGATATATTCCTCGCAAAATATTTTAATTTGTATTGGCTGGCATTTGTTGAAGCCCATATCGCAGGAGGTTTTGTGTACTTATCCTTCCATGCGGTTTTCGGTGAATTATTGAAGAATCACAAAGCATTGGTTATCATTTCATTCATCACCGGTTTATTGGTTATCTTTGGAGTGAGCTTAGTATAATTAGGAATTGAGAATTACGAATTAGGAATTATAAACTCTTTTAGATTACGGAGAGATGGCAGAGCGGTTGAATGCGGCAGTCTCGAAAACTGTTATACTGGGTAACCGGTATCGAGAGTTCGAATCTCTCTCTCTCCGCACTAAATCCTTTAAACATTAATTGTTTAAAGGATTTTTAGTTTTAAATTGTTCATCATCATTTAACTATTTTTAGAGTAAGTATGAATCTCTTCAATCTTAACAAACCAATCATCGGGATGATTCATGTGGATGCATTACCCGGAACTCCAAAGTACAACGGGAGTGTAAAACCCATAATCGAAAAAGCGAAATCGGAAGCGCTGATTTATCAATCGCTGGGTGTACCGGTGTTGATGATCGAGAATATGCATGACGTACCATATTTAAACCGGAATGTCGGTCCCGAAATAACTACGTTAATGAGCATAATTCTATACGAAATTAAACGAACTATTAACCTGCCGCTCGGCATCCAAATACTGGCGGGAGCAAACAAAGAGGCGATCGCATCTGCACATTCTGCCGATGCTGATTTTATCCGCGCGGAAGGATTTGTATTTGCGCACGTTGCCGATGAAGGAATGTTTAATTCCGACGCGGGAGAGTTGCTGCGTTATAGAAAAGAGATCGGTGCAGAAAATATTTTAGTTTTTACCGACATAAAGAAAAAACATAGTTCACATTCGATAACCGCAGATATTGATATTGTTGAGACTGCCAAGGCAGCGGAATTCTTTTTGAGTGACGGCGTTATTATTACCGGAAGCAGTACGGGAAGCGAACCTTCGTTAACAGAAATCAGATCGGTAAAGAGTAAGGTAGGATTGCCGGTGCTTGCAGGTTCGGGAATTACTGCCGAAAATATTAGTACATATCTTGCATATTGCGATGCTTTCATCATCGGTTCATATTTTAAGCAGGAAGGGAAGTGGTTTAATCCGATTGATCCGGAGAAAGTGAAAATATTGTTGAGTAAAACCAAATAACGCATTGTGCCTTTTTTGCCGCTGAGGCAAGGAAGACACAAAGAATCACCAAGAAATATTTTAATATTGTGTAGAACATTTTTTACCAGAACTATTTGTTTTAACAGATGAACCCAAAATTACTTTTAATTTTATTATTTGCCGGAACTTCAATTCTTCTTCCGCAAGAAAAGCAGTTTGATGTAGACGGAATAAAGAATGCAGCGGTTACTCCTGCCGGTATTGTTTTTACCGATTTGAAAAATTCAGCGCTTTATCTTGAAAAGAATAGTGAACCGGTTTTCTTAACTTCTTCTCCCGGAAGCGGACTTTATTATTCTCTTTCCACTGATAAACAAACTATCGGGTACAAACAGATTGACCAAAACGGAAATCAAATTCCTTCTTTAATTGATCTTACGACTAAGAAGATCACCCCTTTGCACTCAGCAGTAAAATTAGCAGGACAAGTTAGTTTTGCTAAGGAAGGTACGACTGCTTTTACAATTGATAATGAATTGATTATTCGAAAGAACGTTTCTGAAATGAAATATGATTTGGGAACGTATGCCAATATGGCCCCAATCTCTCCCGATGCCCGATATGCTGCATACAATGATAACAATGATCAGTTATATTTGTTGGATTTACAAAGTAGCGAAAAGCGAAAGATCACCAATGGTGGTGGAGGATACTTCAATCCAATATGGTCGCCGAACGGAAAGAAATTATTATACTCCAGTTTAGGCGCAACATTGAAAGTATATGACTTAGCGAATGACTCAACATATAAAATAACCGAAGAAGCATATTCACCGGCGTGGTCGAATGATTCCCGGTGGATCATTTTCTATAAAAAAGAAATAAAGAATTTAGAACTGCTCAACAGTGATCTTTATCTATCATCGTTTGATGGGACAAAACAAACACGACTAACATTTACAAAAGATCAGTTTGAGTGTGATCCTTCTTTCGGATTAACTGACGATGAAGTAATTTATTCTAAGTTTGAAAAGGGAACAATTGTTAAGGCGGTTCTTTCTCTTCAAGATCATTCGTTAAAAGTTAAATCAGAATTGAACTTGAAAGTTAAACCGATCGAAATCCCATCGCCTAATCTTTACAAAAAGACGCTGGATGTTGACACCCTTGATATTCCCTACATCAATCAGGTTTTCGATACTCCTGATTATTACAACGGAAGCGCCGCGTGCGGACCAACATCAGCAATGATGATCGTAGCATTTTATAAAATATTACCGGTGTGGAATATTACTTGTTCCTGGCCCTCAAGTCACAATAGTCCTTACGGAAAATATATTTGCGAACCTTACCGCTTTAGACTAACGAATTATGTACTAACAGCGAACGATCCGAATGATAGACCTTCGCAAGGAGCTTACGGATATATGTGGTCGGGTACAAGTCCCTATTCAAGCATGGCAAGTTTTTATATTAAACATGGAATCGCAGCAACACGAGCAGATGAACCTTCATATCAAACGGCATTGGATGAGGTGAATACCGGAAGACCATACACAATCTGCAACGGATTAACTACGGCGGGGCATATAATTGTTGCGCACGGAACAGCCACGCAATCGCACACGCTTATCTTTAATGATCCCTACGGCGATAAAAACATTCCCGGTTACCCGAATTACTTTGGGAAGAACGCTAAGTATGATTGGCCCGGATACAATAACGGTTACAAGAATTTGAATACGGTCTATTGGAGTGTTTCTACAAATTATACAAAACCGGAAACATCGGACACGCTGATTGATGATCTCGATTTTGCGAACGGCTTTTACATGAACAACAAAGCGCCGGTTACGATGAACTCATGGAAGGATATGAACCAGGGGTATAACGGACATTTCTGGTATTCACTTACTACTTTAAAGCCGATGGATAGTTGTTACGCTACATGGACGCCGAATATTCCACAAACCGGATATTATGAAGTGTCCGCATACATTGCTTACAGTCAGGCGGAAGCAGCTAAGTACAAAATTTATTCTCTTAAGGGATTGGATACCCTTGTAATTAACCAGAAGGAAATTAAAGATGCATGGGTCTCGCTCGGCAAATATCAATTTGAAAAAGGGAACAGCGGGTATGTACATCTTGGCGATGCAAGCAGTATTGCAGGAGAGGCGATTGTATTCGATGCGGTGAAATGGAGTTATGTTGATTCAATTGAAACTGCAATTGATGAGCAGGATATTTCTAATCCGAAAGAGTTTAGACTTGAGCAGAATTATCCGAATCCGTTTAATCCGGTAACAGTAATCAGTTGGCAGTTGGCAGCAGGGAGTAACGTAACATTAAAAATATATGATGTATTGGGAAATGAAGTTGCTGCACTTGTGAATGAGTTTCAGAAGGCGGGAGAACATTCCATCACCTTTAGTGCTTCGCAGTTAGCGTCCGGTATTTATATCTACCGGATAAACGCGGGTGGTTTTTCTGCATCGCGAAAGCTGATACTATTAAGGTAGAAAACTGAAAGTAACCTTCAAGGTTATAGTATTTGGGAATGTAAGCAACCTTGAAGGTTTAAGTGAAATATTTTATAGGTCGATATTCTGAACCAACATCAATTATACTTTGGTCGAAAGGGAGTTTCGACGTATAATAACCGTCTAATAAATTTTTGTTGTTAGCGCAAAATAATTCTTGCGTAGTGTATAATTCATGTTTAATTTTACAACGGTTACGGTTGAATATATTAGCCGTAACAAATTGTTCTTTGAATAGTTGAATCTTTCCCGGTTGTTTTATTTAGATAATTGAAATTGTTGTGTTTTTTCGTTGTATACCTTTTGGCAGAATCTTTAGGTGTGGAAAAAGCCTGATGGGGCATTCTATTCTCTTACAACATTGGAGGCGCTAAGCTTATCTTTTGTTATATCGTTTTGCTTAAAGGGAAGATTTCTTCTATGATGGTTGATGGAGTATGTTTGATGGATTATGGTTGATGGATTATGGTTGATGGTTGATGGTTGAGGTAATACTATTATTCGTTCAGCATACAAAATACATTTACCGGTTTAATTGTGTGTTTGATTGACCAAATGGTTTAATCAGATGCTTCAATTTTGTTCACTTCTTAAAGTCACATTTCTATAAAAATATTCCCGTTATTAATTGCAGATAAATTGGTCGCTTGTCATCAGTCAGGTGTCAATGATCAATATAAGTCACCGACTGTTATTGTAAAGTAAGTTAGGCAGAAGGATTTCTCATTTTTATCGAATGACTTTCTTTGCAAATAAAAGTACTCCGTAGATGCGGCAAAAGACTTTCCGTACTGAAAAATGTATTGCTCAGACAAACCGATGGACTTTCCGTAAGGAAAAAAGGACTCCGAAGTAACAGCGAAAGACTTTCCGTACACGATAAAAGACTCAGAAGTACCAACAAAGGACTTTCTGTAAGGAGTAAAGTACTCCGAAGTAACAGTAAAGGACTTTCTGTACACAGAAAAGTGCTGCTCAGGTGCAAAAATGGGTTTTCCGGGTTCGGGAAAGTGGATTTAAGTAACGAAAATAGCTATTCTTAGAGCAGTAATGTGCGAAAAGGATCAAATAACGAACTATTTTCTGTTTGGGACTACAACTTTTGGGGTTGGGATTATGAATTAGGTTCAGCCAAAGGTTGACTGGTATGATTAAGATTAGGATTGAAATAAGATGGGAGAATTGGATCAATTTATTATAGCTAAGTAGATTGCATTATCAACAAATAACGAGGTGATACTATGTCCGATGATCAAAATGGTGTTCATGTTTCAAGAACGGTGTTATTCAAAGTGGCTGATAAAACACATGAAACAACGAAGGGGCTTGAGAAATTAGCGCTTTCGGGGTTAACTACGGATTACTACGCCGCTTTTGCAGCTAATATTCTGCTTGCGAAAAACTTTAAGACTTCTGATGAGGTTAAAAAAGCAAACGCAAAGAAACTTTCCGAAGTGAAGAAAAAGTGTGAGGAATGTTTCAATTGGGTTAAGAAACTTCAATTCTACATAAAGAGAGCTTTTAATGAAGGCTCACCCCAATGGAACGAATTACCCGAAAAAATTTCCGAAGCTAAAAAAGATGAAGCGGAGATGTTGGATCTACTTCCCGCAACTTTTACTCTTACCGATAAATACGCCGTAGAGTT
Organism: Ignavibacteria bacterium CG1_02_37_35; assembly: GCA_001871325.1. Classification (GTDB taxonomy): domain Bacteria; phylum Bacteroidota; class Ignavibacteria; order Ignavibacteriales; family Ignavibacteriaceae; genus UBA1563. The sequence goes on from MNVA01000109.1 coordinate 51,209, forward strand.
AAAAGCTAAAGGAATGCCGACGGATTATAAACTTACCGGTGAAACGCTTAAAGGTGAACTTGAAACCATTACAAAAGAGCATGGTAAGATGGTTGAGCAGAGCAAAACCTACACGGTACAGCGGAAACTAGCGCATAGAAAAGTCTATGATACCGTTAACGAAATAAATGAACTCGGCAGGCAGGAATACCAGGACGACCCGGTAACGCTGAAGCTGTTCAAGTCCCAATGGCCGCAAGCCAAAGAGAAGGAAAACGGAACGGATACTCCGCCGGTTGTGCAGTAAAAAGTAGAAAATTCAAAGGACGTCAATGGTCAAGAGTCATTTGTCATTGATGATTAGTCATTGGTCTTAAACTGATTACTGATAACTGAATACTAAAAGGGGTGATGGACTGGATGAGGGCGGTTCATCATCCTGATTTATTTGGAAGCATAAACATGGAATACATGGAAGTAACTGCACATAGATTATATTCTTTAATTAACTAAAGGATGCATAAAAAGTAATGGATGTTTTTTAGAAATAAATAAAGGTAAAAAAATGAATTTTCTTCATTATGATTTGAATTTATCAACTAATGATATTGTTGAGGTTACTCTAGATAAACAAGCAAATGTACGTTTGTTAGATGATAGTAATTTTTCCAAATATAAATCGGGAAGTCAACATACTTATTACGGTGGTCTTTCTAAAACAAGTCCCGTCAGAATTTCAGCTCCACATTCTGGTCATTGGCATTTAGTCGTTGATTTAGGTGGATATCCTGGAACTGTGAGAGCTTCAGTCAGAACTCTCGGAGGTGGCAAATGAGTGAAAATCAATACTCTACAAATGAATCCCAATTTCTTCCTGAAATTAGAAAAGGTAGAGTAAAAACTCTTACTATTCACGAAGTATCAGAGACAGAACTAAATGTTCTAGCTCAAGGTTCTCCCAACTCAATTCATCTTAATTTTTCTATTGGTTTGTTCACATTAGCGTCATCTTTTTTAATTTCATTATTAACTACTAATATTGAATCTGATCGAGTATTCATGATATTCGTAACTGTTGTTACAATAGGATTTATTTCATCAATCATTTTATTTTTTCTGTGGATAAAAGATTATAAATCAATTAAAAAAGTTGTTGAAGAAATAAGAAAAAGATTACCCCCCGAGGGAGAATCAAAAAGTATAAGCGGAAAAACATAACCAACAAATCAGACTGATACTGTTTAGCTTTCGGTATTTGTGATTTTCTTAGTTCTTATTTTTAATGGTAATTAACAAACCGCAGGAGCGGGAGAAATAATATTTGTAAATATTGGATAGATTATGAATAAAACAAAAATATTCGTGAGTTCTACATGTTTTGATTTGGAACAAATTAGGGAGGATCTACGTAAGAATATTTTAGAGATGGGACATGAGCCAATCTTAAGCGAGTTACCTACTTTCTCAGTGCTTCCAGATTTAGACACATTATCTAACTGTAAAAGAAATGTCAAAGAGAACAGTGATATTTTTATTTTAATAATTGGCGGAAAACGGGGATCAATTGATCCAGCTTCAAAGAAAAGTATTGTCAATATAGAATACGATATTGCTATACAAAACCATAAAGATGTATTTGTTTTCGTTGACGAACGTATATACAATTTATTAAAGGTATGGCGTACAAACAAAGATGCTGATTTTTCATCAGTAGTTGAAGATTCATATGTGTTTGAATTTATTGAGTCAATAAAAAACAATAAAAGATGGATATTTACTTTCAAGAAAGCTGATAATATTGTAGATGTGATCAAACTTCAGTTATCAAATTTTTTAAAATATTTGGTTGATAGAAAAAATTCAGGAAAACTTGATCCACTGAAGGAATTTATGCATGAATCAGAAGAGGCGAAATTAATTGCACTCGAAAAGCCACGCTTTTGGGAGTATACTCTCACTTCAGAGTTACTAAAAACAAAATTCAAAAATGTAGATAAAAAATTCAGAGAACTTGAGAGTGGGCTATGTTTTACTAAATCCAACAGATTAGATTCTTTGAAGTATTTTCATCAGATAAGTCCAAAGATTAGTGATTTAGTAAAAATTGCCCGCGTGATGGCGAAAATTATTAATGAGGAAATTCCCAACTCTTGGGGACTCCCTGGTGTTGCTGGAAATCCTTATGAAATTAAAGAAGCGGTAGATAAATTGTACAATGTTTGTTTAACCGCCTTTGATTGGGAAGTAGAAATGAGTTCGCTTGATCCACCAGATGGTTTTCAATATCTTAGTAGTTTAATGAAGGGGTGTGGTAAAACAATGTATGAATCAGTTAGAGAAATTCCAATAAAATTGGAAGAACCATTCTTAAAGGAGAATCCTGAACCAGGCAGCTATGAAATTCACATTGAATTTAAAAGTCCACCCAATCTAGAAGAAATTGGTCAAGAAATGAATCGGTTATCAAGAAACACTGAGTTATTCATGTAGATATTTGTATATCTCCGTTCTGCCAACGAGATAGTAATAACCAATTTGGTACTTTGTTATGTTTTAATTTCATATTTTTTATGGTAATAAACAAACCATCTTGCAGAAGTAAAACGTAAATGGAAGAAATTAAATAATTTATAAGGCAGTGTTGGGTTTTAACAAAACACGGCGTTAGGTAAAGTAAAGCTCCAAACCTTCGAGGTCTGCGTTCAAAATGGATTAGACCTCGAAGGTTACGGCAGGCAGTAATTATAAATCCTCTACGAGGATTAAGAGTTTTTGGGAAGACCTTTTACAATAATATGACCTCTACGAGGTCAGAAAGAAAAACATCGTAGATGTTTAATAATTGTAAAAAAATGTTCTCCTAAAAGAATGATCCTCATAGAGCCTGCCCGGCTCAGACGGGGATCAATAAAAAGCAGAATGAGATTGAACGAACAAATAAATAATAAGGCGGTGTTAGGTTTTAATAAAACACGGTGTTAGATTTAGTAATAGCACAAAACCTTCGAGGTCTGCGACCAAAATGGATTAGACCTCGAAGGTTATTTAAAACAGTAAATAAAGGATGGTGATAAAATGAAAACAAAATTATTATTAATTGTGTTTTTTGCAGTTCTTGGTTCAACATTACTTTTGGCTCAGAATTACTTTCCATTGGCTGTTGGCAATAAATGGCAATTTAAGGTTACCGACTGGGATCCCTCGGTTCCTTATACAAAAATTGACACAACCATTGTTGAAGTAATAAAAGATACTTTAGCGCCAAACAATGTTTCATATTTTTTACTTAACAGCTATTTCCCCTTAGGTGATCTGGTTAGAAGTGATTCTCTTGGAATTTATTATTATGATGCTTTGGATTCAACAGATTGTTTGGTATATAATTACAGTGCGGAGTTATATGAAGGATATAAAACCGGTTTTCAATCCGGAGGTGATTCTGCAATAGTGACACTGGATCAAATAGACTCATCGAACGTATTTATGGGAAAAATTAAAACTCTTTCATTTTCTTATAATTGGATGATTGGACATAGCATTACTTTTGGAGAAAACACCGGACCAATAATTTATCACACAGGAGGAGATGGTGTATCTTCTCGAACCGATTATGAACTAATAGGGTATAAAATTGATGGTCAAATTGTTGGAAGTTTAACCGGTGTGAAAAACGAAAGTACTACTTTGGATAATTATTGGCTCGATCAAAACTATCCCAATCCGTTTAATCCGACTACAACTATTTCTTTTTCTCTTCCGGAAGGACAAAATGTTGAGCTTACTCTCTATAATATTCTTGGCAGAAAAATGGTAATGTTATTAAATGAGTATAAGCAAGCAGGTAAGCATAAGCTGGAATTTATTAGTTCTGGTCTACCAAGCGGAGTTTATTTTTACCAATTAAAAGCCGGACAATTTATTCAAACAAAAAGATTGGTAATCCTAAAATAAAGAAATACTGATCCTCGTAGAGCCAGCCCGCTATGACGGGGATCAATAAAAAGCAGAATGAGATTGAAAGAAAAAATAATTAAGAAGGTTGTGTAGAGTTTTAACCACTTGTCCTGCAAGGCGGGAAACACGGCGTTAGGTAAAGTAATAGCTCCAAACCTTCGAGGTCTGCGCTCAAAATGGATTAGACCTCGAAGGTTAGGGCAGGAAGAAATTAAATAATATGTTGGCTGTAACCAACATCTTGTTCAAACTCAAAAGGAAACAACAATGAAGATTGGATCGATAAAAAAAGAAAGAGGATGGAGCAATTATTTACCGGTCATATTCCTACCGGTTTTCTTGTGTTTTATCGGTTGCACTACAGATGATCTTTATGATACGACCAATAAGAATTATTTTGCTCAGGCAGATGCTTCCGTTTATTTAACTTCATTTCCTTCACCTATCTACCTGGAAGAAGGGAAAAGTATTTATATTGAAAATGGACAATCAACATTCAGATTTATTGATATAAGGGAAGACAATGAATCCAATGCGGCTGTAAGGATTGAGATAATCTACAATTACGGAACAGACAGAATTATTGAACTTAATACAAACGTAAGCCCGCAATTCTATGAATTGGAAAATGATTATCCGTATAATATTCATTTGAAAGAATTGAATTATGTGAACGGAACTTACCAGATAATGTTTGAATACAATCACCATGCGCATTGGTTACAATAACAACGTAAAGAAAGGGAGTCATTATGCAGCACAAATTAAATGGAATCTTAGTTATTCTTTTGTTTTGTTTTTCCTTTACTGCTTCTGCACAGGTCATTGAAAAACAGAAGGGGAAAATTGAGATAGTCGGGATTCACAGCCAGGAGGGGAAAGAGATTCTAAAAAAGATCCTTGTTGATATAAATGGAAAAGACTTTCACATCTGCGCAGCAGATTTTAAAAGTGTATATCATATTCCCGAAGCCTCAGTTAATTCGTACGTAACACCTCCGAACTACGATAATATGTACACCTTTATAAAATTTGTTGATCCAGTGTATAAAAACAGAATCCACTTCATTAAAAATTTTGCGGACACGTTGGCAGACGAAAAGGATTGGGAGAAAATAAAACTTCTCTTCTCTGATTATAGCTTTTCGATTGGCTCCATTCTGCAAGTGCTTGGGGGCGTAAACGCCAATAATTTTGATTCCATCGCGAAGAATCGCTCTTATTACATGGACACATCGGCATTAAGAACTATTTATGAAACCGTTGCCTTGTACAATAAGGAGTCCGACAAAGCAAAAGCAATATGGACGCTTGAAAATGACGGAAACTTAACAAACAGAAAGAACGCGGTACTTCTTCTTAAAAACTTTATGGAAGATGATTCAGCGATTCTTCAGATCATTAGAGCGATCAGACATGAAGCTGGAGTAAGTAGTATTGCTACAGATTTAATTAGTTCGTATTCACTGGTAAATAAAGAACAAAGAGATTGGTCCTTTGCCGCAGAAGAATTACGCTGCATTATAGACGGGACAAACTTATTTGCATTTAATCAAGTTCTGGAAATGTTGACAAGAACGAAGGTTACTACAAGTGTTGCTCCAAAACTGTTAAAAGGGGGAGGCGATTTAATCTTAGATAATCTAAAAGCAGAACATGAGCGGGAGAAAACCATTGCCCATAATTTCCTTGTGCAAATATCGGGAAAAGATTTTGGCTACGATGCCTACAAGTGGCAGGAGTGGATAAACTTGTTGTAAGACAAAACAAGAAAGGTTAAAAACATTGAATGAGAAGAACATCCCATTTCAAATAATTGATTGGAATAACGTTGAAACAACTGAACACAAAGGAGAGCAAGGTTCGGCGTTTTGGAACACTGTCCAGTTTCCCGGTTTAAGAATTAGAATTGTTACTTACTCCGCCGGCTATTTAGCTGATCATTGGTGTAAGAAAGGGCATATTGTTCATTGTCTTGAAGGAGAACTTATCACCGAACAGGAAAACGGTGAAAGGTATCTCTTAAAAAAGGGAATGACGTATGTTGTATCGGATAACTTGAGTTCGCATCGGTCTCTTGCAGAAGGGAGAGTAAAGCTCTTGATAGTGGACGGAGATTTCTTGAAGTTAAAATGAAATGGAGTAAATGAGTCAAGGTGTTTTCATCGATCCAAACCGTCGAGGTCTGCGACCAAAATGGATTAGAGCGAGATGGTTACAGCAGGAAGAAATTATAAATCCTCTACGAGGATTAAGATCTTTTGGGAGAGGCCTT
>MNVA01000206.1 GCA_001871325.1 Ignavibacteria bacterium CG1_02_37_35
TCTCTATCTCAGCCGGTTTTTCAACAAAATAATACTCCCCCTCAAATCACCTTAGTACCTTTACACTGAAATTCATGTAATATTTGGCAGAATATTATACAACGGTGATTGATGTTGTTTTATTGAATTGTTGCATTGATTCAAAAAAACATTGAACTCCTACGGAGTTCTTGATTGCACTTTTAAATTTTTTACAAAGATATAACCCCGATGGGGTTATGAACAAAAATAAAAACTGATTCATAAAAATCATCCCGACTTGCATACTGTTGACTGCCGACCGAGAACTCTTTGGTTCTGGCTTATCCGTGTTAGGTATTAAAAATAATACTAATGAGCTTTCAACAAAACTAAATCTATAAAAATATATGAAACCCTATCTTATTTATTTTTTGTGCGTCCTTTCTGTTTCTCTGTTTGGACAAGATCAATCAACCGATCAAAATTATTGCAAGCAGAGTAAAGAGGAGTCTTTGATTCCAATTCGTCCGGGAATTCCGGGTAAACAACCATTCTGGAATGAAAAGTCAACGATGTTTAAATACGTTCCTTCATTTCAAAACGATAACACAAACTGGATAATCCCTAATCCAAAGCAGTATAGATATTCTGCTTTTTCATTTGCAGATAAACAATATTACACCTTTACGGCATCAACACCTTACGAGGCGTTAACTCCAATTTGGGATAAGCTCCCAAATGGAGAAGTCTATCTTAAAGTAGAAGCCGTAAGTGATGACGGGTTGGATTTTATCCTGGCGGGAAGCCGCATGTTTTATAAAGCCGCACCATTTTGCCCTCCTTATCCCGAAGCAAAATATTCTTACAAAGATGCTTTCCAAAAAGGAATGCAATTCATGTACAATCAAAAACATATAAAAAGCTGGTACGCTGCCGGTACGCCTGACCATAAGGAACATAATTTATATTGCTATTCTTCGTTAGAAGTAGGGAGTGTTGTTAATGCAATGCTATTATATAACGGCTGCTTCCCGCAAAATGATACGTCAATGGTTATCGCTTGCAAAGCCGCAGATTATCTTCTTGCAAATGCCGAATCTGCCGGGACTTTATTAGAATATTTTCCCCAGGCTTATGAAGGGAACAACTTAGCTGCCGGTTCTTATGGTAAAGAAATGATTATGATGCAGGCTGCCGTAACGGGAAAAACCTTTCTTGAGTTATACGAAAAAACCAAAAACAAAAAATACCTTGATGCCGCCATTAATATTGCGAACACCTATGTTAAAAATCAATTACCTTCGGGGACGTGGTATATTAGAATATTTAAAGAGACCGGAAAACCTGTAACCGATGAACTTTGTATCCCGATTGGAATTGCTAATTTCCTTTCGGAGCTTGTTAATCAATACCGGCAGCCGCAATACCAAAAAGCTATTGATGCGGCAATTAAGTGGATATGGGAAAATCCAATGAAAACATTTAACTGGACAGGTCAGTTTGAAGATGTTGCCGCCGCTAAACCATATCATAATCTTTCAAAATACGAAGCTTCATGGTTCGCTCAATATTTACTTAACAATAAAGAGATAGACACTTCATACATTCCGTTGGCTAAAGAACTAATTGCCTTTTGCGAAGATCAATTTGTTGTTTGGGAAAAACCGGGTATTTATGATAACTGGAAAACTTCTTCCGGCAGGTGGCTTGTTCCTTCGGTGCTGGAGCAATACATGTGTTATGTTCCCATTGACGCAAGCGCCGTTCAAATGATAAATACATTTTATTTGGCTTATGAAAAAACCGGCGATGCAATCTATCGTGAAAAAGCATTTGCGTTCACCAATAGTATAGTAAATAGTCAAAAAGAAAATGGAATGATCCCGACATTTTGGGTTCCCGGTTTTCAAGAGTTCTGGAATAATTGCATGGTAAGCAGTCTAACCGTACTTGAAAAGATGAGCGCGGTTAAATAAAAAAGTGTGGTCTTTTCATGGAGATCTAAATGTCAAAAATAAAACAATTCCGGTCTTTAGATTTGATTGACATTTAGTTCACCGCGGTGAATTGTTTCGTGGAATTTCATGTTTACTTTTCACTGTTACAAATATTATTCTTTTTAATGTTTGTCCGGTTAACGTTGATCTTGATGCAAAAAACACCACCGAGAATTTTTGGCAAATGAAAAGTGAAACGTTAGATTTTACCGAAGCCGGTAGAATTCCCGACGGTGAGTTTAATAAAATTATCTGGTACGCTGTTAAAGGATTAGACGCTGAATATCCCGGAACAAGAAGAGCAGCGTTTTTGAAAGTACTTGAGGATTTAGATGATTAAATTTATTCGGAAAGCGAAAATGAAAAAATATTTTTTTATACTGTTTTTCTTTATCAGTTACAATATCTGTTGCGTTGCACAAAAAGGAGAAGTAATTACACCCAAAATATCAATTCCCGATAGTCTTGTTTTTGGTAAAAGTGGTTTTTTGGCTATCGAATTTCAAATTACAAGGGATGGAAAAATTGGCAAAGCTTTCGTTTCATTGATACAATTATATAAAAATCACAAATATGATATTGTATATTTCGAACGTTTTCCAAAGTATAATAAAAAAATCGGACTATCTTTGGAAAGGCAATTAAAAAACTGGATTAATGTTTTTGTGAATAATACTAGATTTGAAAAGGAAAGAAATTTTGACGAAGAAATTAAAAAAATAGAAGATAAATTTTTACGTTTTAGTGTACAGTTAGAGTTTGGATCTTTCGGTAAAAAGAGGAAGATGGATGCAGTTAAGTGAACTTTTAATTACCGTAAATCGAAATCTTTTGAAAAAACTCTTCCTCTTTTTTGTCTTCATTAGTTTTGTACTGCTTGCAGATGGTTGCAAAAAGAATCCGACAGAACCGGAGAAACCAATATCATCAGTGCCTCCTTCTCTTGAGTTGAGTGTTGACGGCGTTTCTTGTACTGAAGCATGGATAAATGTTAAGAAACTGAACGATACTACTTTTCTTCCTATCTCCGTTAAGATAAACGATAAAGAATTCTTCCATGGTTTTCTTGCCGCAATGGATACTGTTTTATTCGTTGACAGCCTTGCCCCAAGTACAACTTATACGGTAAAAGGAATTGTTCTTGATACTGTGAAGGAGATAACAATAACAACCTTACCAACTACCAGCCACAACTTTACATGGCAAACCTTTACCTTTGGTGAACGCACGAGTACCTTTTACGATGTTGCCATAATTGATGAAAATAACATTTGGGCGGTAGGTGAAATTTATATGAACGATTCTCTCGGCAATCCCGACCCGAACGCATACAACGCTGTGCATTGGAATGGTAGTAAGTGGGAAATAAAAAAGATTTCCGTGTTGTATAAGGACAATTTAACGTTTGCACCTTTAGAGAGTGTTTTCGCGCTCCCCACAGGCGAAATTATTTTCTCGAGTGGGTTACCTTATTTACCTCAAGCCGATGGTTGGAAATTATATCATCTTTGGGATATGGGTGTTTTAACTCAGAACGACGGAAGAGTAACTAATATTTGGGGTACATCTATGAATGATCTGTACTTCGTTGGAAGCAAAGGGACAATCGTACATTACGATGGAAAGAATTGGAAGAAGATTGAAAGTGAAACGCAAACTGATTTAACGGATGTATATGGCGATGGAGATAATGTTTTTATTTGTGGTTATAAGGATTTTAAACCAACTGTATTATTAAAATACAACAATGGGATAATGACTAAACTTATTGAAGAAGATCACTTTGAGTATAAGACCGATTTCATTTCCGGGTGGATTAAAAGTATCTGGGTAAAAAAAGACAAATTATTTTCTTTAACCTTCTATGATCTTTATCGAAGCAAAACAAGTACAAAAGGAGAAGGCGTAGCAATATGGAAAGGTGATATAAACAGTTGGGGATCGAATGCGGTAAGAGGCAACGATGTTAATGATATTTTCACAACCGGGTATAATGGATTATTGTGGCACTTCAACGGCGTAGGTTGGAAAAAGTATGACGAGTTAGGTGAAACGACTAACCATTACCGTTGTATATCCGTTACTGATAAATTAATTGTCATAGCAGGATTCAAATATTTAAACGGAATAGATAGATATGGGCTACTAACTATCGGAAAACGGAAATGAAAAAATATTTATTTATTCTGTTTTTATTCATCATTTACAATATCTGTTGCATCGCTCAGGAAGGAGAAGTTGTTACACCCCAAATATCTATCCCAGATAGTCTAGTTTTTGTTAAAAGCGGTGCTTTATATATTAAATATTTAATAACAAAAAATGGAGATATTGGTAAATATTACATTGATGCAATTAGTTTAGTTGAAAAAGATGAATACAAAGATGTGTTTGATAAACGGTTTCCTAAAAAAAATAAAAAAATAGGACTCGTTTTAGTTAAAAGATTACAAAAGTGGGTTGATGATTTTGTTAAAAAATCAAGATTTGAAAAGTCACTAATTTTTTATGATCAAATTAAAAAACTGTGTGATCAATATTTATCATACGGGGTGCGTTTAGAATTTGGGGATTATAGCGTAAAGTCGAGGAGAAATAGAATTAAGTGAAAATTATAAAAAAAAATGTACGGAGCGGTCGAGACCGCTCCTGTTTGGTTTAGCCCTGAAAGGGCAAAATACACCAACTCAGGGCGAAGCCCTGGGGAAGTGAACGAAGAGTGAAAAAAAGCCCTGAAAGGGCGGGATAAATTCCGGTTTTTCTAATGCAATAAATTATTTCGCCCCTTCAGGGTTTAATTTAATAATGGATTTATTTTCATAGGGCTGCGCCCTATGTTGGTGGATACCGCCCTTTCAGGGCTAACGCAATAATTACAGTTGCAATATTTCCCCAATTCAAGAGTATTCGGAACGCTTACGAGCGTTCTCTACAAATTTGGAATTTGCCTTTTGTTTTTTGGGATTTTACAAATTATCCAGCAGCATAAAATCTCTTTTCGTTACCGCTTTCCCTTTTTCCAAATTCTTCTCCTCGTATTGGCAAATTTTTAATAGCGGACAAACAGCGCAACCCGGTTTCGCCGGTTTACAGATCGCTCTACCAAGTCTTATTAAATTAGTATGAAATGTGTGCGCTGACTTTTCGGGAAGAAAATCTTTTACCGCTAGAAAAGTTTTATCCGGCGATGAAGTCTTAACAATCCCAATCCTATTCAGCGTGCGGTGTACGTGTGTATCAACTGGGCAAACATTTCTCTCAAGCGAAAAAAGCAGAACACAGCTTGCGGTTTTTAATCCTACTCCTTGAAATGAAGTAAGTTCGGTTAAAATTTCTTCATCGGAATTATCAACTAAATAATCAAGCGAGAGACTCCCCTTTTCCCTTTTCAAATAAGACAAAACTTTTTTAATTGCGGTCGCTTTCTGGAATCCGAGTCCTGCCACATTAATAAGTTTTTCAAGTTTCATCAACGGAAGTTTTTCAATTTCATCCCAATTCTTAAACGAACACTTCAACTTGCTGTAAGCTTTAAACGAGTTGTTATCGTTCGTGTTTTGAGAAAGGATCGTTCCGATCAATGTATCAAGCGGAGTTGCTTTATTCGTGTTGCGCGGCGGAATTCCAAATTCTTTTATAAGCAGTGCGTTAATTTTTGCAATTTCTTTTTTCATAATTTTTTCTTCTTTGCTTCCAAAATACAAAGAATTAAAAAATTCGTCATACGAAAGTTTTCATCAATATTTGTAACTTTGCTTTGAAAATTTTTATAACTCGTTAGGATAAATTATGCCAACATTAATGGTTAGTATTTCTGGAATCAGAGGAATTGTGGGAGACGGTCTCGACCCGCAAACAATAGTTAAATATGCATCTGCTTATGCTGACTTCTGCGGCAAAGGAAAAATTATTCTCGGAAGCGACGGAAGAATCACCGGCGAGATGGTTCGCAACATCGTTGTTGGAACTTTGCTCGCAAAGGGAAACGATGTTATTGATATTGGCATTTGTCCAACACCGACAGTTTTGTTTAATGTGAAAAGTCAAAAAGCTGTTGGGGGAATTCAAATTTCCGCAAGTCATAATCCGAATGAATGGAACGCACTCAAACTCCTCAACCGTAAAGGTGAGTTTATGAGTCCCGAAGAAAATAAAACGATGTTAAACTTGTTAGCTGATGCCGACAAAAAATTTGTGCTATGGAATAAACTTGGAAAGTTAAAGAATTATGCAAAAGGATTGGAAGATCATATTGAAGCCGTGCTAAAGTTGAAACATATTAATGTTGCAAATATTCGCAGAAGAAAATTCAAAGTGCTTTTGGATTGCGTAAACGGTGCAGGCGCTTACTCAATGCCGAAGTTGTTGGCGAAGCTTGGCTGCGAAGTAATTGAAATGAATTGCGAAAAGACAGGAATTTTTCCCCGCTTGCCGGAACCAATTCCCGAAAACCTAACTGCAACGATGCGCGCAGTAAAAAAACACAAAGCCGATATTGGAATAGTTGTTGACCCCGATGTTGACCGCTTGGTAGTAATTACAAATGATGGAAAACCATTTGGTGAAGAAAACACCATTACGCAAGCTGTTAAATTTTATCTTTCTAAAAAGAAAGGGAATGTTGTAGTAAATCTTTCTACAACCCGCGCCGTTGATGACGCGGCTGCACAATTTGGTTGTAAAGTATTCCGTTCTCCGGTTGGTGAAGCAAACGTTGTGCAAAAGATGAAAGAAGTTAAAGCGGTCATCGGGGGTGAAGGAAGCGGCGGAGTAATTCTACCGATAGCAGTCTTCGGAAGAGATGCTTTAACGGGAACGGTTATCATGCTTCAACATTTATTGGAATTTGGCGGAACCATGGCTGAATTGAAAAAAGCTTTGCCTCAATATTTCATCGTTAAAAAGAAAATCACTTTGAAAGGAATTAATCCCGACACCGTTCTAAAAAAACTCACTGTAATGTTTAAGAAAGAAAGGGTTAATTCTGAAGACGGCTTGAGAATTGATTTTGCTGATCACTGGGTACATTTTAGAAAATCAAACACCGAGCCAATAATCAGAATTATTACAGAGGCGGATAAAAAAGAAAAAGCCGAAGTGTTGTCGGAGAAATATTTCATTTTAATTGAGAAACTGTAACAATACATTCTCATCAGGAATTGTAGAGACGAGGCATGCCTCGTCTTTATTTAACTACAACAGTCTGCTTCTCTTTTGTAAGTAGGTGAACAAAGCTTTATCAAACAAGGTCGAGGTATCGATGAGGTTATATTCCACACCGTTGCGTAAACACTCAGATTTTATCTTGTTGAGAAAAGTGTCCATTGCATCGCGGTAAGATTTTTGAATTTGATAGGGTTGAGTGATTATTTCCTCACCGGTTTCCATATCTTTAAAAATTGCATCTTTCTGAAAAGAGAAATTCCGCTCTATTGGATCCAAAAGCTGGAAAACAATAACTTCGTTTTTGTAGAAACGGAATTTCTTTATTGCGCTAATCACTTTCGCAGCATCATCAAAAAAATCCGAAATGATAACAACTAATCCCCTCTTAGTAATTTTATCCGAGATTTGATTCAAACAAAATGAAGTGTTTGTATTTGAATCAGGAACAATTTTGCTTAGAACGGAAATGATTTCTTTTAAATAAATTCGTGAGGAATTAGGAGGAAGATATTTTTTAATTGAGTCGGCATAAACGGACAGGCTTACTGCATCTTTTTGCTTCAGCATTAAATAACTTAAACTTGCCGCAAGTTGAGAAGCGTATCCAAGTTTAGAAATTCTCCCCGCACTTGAAAAAGTCATTGACTTACTTACATCCAACAAAATGTAGGACTTTAGATTAGTTTCTTCTTCGTACTGCTTTACATAAAATCTATCGCTCTTTCCGTAAACTTTCCAATCAATATCTTTTGGAGAATCTCCCTGCATGTAAGGGCGGTGCTGGCTAAATTCAATACTGAAGCCATGATATGGACTTTTGTGCAGCCCGAGGAGAAATCCTTCAACAATTAATCTTGCACGTAATTCTAAACCTGATATTTTTGAAACTACCGAAGGATCGAGAAACCTTTTATACTCAATTTGATCTGCCGTTTCCATATTTATTTTTTTATGGTGAACTGTGTTTGGTGTTTGGCAATTATTTCTTCAGGTGAAAGCCCCATATTATCCAATTCAACTTTTGCATCATCGGCTAATTCATTATTAGGAAATGTTTGTAAAAACTTCTGATAGGTAATTGTCGCTTCATTGTATTTGCCCAAATTATTTGCCTGAATAAATCCCGACATAAATAATGCGGAAGGAGCAGATTCAAATTTAGGATAGTTTACAAATACTTTTTGATAAAACTCAACAGCTTTCTCTTGCGATGCGGTTTCGTCAACCCCGGGAACAATACCTGCTTGATAAATTTTAGCAATCTCATAAAAAGCTTTGGCAGCAAAATCAGATGTTGGAAATTCTTTTGCGATATTCTCGAAGGATGAAATGGCTGCGGAATATTTTTTTTCTTGAACGAGACGATTTGCTTCTTCAAATTGATCTTTTTCGCTTTTACCGCAGCCGGCTAAAAAAAGTGTTATGAGAGAGAAGAAGACAAAATATGATTTCATGTTACCTCAAATTTTTATATTTTACAACGTAAGCTATTAAATAAATAAAATTCTTACAACGAATTAATAATTATCTTGTTTTTATATTGAAAATGGTGAGTGCAGTGTGATAATTCTCACTTATCTTAAATTCGAGTGATTGATTCGTCTAAAAACACAACTCAGCAACTTTTGATGTAGTAGATTTATTTCAAATTTCTACTTAATTACATAAAAAAGTTTTTTATTATTAATTAGAAAAAGTTAGATTTAGCAAAAGAGATTTTCTCTTTTTTGCGAAGAAACAATTTATTAAACAACTATAAGAGGCTTAAGATGAAAATTTACAGAACGTTCTTGTTTCTTCTCTTTACAGTTTTATTAAGCGGTTCACTTTCAGCGCAATTGCTTATTACAAATTTTGACCTAACGATTTTCAAACCATTGCCGGAGCTTGATCTTGGCTCTTTATCAATGGCGAATGATCTTTCAGGAGCGCCAAAAGTTTTCCAAATTTCAATTCTCCCCCTCAATATTGATGTTATCCTTGAAGGAGAAATAACCTGGACTGACATAGGGAAAACATCTTCCCTAAAACTTTTTGATTTCAAAACCAGACCTTTTAAATCCCGATTGTTTTACAATACGGATCTGGGAAGTACAGATATTAGAATTGCCCGCACTAACTCTAATAATACTGTCATCAACGAAATCATCAAAAAAGGAAAACCCGTTGGCAGGTTTGATATTAACCTTACTTTAAGAAACGCTGCAGGGATTGTCGTTAAAACCGCAAGTGATTTTGTTGAATTCACGAACCCGACTCAATCATTTACAATCCTCACCCCAACCGCATATGCGGAAGTGCAGCTGGGAAACATTGTTGTTTCTTGGATCCAAGTTCCGGGTTCTGATCGTTATAAAATTAAGGTTAATAAACGCACCAACGGCAACCAGTCTTTAGAAAATGCGCTTGCTTCCCCCAGTCCCTTTATTGTTGATGTAATTGCGAAGGAGAAAACATCAGTCAGGTTAAGTGATCTTAAATCTCTACGCCCACTCGAAGATGGATATGAATATGTTTTACAGGTTGTTGCAATAATTCGTCTGCCGAGCGGGGACAAAGAATTACCCAGCGAAATCATTAACTTTCGTATTGCCGGGTTAAACGACGCTCGGGATAATTCAATTAAAAACGACCTAATGGCTATGACGCAGGCTCTACCGGGCGGATCAACTTTTGCGAGTGTACTCTCAGATAAAAATTTAAGAATTAACCGGTTAGTTGATGAAAACGGGAATCCGATTTCTCAAGATCAATTAAGAAACCTGCTTAATTATTTAAATACCCATCCTGATCGAGTTATAAGTGCTCAATTCATTTATAATGATAATCAGTAACCGTAGAGGAGTTAAAAAATGAAAAAAATAAATTTTCTGTTAGTTGCTGTAATTTTAGTTGCTTTTGCTGCAGCTAATTTTGCGGGAAAAAATCCACCGCCGGCATCTCCAATTGCTATTGTTATGAAAGTAGTAAAAGATGTTAGTTTCAAAAAAGTTAATGGAGACTGGAATACCATAAAAATTGGTCAAGCGCTTTCTACCGGAGACGAAATTAAAACCGGGGCAAAATCACTTGCTCTTGTTAAATTTACAGATAATTCCATCTTGAGAGTTCGGGAGAATTGCTCAATTAAAATTTATGCCGATAAGAATGACAAGCAAATCTCTAAAAACACCTACATTGGAAAAGGGGGTGTCAACTTTGAAGTTACTAAACAACAGCAAAACGAAGAATTTCAGTTTACAACGCCTACGATGGTCGCTTCTATAAGGGGAACCAAAGGCTTCCTACAAGTTGGTGATAATGGAACTGTATTAGTTCTTGAAGAGGGCGCGATAGATTATAAATCCCTCCTTGGCGAACAAACGAAAGGAAATATAACTGGCGGAAATTCTGTTATTTTTACTAACGATGGACAGGTAACTGTTGCGACTATCTCACCTGATCAGCAGAGGCAGTTAGAAGACTCTAAGAAAACGAATACAAAGAAATTAATTATTAAGACTAATCAAGGCGACTTGATCATCGAATATCTCGAAGAATAATTTATAACTCCGCTATCTTGCTAAGGATGGCGGAGTTTTTTAATTTTTAGCTACATTAAAATCAACTAAAATTGGAGATTGCTCCATGGTAAAAAAAGTTACTTTTTTCGTTGTTCTTTTTCTTCTCGGGTTAATCCCAACAACTTTCGCACAAATCAGCAATATAGTGTCGGAAGTGAAAATTGGGAACGCTAAAGAGAATGAACCCCTCACTCTCGAAGTAAGATTTCAGCAATCTGCTTTAGTTACGAAAGCCGTTATCGCGTATCGTTCGTTTGGACAAAACGAGTACACACAATCAGAAATGAATCTTCAGGGGACATCCGCTTTTTTTACAATTTCCGCCGCAGAGGTTATTCCTCCGAACATTGAATATTACATGCTGTTTACTTTAACTTCAGGAGGTGAAGAAACCTACCCGTTGGAGTTTATTACCAGTAATAATCCTATCCAAATTACTGTCCAAGGAATTTCTGGAAAAGATAAAGAAGTTCTTATAATGAGCCCTGAGAAGAATGAAAAAATTCTTCCCGCAGAGTTTTTTATCTCAATCTCTCTTCTTCGCGCCTCAGACATAGTTAATAAAAGCGCTACGAAAATTTATTTGGACAACAAAGACATAACGAACCTGGCTCTCTTTGCCGATGATATAATTATTATCTCGCCTGAAAATTTTCAAATTCAATTAAAAGACGGGCTTCATAATTTAGCGATTGAACTCTATGATACGGCAAATGTATTGTATCATTCAGTCTCTTCCCAGTTCGTCATTATTAATCCGAGTTATGCTTTGCTCGGTCAGTCCGCAATTAAGTATGCTGCCGATGTTAGGTTAGAGTCACGTAATGAAAATGTTCAAACGGTGGGCACCTGGTATAATAATGTAAATGTAAATGTGCAAGCCGATTATAAAGGATTTGAGCTGACAGGTAATGTTTACGCTACCTCTGAAGAGAAAAAATATCTTCAGCCAAATAACAGGTATATGATAAGTTTATCCACTGATTATGCAGCAGTTACTTTGGGAGATCATTACCCTAAGTACCCCTCTCTTGTGCTGAACGGAAAAAGGGTGAGAGGATTTAGCGGCGAAATTAATCTTGGTTTTTTCAATATCCAAACAAGTTTGGGTGAAATATCAAGAAATGTTGAAGGAACATTTATTCAATACAAAGATTCTCTCGGCGGTAATATCATTGCAGTTGATCCGCTTAAACACAACGGGAATAAATATGCCGAAGTTGAAACCGGTACATTTAAGAGAAGTCTTCTTGCTGTTCGTCCTTCTTTTGGCAGAGGTGAGAATTTTCAATTCGGATTAACATTCCTTCATGTAAAGGATGAAACCGGTTCGATAGAATATGGTACCTCCCCAAAAGAAAACTTAGTTCTCGGGACTGACTTGATGTTTGGTTTTGATAATCAAAACATTTTGTTTACTACACAGGCAGCTTTTAGTTTGCTGAATAAAGACATTTCTCAAGGTTCACTTTCAGATTCTCAAATTGATTCTGTTTTTGGACCTAATGGACTCATAAATATGGATCCAAATTCTGTTAAAAAATTGCGCGATCGAGTAACAGGACTATTTACAGTAAACCAGTATGTAACGCCATTAAATCCTCAGGAGCTGCCCTCATTAGCTGCTGAAACAGCCCTCTCCGTTAACTATTTCGACAACTATTTGAAAGGCTCTTATATCTACCGCGGTGATCAGTATTCTTCTTTTGGGCAGTCTTATATTAGAACCGACATCGCAGGAATAAATATTCTTGATCGTTTAAGACTTTTCGAAAATAAATTTTTTGTTTCAGTTGGATTCGAAAATTTACAAGACAACTTGCAAAAAACTAAAAGAGCCACAACTACATTTCAAACTTTAAATACCTCGGTATCTTTTTATCCAAGAACAAATCTCCCCAGTATAATTGTAGGATACACACGACTTAATAACACGAATGGATTGAGCCCGATAAAAGATCCAACGGATTCAACAGCCTATTTATCTGCTATCAATGATGTTACAAATAGAATTTCAACTCAGTTGTCGTATAACTTTGAGTGGCACTATCGTCATTCGGTTTCATTTAGTTTTGTAAATTCTGCTCGCGATGATCAGTCCCATGCCAACTATGATATTGATAATTCTTCTGTGACCGTTTCAAGCGGAACCCGATGGTTAGATAATTTAAGTTCAAGCTTCAATATCAGCATGAATAGCTCAAAGGTTGATACTACCAACTTTGACTATGTGTCTCTTTCACTTGGAGCAAACTATTCAATGATGCAGGATAGACTTCTTTTAGCCGGTTCATTGAGTCCAAGTTTTGGCGATTATAAGAGAACGTCAATTGATGCGAGTGCACTCTATTATCTTATGCCCAACTTAACAGTTCAATTTCAGATAAGATATTTAAATTATGATTATACGTCATCACAATACGATGCAATTACCCTTCTGCCTATAAAGTTAAAAGCAAATGACGTAATTGTGGGATTAACCACTCAACTCTCTTTGCAATAAGTTTAGATGGAAAAAAAAAGAAGCATTCCCAAGTGGTTGATAAAATTATCAATTAGCCTTGGGATTGCTTTTTTTGTAATGCTCTTTACACACGATGCGTTCTTCCCCCTCCAAAGCGTTTCGGAATTAAAACTTAAACGCCTTGACGAACGTTTTGAAAATCGTGGTGAAAGGGAAATTAAGGAAAAGTCCAAAGTAATTATCCTCGATTTAAATAACTCCACCATTAAAGGAATAAATCCCCCTTATAATTCGTTACCTCTCTCGCGTTATCTTTTTGCAAAAGTTATAAAGAATCTATCAGATGCCGGAGTAAAAGCTGTTGGGATAGACGTCGTAATGTCAAGCCCGGATAGATTTTTTGCGGAGAACGACAGCTTACTTTTTCGCGTGATAAGAGAGGCGAAAAATGTTGTTGTTGCCGGGAAAACCGAAGTAACCGGTCAGCAGGAATTTCAAATGAGAAGAGAACATCAAAATTATGATAATATTTTCTTCGATGCGGATAGCTCCATTGGGATTGTGAGGGTTATCAGCGATAACGACGGTGTTATTAGGCGTTATGTGCCTATGATGTATTCCGAGGCAACAGACAAATATCTTCCTACTTTTGGATTTGCTATCTTAAATAAATATTTCAATCTTAAAAACGACGAAGTCATCACTAAAAAAGATAATTTTTTCGTTTTGAATAATATTCAAATCCCCAAGTTTGACAACACTTCGATGTTGATGAATTATTATGGACCCGATAACACGTTTCTCCATTTTAATTTCCTTGAAGTTTTGGATGACAAAGAATTTAAGACAAAAGATGAAGAAGATTATGGGGAAGAAATTAACACGTGGGACGATCCGGAAATCGGGCTGCTTCGATCCGGAATATTCAAAGATAAAATTGTTCTGATCGGCTCCACCGAACCTGAAGATCAGGATATTAAGCCGATCTCCTTTTCAAGAGGTGAAAAAAAAGGTGATAACTTAATGTACGGGGTTGAGATCCACGCAACAGCAATCCAAAACATTATTAGTAAGGATTTTTTAACGAAAGAAACTCCTCTTCAAGAGACAGTTCTCATCTTCTTTTTCACGTTTATTAGTTTTTACCTTTCATCATTATTAAAAGAACGAAAAACAAAACAGGGAGGAATCTTAGAACTTGCCAATATTTTGCTTATCGGCGGATCGGCATATGGATTAAGAGAATTATCCTTCTACATGTTCACTCATTTTTCTTTGGTCTTCAATGTTATCAGTCCCACGGTTGCGTTAGTTCTTGGATATTTCGGAAGTACCGCCTACCATTTCATCTCCGAAAGGAAACAAAAAGCTGTTATTAAAGGAATGTTCAGCCAGTACGTAAATACTACCGTCGTTGATGAACTTATCGCTGATCCTGATAAAATGAGGCTGGGTGGCGAAAGAAAGATTTTGTCTATTTTCTTCAGCGATATAGCAGGATTTTCAACCTTTTCAGAAACAAAAAAGCCGGAAGAACTTGTTCTTTTTTTGAATGAGTATCTTTCAGAGATGACAAGAATCGTTTTTGAGAACAAAGGAACTCTTGATAAATATATTGGTGATGCGGTAATGGCATTTTGGGGAGCCCCGCTGCCAATTGAAGATCATGCCTATCAAACTTGTAAAAGTGCGCTCTTGATGCAGAAACGTTTATCGGAATTAAGAACCAAATGGCGCGCTGAAGGGCAAACAGAAATTCAAGTTCGCATGGGGATCAACACCGGTGAAGTTGTTGTCGGCAACATGGGCGGCAGCGAACGTTTTGACTATACCGTAATGGGGGATACGGTCAATCTCGCTTCGAGATTAGAAGGCGCCAATAAAGAGTACGGAACTTTTGCAATGATTTCTGAAATGACTTACGAAATTGTGAAAAATGATTTCATCACGCGCGAACTTGATGCACTTATTGTAAAGGGAAAAACTAGACCCGTTAAAGTTTATGAACTCATAGCTTTCAAAGACGATCCGGTCAATCAGAATATTTTAGATGGCTTGGAAGTCTTTAATAAGGGATTGGAATTTTATAAATCTTTTCAATTTAAAGAAGCCGCTGACAAATTTGCCGAAGCAAAAAATATCAACACGAGTGACCATCCTTCCTTCGTTTACTTAAAAAGGGCGATGCTTTATATTGAGAATCCTCCCCCTAAAGATTGGGACGGCGTTTTCCGGATGAAGACAAAATAGTTTAAATCCAATCTCGCGTTTTCGCATCTCATCCTTACATCAAAGAAAGTTATTATGAAATCATCCACACCTGCATGGAATAAAATTGAACAAAGTTTTTCGTATCAAGAATTTTTTAATAAAGTTCAGGCTGAAGCTCTTCAGCCGCTACCGGGAGCGATAAGTTCAGATGATAATAAATTGCACGAGTATAAAAAACTAAATCTCCAAAGAATGAAGCGAATTGAAAAGACGTTTCATGTATCGGAGGAATTAGAACAAACGCTTTTGTCTATCAAGTATCCCCAACTCTGGACGATAATTACTGAAGGATGGTGCGGAGATTCTGCTCAAAATCTTCCCGCAATTGCTAAAATTGCAAAAGTCAACCTGGTTATTAAACTACAAATTATTGAACGCGATAACAATTTAGAAATCATGGATTTGTATTTAACTAATGGAACGAGGAGTATCCCTATGCTAATTTCTTCTGATACGGATGGGAATGAAATCTTTCGATGGGGACCGCGTCCTAAAGAAGCTCAGCAGCTCGTTAACCGATTAAAAAGTGAGGGGATAGAACATGATAAGTTTATTGAACAACTCCATCTCTGGTATGCAAAAAATAAAGGCATTGCTCTAGAAATGGAATTTATTAATCTCTTAAGCACCTCTGTCAAAAATTAACTTGCCGCTTCAGAGTCATTCACTTTAAAAAGGATGAGTAAACCGATAAGAAAGAAAAAAGCGATAGAACTAATTGCATAGCGTTGGTTTCCCGTAATATAGCTGATATATCCGAAGACTAACGGTCCGAGTATGGCGGAGCTTTTCCCAAAGAATGAATAAAATCCAAAAAGTTCCGTTTTCTTTTCATCCGGCGTGAGTTTGGACATTAA
Organism: Ignavibacteria bacterium CG1_02_37_35; assembly: GCA_001871325.1. GTDB lineage: Bacteria > Bacteroidota > Ignavibacteria > Ignavibacteriales > Ignavibacteriaceae > UBA1563. The sequence continues at coordinate 16,280 of MNVA01000206.1, forward strand.
TGACCGACTTGTTGATTGACTTGAACCCATCGCTACCCCGGCTAACAAACCCACAACATAAAACATTTCTTTCTGCTCCGTAAAGTAGGCGAGCAAAATCGTCAGCAGCCAAATAACTAAACTTATCATAATGGTTTTTTTTTGTCCAATCGAATCGGCAACAATACCCAAAATCACAGAGCCGAAAATAGCAGTTGTTTGAACGGTAATAAAAAAGATAAGTAATTCAATATTTGAAAAATGAAGCGTGGTGCTTGCATAATTTCCGGAAAAGAAGATTACCGTGTTTACTCCTTCGATATAAAAAAAATATGAGAGAAGAAAAAGCGATAAGTTTTTGTAATCTTTAATATGCTTTAACGTCCAAAAAACTCTGTTAAAACCGATACTTAAATAAGATTTAGAAACATCAACAACTTTTCGTGTATCATGCAATTTTAAAAATAATGGTAATGAAAAGATCAAAAAGAAAACGGCAGCTATAAGGAAGGTGATTCTAATTTGATCTGATTGAATAAATGGATAAACAAGCGCCAGGCAAACTAAAGAACCGACATACCCCATTCCGAAACCATACCCGCTTACTCTGCCGTAATTTTTAGGAGCAGTTATCTCGGGAAGAAATGCATCATAAAAAACCAAGCCGGCTTCAAATCCAACGTTGGCAATAATAAAGAGAATTAATCCGAACAGCACATCCCCTTTCTCAACAAATGTCAAAAGAGCGGTTGCAAGAATACATTGTAACGTAAAAAAGAGGAGAAATCTTTTTTTTCCGGCAGAATAATCTGCAATTGCCCCGAGTATGGGGGAAATAATAGCAGTGATAAGCATTGCAATGCTTGTTCCAAAACTCCAATATAAATCACCGACCGGATTTCCATCATTCACTACCTGCTTAAAGTAAACGGCATAAAGAAAAGTGACTATGATGATCGAATAAGAAGTGTTCGCAAAATCAAATAACGTCCAAACAAAAATTTTTAATTTCGAACTCATCTAATTCAAAGTGGTTTTGAAGGAGTTTCGTTAATCAATCCTCTACCGGATTTATTTAGCTTACCGTCTTTTTTAAGGTCGTTCAAAAAGCCGTCGAGGATACCGTTAATAAATTTGCCGCTTGAAGCAGTGCTGAAATTTTTAGCAATTTCGATCGCTTCGTTGATGGAAACTTTCGGAGGAATATCAGGAAGATAGGCAAGTTCACACATTCCAATCCGCATGAGGATTCGATCTATCATTGCAATTCTTTCAATTTCCCAATTGCTCACCCTTTTCTTTATTTCATCATCCATCTCGCCTTGATGAAGGACGACACAGTGAAGAAGCTTCTCGGCGAACTCTCTGTCTTCAGGTTGACCGATATCAGAAAGAATTCCGTTTTTTGTTGTTTCAAGATTTTCGTTATTCAATTCGTATGCATATAAAATCTGCATTACTTTTTCGCGTAAAATCCGCCTTATAAATTTTTTCTGTGCCATAATTCGCATCTTTTCTAAATTGCAAAGAACCAAAAATTGATCAAAGCCATCCCTTCACGGAGTTTGTAATATACCAAACTTTTAGAGTTTAAGGTAACATTTGATCCGCAAAGTTTTACTTTAATAGCATAAAATTTACTAATCTCATTTATTCGTTTTAGATGGAATCTGTCGGAGATAATTACAATCCTCATAATTTTCTTTTTCCCGATCAAATCATTTTTAATAAAACGGATCTGTTCGGTTGTTGAGGTTGTATTTTTTTCCATCCAAATGTCTTTTGGATCAATAGGAAATTTAATTAAGTAATTGAAAGCTGCTTCCGCTTCTGATAATTCGCCGGGGGCGTTCCCGCCGGTAAGTTGAATTTTCGAAATTTTCTTTTTCTGATAAAGTTCTCTCGCCTTATTTAATCTCTCAATTAATATCGTACTCGGAACATTTTTCGACCAAACCGCTGCTCCAAGAACCACTCCCACTTCACCTGCCGGTTCATTCTTTTCCGTAACCGGGAAAGTTCCAAATGCATACAAAAAAACAAATCCATACAAAAATACGGCAATAAAAATACTATTAAGAATCGTCCTTAGATAAAGTAATGACTCAGTTCTAAACAGTAAAAGCCAACAATAACTGATCACAATAAATTGGATTAACTGCGCACTAAAAAACAAGAGCCACAAAAAAATCTTTGCAACCGGAAAACCAAACAGGTAACCACCGGGTAGATGAATTTCCAAAACTACTACGGTAAGCGCCGCTATCAATACTATTGATTGCACTACCAAAAACTTGAGGGGAAGACTATTCGTTGCTGAAAACTTACCTTTATTACGGAAGGTAAGAAAAATAAATTCGATTAATAAAACAGCTACAAAAAAAAGATTAATGATATTTCCGATATAGGCAATTTGAAAATCGGATAGAGGAAGATTTTGATTCCTATATTTTGCCCCAAAAAGCAACAGCAAATTAATTATGGGAAAAAGAAAAAGAGCAATCTCTTTTACTGAAAACGGCGAACTCCTTTTTTTTCTTCTTATAGTAGGCATGGATAAAAGTTTTTCATAAAAAAATTGTTTACTCACCTAGCGCAAAGGAATATCCTGAAGAACCACTTTCCGAAAGCTTTCGGAAGTTGGCTATTCAATTACAAATTCTGCGTAAAATGAATTATGTAAGTCACCTTACGCAGAATTTGTAATACGAAGCGGTAGCTTCGTAAAAAACAAGCATTTTATCGAAGCTTCGCTTCGATTTACAATATAATTTCTCACTTTTGCGTAACGTGAG
>MNVA01000017.1 GCA_001871325.1 Ignavibacteria bacterium CG1_02_37_35
CGATCAAAGTGAAAAATTTAGATGCAATAGTTAAAACGTATGATGCTAAATTTAACCAGCTTCCGAAATCAGCGATAGAATATGCCCGGCTTCAGAGAGGCAGAGAATCTCTTGAGAAACTCTATATCCTGGTAGAAGAAAAATATCAGGAAGCAGTAATAAATGAACAGTCTCAACCAGGCAATGTGCTTATTATTGATGTCGCAAGAAGACCTGACAAACCTTCAAAACCGAATAGACTATTAATTGTTCTAGTTGGAACAATTTTGGGTTTAGGTTTTGGACTTGGATACGCTTTTCTCCGCAATTATTTTGACAACACGGTAAAAACTCCGGAAGACTTGAAGGATAGAAATATTAATGTTATTGGGTGGGTTCCCCAAATTCAATCGCTCGATAAATCAATTTCCGAAGACCTGGAATTTATCATCTATAATAAACCTGATTCGGTGCCGAGTGAAGCGTTTAGAGCATTGCGTACAAGAGTTCAATTTTCGAAAGTTGATCAAGGAAATATGAAAGTTATTCATATTACTTCATCAACTCCGGGAGAAGGAAAAACCCTTATTTCTTCAAACTTGGCGGGTAGTTTTGCGCAGGCAAACCACAAGACTCTTCTTCTAGATTGCGATTTACGTAAACCAAGAGTTCATACAATTTTTGGGATGAACCGACAACCCGGTCTCGTTGAATATCTTTTTGACCAAGTCAATCTGGCGACAATTATTAAACCAACCAAACTTGCGAATCTTGATGTCATCACCGTCGGAACAATTCCTCCAAACCCTGCAGAAATGCTTGGCTCGAAGAAAATGCAGGACTTTATTACCCACATGAAAACTCTTTATGATTACATTATTATTGATTCTCCTCCAATTATTTCTGTAACTGATTCGGAAATTATTGCCGCTTACTGCGATGCTGTTTATCTTGTAGTTTCTGCAAATTATACCGAGTTTGACCTATTGGAGAAAGCATTAGACATACTAAAAAATAGCAACGTCAACTTCGTCGGCACGATTCTTAATAATTTCGTGTTCAAGAATTCTTACGGCTCATATTATAAATATTATTATTATTATTATAACCGTGAAAAAGAAGGAACTCGTTCAAAAAAAACCACTTAGAACAGCTTGAAAATTTATATTCATTTAAATAATTGAGGAATACTTTTCTGATAGAAGATATTATTGAAATTGGTAAGAGAAGAAGCACTTCCCGTTGTTTTTTAGGAATTTCTATTTTCTTCTTGCTACTTTCATTCTCAACTTTAGCCCAAGTCCAGAACCTTGATGAACCTCTCAGTAAAAAAGTTCACCCTACCGGATATATTGACCCGGACAATTACGTCGTTGGACCCGGCGACAGCCTATTTGTTCTCATAAAAGGACTTGATGAAATTGCCTGGAAAGTAAACGTCTCACAGGAAGGAACAATTTACATTCCTAAAGTTGGGGAGGTAAATTTAAAATCTCTTTCCTTATCCGAAGCAAAAAAGAAAATTGAAGTTTCAATTAAAAAGTTTTACAAAAATGTTGACATTTTTGTTTCGCTTGCTGAAATACGGAAAATTAAAGTTGGTTTATTCGGGGATGTGAAGAAATCCAGCGCTTTCTATCTACCGGCGAATACGCGTTTAAGTGATCTTGTTATGAATTCCGAGTTGATCAATCCTACTGCAGATCTGAGAAATATTAAAATTGTTAGTGATTACAATGAGACCAATTACTATGATTTTGTATCATTTATCAGGAAGAATGACAAAACTCAAAATCCCTTTTTGAGTGAGGGAGACTTTATTTATGTTGATAAGGGAGATAAAACTTATGTAATCCTCGGGAGCGTAAAATTTCCTTCCTCTTACAATTTTAAACCAAACGAAACGGCTTATGATGCAATTAATCTCGCCGGTGGATTTCTTACAAAGGCAAAGAAAGATACTCTGGAAATTATTCGTTTTGCAGATGATAATAAAACGCAGATCAGTTTTTTTATCTCTTCAGACGATTCAAAAAAGTTTCAGCTTCAAAACAAAGATAAATTAGTTGTACGAAGTATTCCCGAATTTTTATTGGACGAAATAGTATCGGTTGAAGGTTTTGTGAGGTTTCCCGGGGTGTATAAAATTAAAGATGGTGAAACAAAACTAAGTGAGATTATTTATTCAGCCGGGGGGTTTCTTCCTAAAGCCTCTTTGTCTGATGCCTCATTATTCCGCAGAACATTAAGTGATACCACTGATGGAGAGTATGAAAGATTAAAAAATATTGCCCGCAAAGATATGACTGATGATGAGTACGATTATCTAAAGGCGAAAGCGCGCCAACCATTGGGAAAAGTTGTAGTCAATTTTCGTGATATTTTTGAAAATAAAATTTCTAAAGAAGATATAGTCCTTCGGAAAAATGACGCGATATTTGTTCCCGAGAAAAAAGATTATATTAACTTGATCGGTCAAGTTGTCCAACCCGGAAAGGTTCCCTTCGATAAGAAATTGCAAGTTAAAGATTATATCGCTTTAGCCGGAGGTTTTGGCTGGCGCGCTATTGAATCTGATGTGCGTGTTGTCCGCGCAAATTCAGGAGAATGGATAGATGAGGATGACGTTGAAGTTTTATATCCAGGCGATATAATCTGGATTCCTGAAGATCCACCCCCTCCGAAATTTTGGGATTTTACAAAAGATGCATTGTTTATCATTGGGCAGGTTGCAACGGTTGTAACCGCTGCAGTGGCTATTATCATGAGTAAGAGGTAACCATTGAGTTTTCACCAATTATTGCAAATTGCAGTTACCCATCGAAGAAAAATATTTTCAATAACTTTTTTTGGCACTCTGTTTTACGTTTTGTTTTTGGTGGTAATTTATCCGGTTACCTTTTCTTCGGGAGTTTCCATTTTGCCGCCGGAGAAAAATAACACCAATGGGTTATCCGGTTTGTTGCAGGCTTCCGAAATTGTTGGAATACCGAATCTAAATATGTCGGGAGCAAATTCTCAACTTTATGCTGAGATTATTAAAAGCCGAACGGCGGCGGAATACGTGATCTCGAAATTAAATTTGTATGATTATTTGAATGCCGAAACGAAAGAGGAAGCATCAATTAAATTGAGGAAACTTCTTTCCATAGACGTTACAAAAGAAGGGATAATAGAATTTTCGGTTCCTGTTTCCACATCACTCTTTGGCAGGGTCTTATTTCAATCAGATTCTATTCGCAATCTGGCGGCAAGTATTTCCAATACTTATGCTGAAGCATTGGATAAAATCAACAGGGAAAAGCTCTCGAGCAAAGCAAAGAAAGCCAGGGTTTATATTGAAGATCAATTGGTGCAAATAAAAACGCAGCTTGATACAAGTGAATTCGCGTTGATGGAATTCCAGAAAAAGAACAAGGCAATTTCTTTACCGGAACAAATGAAAGCGAACATAGAAGCGGCTGCTGCAATAAAAAGCGAAATGATTTCAACAGAAATCAACTTAGGACTGCTCTCCAAAAATTTAAATGAAAATAATCCTTCCATTATTTCTTTGCGGTCAAAGTATCAAGAATTGAAAAGTCAGTTGGAAAAATTAGAATCGCTAAACCAGGACGTACTTCTTTCTTTTTCTGAAGTTCCTTCGTTAGCAGCTGAATTATCGAGGCTTGTTAGAGACGTTAAAATATTTAATGAAGTTTATTTAATGCTTCAGCAGCAGTATTTCAAGGAAAAAATTCAAGAAAACAGAGATCTTCCAACAGTTGAGATACTTGATGCGGCAATCCCGCCGGAAAAAGCGTCTTCTCCCCGTATTATTTTTTCGACGTTACTGGCGGCAATTTTTATTTCTCTCTTTGCTCTTCTTCTTTCTGTTTTTCAGACCAAAGAAATGTTCAATTATACTAAGAAGGGAGTCAAAGCGTGATTCAAAAGACTGCAGTAGTAACCGGCGGCGCCGGATTTTTAGGTTCGCATCTTTGTGATAAATTGCTTTCGGAGGGTATGAAAGTTATTTGTATTGATAATCTTTTAACGGGGAATCTAAATAATATCAGCCATCTTTTCGGCAATGAAAATTTCTCATTTCTAAAACACGACATTACCAATTTTATTTTTGTCCCCGGGAAAGTGGATTACATTTTACATTTCGCTTCTCCCGCAAGCCCGATTGATTATTTAAAACTTCCTATTCAAACTTTAAAAGTTGGTTCGTTAGGTACTCATAAAGTTTTAGGATTGGCGAAAGAAAAAAAAGCAAGACTTCTTATCGCATCAACTTCGGAAGTTTATGGTGACCCCGAAATTCATCCGCAAGAAGAAACATATTGGGGAAATGTAAATCCTATTGGTCCGCGCGGAGTATATGATGAGGCAAAGCGTTTCGCCGAAGCGATAACAATGGCATATCATCGTTATCATGGTGTTGAAACGCGCATCGTCCGGATTTTCAATACGTATGGTCCCCGCATGCGGTTAGACGATGGACGCGCTTTACCCGCCTTTGTGGGGCAAGCATTACGCGGACAAGATTTAACAGTCTTTGGCGATGGTTCCCAAACGCGCAGTTTCTGCTACGTCTCAGATTTAGTTGAAGGGATTTATCGGTTGCTTCTTTCCGATGAAGTTGATCCCGTAAATATTGGCAACCCGGACGAAATAACTATTCAACAATTTGCCGAAGAAGTATTAAAAATAATGGATTCAAAAAGTAAAATTATTTATAAACCCTTACCGGAGGATGATCCAAAAGTTCGGCAGCCAAATATTGAGAAAGCCAAACGCATTTTAGGCTGGGAGCCCAAAATCGGACGCGCAGAAGGTTTGAAAATTACTATCGAGTATTTTAAGAATCTTGTGCTGCCTTAATTTAAAATGCCAAAAAAATTCTTTTTAACGGTTACCGGAGCCTCCCTTATAATCATTTTCTTTGGTGCAATAAATAAAGTTTTAGGAATGGTTCGCGAAGTGATTTTCGCGAATAGTTTTGGGCTTTCACATTCTTATGAACTTTATTTATTGAGTATCGTACTACCTGCCGTCATTAATACTTTCATTGTCTATGTCGGGCAAAATTTTTTCATTCCCCAGTATAATAGAATTAAAACTCAAGATGGCGAAATAAATGCGAGAGTCTTTTTCAACAAAGCGCTCGCCCTATTTTTAATTTTGAGTTTTTTACCGGCATTGGGACTTTTTCTATCGGCAGATTCCGTTCTCAAACTTATTGCGCCCGGATTAACAACAGCAGAATTTATTATCGCGAAAAAGATCTTACAGATTGTTCTGTTAACGATCCCTTTAAACGGATTGATCGCAATATTATTAGCGTACTTTCAAGCTGAATTTGATTTTAAAAATGCGTTTCTATCTCACCTTTTTTTAAATCTAAGTATAATTATTGTTGTCTTAGGGTTTACAACAAGATTTAGTATTTACGCCATCCCGATTGGCTTCTTACTAGGGACATTACTTCAGGCTGGCTATCTCTCCTTTTTCGTCCGAAGTAAAATTAGTTTAGAACATATACTCCACGGGAAAATAAAATTCTTAAAACTATTTCCCCTTCAGATATTTTTTATCACGATATTTATTGAATTGCTTGGACAACTCTATGTTTTCATTGATAGATTATTTTACACTTCAGTTCAACCGGGGGGAATTGCTGCTTTAAATTATGCGGCGACGGTGTATCTCATCCCGGTCTCAATTTTATCAATGGCGTTCTCATCCGCAATATTCCCAAGATTTTCTGAAACTTTCGCAGCAGGAGAAATTGGCGAAACTGAAAATTCATTTAACACTTCTATGAGAATAACTTTCTTTTTCTTTGTTCCATCAGCAGTTGTTTTTTTTTCATATGCTCAACCTATCATAGATATTTTTTATCATCGCGGGGCATTTACTGAGAACGATGTGGTGATGACTGCGGGAGTGCTGAAGATTTACGGTGTTAGTCTTGTTTTTTTTGCGGGGTATGCTATAATTAACAAACTTCTTTTTGGTATCGCAGCTGTAAAATTATTATTGGTCAGTTCGTTCGTGGTGATTGCGGTAAAAGTAATCGTAAGTTTTATTTTAGTAACAAAGTATCAGCAGAATGGTCTGGCGGCGGCATCCTCGTTATGCTATTTTCTCTATTTTGTTTTTGGAATAATAATAGTTTTAAAGAAATTGCATTTTAAGAAAACGAACATACCGGCAACGGCATTACTTTTTACTTGTGTCAATGCGGGATCCTCAATACTTTTAGTTGAAGTACTCTTCCATTATCTTTTGCCTGCGGGAGTCCTTTTCTCTTTGCTGAAAATCGGAATATTCTTTGCATTTTATCTTCTTTATGCTTGCGTAATTAAAGATGAAACGATACATATTGCTGGCGACTTGTTATCAAAAACATGGAAGTTCATTAACGAATGAGTCAGTTTGAAATTCTTCCTATTGTTGAAAAATATTATCCGATAAAAATTTTCGTTAAATCGTTGGTCTGGATATTCTGTAAAGTCGCAAGGTTTATCGGGTTAATACATAGAGCAGATGGGACGAAGGTGGTAATCCTTTCGCTGAACAAAATTGGTGATTCGATTTTTACAATTCAGGCAATAAAAAAAATTATTGAATTTCATAAGCACAAACCCATTTCTCTTATTTGTTTCCCGGAAACAAAATCAATTTTTCAAATGACATTCCCTTCAGTTGATATTTTAACAATCCCGCATAAATCTTTCTGGAAGAAGAGAATCGCCAACAGCGAAGCGAAAAAAATATTACGCGCAACTAAGCCTGAAATAATATATGATTTAACAGGAGCAATCACTTCCGCGACCCTAATCGCTTTTTCATCAGCAAAAAAAATCATTGGGATGAATTTAGAATATTTCAAGCCGCTTTATAATTATTTTGCACTAATAAGAACGAAGCCTCATTTAATTGACTCCTACCTCGATGTTGTTAGAAAAGTAATTTCGGTTGAAGATGATTATAATTATGAATTTCCTTTTATCGTTAGCGAAACGAATAAAATTTTAATTCATCCGCATGCCGGTTGGAAAGCCAAGGAATGGGGAATTGAAAAATATTTAGAATTAGGTCGGCGACTCTCTTCCAGATATGAAGTTGAATTTATAACGGAAGCGGGTTCTCTTTCGGAGAGGATTAAAAAAGATATTCAAGAAAATTTTAATTTGATCGAAGCAAAATCCGTCGAAGCATTAATGGAAAACATAAAAAAATGTGCTCTACTAATTGGGAATGATTCCGGACCCATCTATATTGCAAATATGTTGGGTAAACCGACTTTCACAATTTATGGACCCACAAACCCGGAATATTCAAAACCATTTGGGAAACATCATACCCAAATTCATCAAAAAGTTGGGTGTTCACCGATTAACACCCAATATTGTTTTACCGATGCAGGAAGAAAATGCCCTGATTATATTTGTATGCGCAATTTGACTGTTGATGTAGTGTATAATAAAGTGATAGATTTTCTAGACAAAGAAAAAATTCAGAAACACATAATATAGATCGCTGATAAAAAATAGGAAAAATTTTATGACATTCATCCTAAAGTTGAAGAAATATCTCCCTGAGAAACTATGGGAATTTGGTGCGGGAGTAAAAAAAAATTATTATAAATGGCAATATCTTAGAGGCAACAGGCCTAAGATCGTTGCAGAAACTTCAAAAGCTTTGGCTCGAAGAGAAAGAGAAAAGTTTTTTGAGAAATTTTGTATGGGTCGAGGGTTGGATATTGGTTTTGGCGGTGATTTAATTGTTCCAAACGCTCAAGGTTTTGATTTTGAACATGGGGATGCCCAATTTCTAAATAATCTTTTGGATGGAACGTATGACTTTGTATATTCATCGCATACTTTAGAGCATCTTGATGATGCGGCATTAGCTCTAAAAAATTGGTTTCGTATATTAAAAAAAGATGGATACTTGATTCTCTATATACCGCATCGTGATTTATATGAAAAAAAACAAACACTACCTTCTCGTTTTAATGATGATCACAAACATTTTTTCTTACTTGATAGAGATGAAAAGCCGGACACGATAGGAATATTACCATTAATAGTTCGTACATTAGATAATTACGAAATCATCTATGCCAAAGAATGTTCTGAGGGACATACAATTACTGACCCATTGCTACATAGCGATGGAGAATATTCGATTGAAGTAGTGGTTAAGAAAAAAAATAATCGGAAGGTTTCTTAGCCGAAAAAAGAAATTGTCCACAGAAAAGTAATTTCACGATGTTTCTCCATTGTGCTTTCTTGCGAAGCAATATTCCGAACAACTCCAACATTGCATTAAGTGGAGAATCAATCCTCCAAAAAATATTAAAAATTTTCGCGTCTCCCGTTATTCTTCTTAAAATTAACGTAACCGCATCAATGCTTGGTCTCATTTCACTCACTTCCAAACCAGCTTCTTGAAGTAGTATAATAAACCCATAAGGCGTGTAATTCCAATAACTGAAAGAATGATAAGGCTCAAGGTGCGATGTTGAACCGATGAAAAATCCTCCGGGTTTCAATACTCTATAAACTTCTTTTAAGAGTGCTGCTGGAAATCGTACATGTTCAAAAACTTGTTTGCAATAAATAAGATCAAAGTAACTGTCAGAAAAGGGGAGCGAGACTCCGTCGAAAGTAAGAAATTGTAAATCCTTTCTTTGTCGCGCATTAACTTCAGGAGAGTTTTCAATATCAATCCCAATCCAGATTACATTAGGGTTTATTCTAGAGAATTCATCTGCGGAATTTCCTATCCCGCAACCAAGATCTAAAACGTTTTGTATTGGATGGTGAACAAGAAAAATTTCAATAAAGTGTTCAAGTGAAATTTGTCTGCTAAAATCACTCGGTACATAGTTAGCCATTAAATCATTGAACTTCAAAATAATTCCTTTGTTAAATATTTCCGGTTTTGTTTTCCAAATTATCAGCGAGGAAGTTGTAAATATCTTTAGCCTAAAAATTACCAAGCACTAACTAGTTGCCTTGCACCGGATTTTCTTCTTGTATTGGGGTGGCTCGTCATTGCAGTAAGGATGATTATTTGGAGACAACATTTTTTGAATTTCATTCCTAATTCAAATAATCTAATTTGCGATGAACCGCCTTCCGGCAGAAAGTGTGAATAAAAAAAACAATTTGCATAATGCAGTATTAAATGATTCCAGAACAAATATTATTTTAGTTCCCAAATTCAAGTTTCAAAAATAAAAACTTAAATAAAAGTATTATATTTCAACTATTCGTAATAGATTCTTTTACTAATAGTTGCATAAAGTTGAACGGCAAAAGATACTTCACTGACAGATATGATAGTATTCCATTTATCAGATATTAAAACATCGCATACATTCAGAGTATTTCCTTTGATAAAACGAACTTTGAATGCTAATAGAATTATTTATCCAAATGAGTATTCCAGAAGTTCTACTATTATTGATCCGTTGCTTTATAGTAATGGTGAGTTTTCCACTAAAGTAGAGATTAATTAGAAATAGTAACTTGAAACTATCTGATTTTAAAATAAATTACTTTATCGCGGGTGCTATTGGCGCAATTATATTGATGATGTTTCAACCATTCTTAGTAGAAGTTGTTGTATTCGCATTTTTTTTGATACTTTTTTTGCTGATTCAAAAAAAAAGAGAGGTTGTTTTAGTTTTTGTCATTGCTTCTTCACTTGTTCTCACAAGGTCAATTGATCCAACACTTCGGTTAGTTATTCAATTATTGAATTACTTATTATTAAGTATTATATTTTTTAGGCAGTATGAGTTTCATTTTCAAAACTATCCTCGTTTCCCCAAAATAATAGTTGTTTACCTTGGCTTACTTGTCTTCTTGATGCTAATATCTGCACTTCATTCACCATACCTTTATCTGGGTATCTCCCAAATTGGGCGTACTATTTTATTCTTTTATTTGATCTATCTTTTATTTGCATTTCTCACTAATGAAAAGATAATTAAAAACTATTTACTAGGCTTGTTTCTTGTTGCAATGATTTATCTATCGTTTTTAATTTATGAATTTGTGCAATTTAATTATGATTTACTTGCTTTTAACATAAGCGGAACTGAAGCCAATGGAAATTCATATTTACACAAAAATGCTCTTGGTTCATTTTTTGTTTTAAGCCTTCTCTTGTTGATTAGTTTTTTATTTAATAATAAATATTTACGTTATCGTAAATGGATTATAATCTTTGTCGCCATTTTTACTAGTGGATTGATAATTACAAATGCCCGTGCTGCGCTAATTGCTTTGTTTTTTGGAGTCGTTTTTTTGTTGTACTATTTACGACGGTCGTATTTGAAATATTTTTCGACGATTATATTAACGTTGTCATGTCTCTATTTTCTTTTACCAACTCAAAAATATGTCGATATGTATTTTCGTCTGGAGAGAATTTCCACAGGTCGGGATTTTATTCTTTCGTCAATGTGGAATGTAATTAAAAGCAATTGGTTATTCGGCTCCGGACCCGCCGGGTCAAAATACGAAATGTACAAAGAAATACCTTATATGTTGGGAAGTATGGAGGAATTGTATCTGAGACATCATTATGACCAGATCGAATTTGGTCATGCCCATAATTTTTATCTTTTTTTCCTTTCTGATCTCGGAATTTTCGGCTTTATTCTTTCGTTAGCGTTGCCATTTATATTTTTAAAAATATCACTTCAAACTATCTCTCTTTTGCAAAAGGAAAAAGGAGAAAACTACTATTTAGCTTTGGGAATCACAGCATTTGGTATCGCAATGTTTGTTCGCGGTATTTTTGAATGGGCAGGAATATTAAGCTACGGAACAATCGGATATGACCTCCCGTTTTGGATTTTATTTTCAATACAATTATTTCTAAACCAAAAATATAAAACAAAGGAAAATTTTTCTTGAAAGTTTTAGTAAACATTAACTCATCTTTTTCAAATGCTTTAATATTGGCAAAAACTTTTCTTTGAAGTTATAATTATCTGCAATAATCATTGGATAAAAATGGAATGAAAATATTACTTCTCGGAGACCCGGAATCGGTTCATACCCAGCGCTGGGCGAATGCCTTAGCAAAAAACGGAATTGAGGTTTTTCTTTTTGGATTATACGAATATAAACCGGAATGGTTTCACCCTTCAATAAAAATTTGTGTGCCGAAGAGCTATTTGCGAATAAAGTCAAAACCTGATGGTAGCTTTTCCAAACTCCTCTATTTAAAAAATATTTTTGCACTAAAGAAATTTATTGAAAAAAGTAAGCCCGATATTCTTCATGCTCATTATGCTTCCAGCTATGGCTTGCTTGGAGCCATAAGCCGGTTCCATCCTTTTATCATTTCCGTTTATGGTTCGGACATCTATACTTTTCCTCGAAAAAACATCTTCACAAAAGGTCTAATAAAGTTTAATTTATACATGGCGGATAAGATTCTTTCGACAAGTAATGTAATGGTTAAAGAAACCCAAAAATATACAGGGAAACCTATTGATGTTACGCCCTTCGGGATTGACATAAATGTTTTTTGCCCTTTCTATTCAAAAGAAATGTGCTTTGATAAAAATGATATTGTTATCGGTACTGTAAAAACTTTAGAGGATAAATATGGGATTGAATATTTAATCAGAGCTTTTAAAATTGTGAAAGATAAATATCCGCATCTTCCGCTAAAACTCTTACTTGTCGGGAAGGGAACGAAGGAAGCAGTGTTAAAGAAAATTGTGTTTGAATTAGGCATTGAAAACGTAACAATATTTACCGGCTTCATTGATTATGATGAGATACCCAAATACCACAACATGATTGATATTTCTGTTTTTGTGTCTATAGATGATAGTGAAAGTTTTGGTGTGTCGGTTTTAGAAGCCATGGCATGCGCAAAACCGGTAATCGTTTCAGATGCAGGGGGGTTGCCTGAAGTCGTCAAGAAAAATGTAACTGGTTTGATAGTTGAAAGGAAAAATAGTGTTCAAACCTCGAATGCAATTGAAGAGCTTTTGTTAAATAAAGATATGAGGTTAAAATTTGGTGCTAATGGAAGAGAACGAGTAAAAAATAAATATAGTCTCGAAGATAGTGTTTCTCAAATGATTAAAGTTTATGAACAACAAATGTTGAAGAATTGAACCATGAATCAACGAATTAAAATAACGGTAATAATTCCCTGTAAAAATGAAGCGAAATTCATTGGAGGTTGCCTTGATTCAGTTGTCAAGAATGATTATCCAAAAGATTTATTGGAGGTGCTGGTACTTGACGGTGAAAGCACAGATGCTACACAAGGAATAGTGAAAGCGTATAGTGCAAAGTTTAATTTTGTTAGATTGGTAATCAATACTTTTCAGACCGTGCCGTATGCACTAAATAAAGGGATTAAAGAATCAACGGGAGATTATATTATAAGATTGGATGCACATAGTGAGATCCCTAATAATTATTTCTCAACATTAATACATTGGAGTAAAAAACTTAATGCTGACAACATCGGTGCTGTCTGTTTAACTGATATTAAGAACAAAAATCCCAAAACCATTTCTATAGCAGCTGTTTTGAGCAATAAGTATGGAGTTGGTAATTCATATTTTAGAATTGGAGTAGAAAAAATTGAAGAAGTTGACCATGTTCCATTCGGGTGCTTTAGGAAAGAAATATTTAATAAAGTCGGACTTTTCAATGAGCGTTTGAACAGAAATCAAGACATCGAATTAAGCAAAAGAATTACGAGGTGTGGAGGACGCATATTTTTACTCCCTGATCTCTTTTGTACTTACTATGCCCGTGAAACTTTTTGGGGTATTGCAAAAAATAATTTCGGAAATGGGTTTTGGAATATTCTGACCGTTTATGTTACGAGAAAAATAAACTCTTTAAGCTGGCGGCATTTTATCCCATTTTTTTTCCTTTTATCTTTAATTATTCCGTTCATTTTAATGACTTGGATTCCATTGATAGAATTTATCGCTGCATTGAGTCTTGGGAGCTATCTATTATTAGTTCTATCTATTAGCTGGAAGGTTACAAATAAAACCAACTCATATTGGTTTATCCTCTGGACATTCATAGTATTACATTTTTCGTATGGAATGGGGTCATTAGTAGGATTTTTTAGAATTGATTATTTAAAGAAGTTTAAAGATGATTGAAAGTAAATATAAAAAAGCGATTGGATTAATATTAAAGTGCAACCCGGACAATATATTTCTTTATTGGAAAGGAAGAGTTGCCTTATATGCGATATTAAAAGCAATGGGAATAAAAAAAGATGATGAAATAATCCTTCCTGCTTTTACTTGTGTTGTTGTACCTAATGCAATAATTTATTTAAGCGCTAAACCGGTTTATGTGGATATTTCTCCCGATACTTTCAATATGGAAGTCAATCGAATTGAGGAAGCAATTACCTCAAAAACAAAAGTAATAATTTGTCAAAACACTTTTGGATTATCTTCTAATGTTGAAGAAATTATCCGGATAGCAAAAAAACATAATTTATTCACCATTGAAGATTGCACGCATGGTTTCGGCGGCACTTATAATGGTAAACCGAATGGATCATATTGTGATGCGGCTTTTTATTCAACTCAATGGAACAAACCATTCTCCACAGGAATAGGGGGCTTTTCGTTAATTAATAAAAGTGAACTGATTGTTAAAGTAAAACAACTTGAACAAGAAAAAATTCAACCTTCGTTTCTTGAGCAATTAGCATTAGTGTCTCTTTTAATTTTTAATAGATACTTTATTAATAAATTTACTTATTGGTCATTAGTTAGACTTTACCGGTTTTTAAGCAAAAGAAATTTGATTATCGGTTCCAATCAGGGTGATGAATTGTCTGATATAAAAATGCCTCAGAAATACTTTAAAAATATTTCTTCTATTCAGGCAAGGATGGGAATAAGAGAACTGAAAAAACTTGCTTCTTTTAAAAAACTGAGGGGAAAAAATGCTTCTGCTTATACACAATTTCTGAAAGAAAATCACAAAGTTTATGTCAATAATAATTTATTTGATAATCATCTCTTTCTCAAATATCCAGTACTTGTAACGAATCGAGATTTATTTTTAAAGCTCGCTGAAAAAGAAAATATTTCAATAGGAGATTGGTTTCTCTCACCTATTCATCCCATAAAAGAAAAATTTGAATTATGGAAGTTGAATAGGGATCATTTTCCGGTCGCAAAAATAATTTCCACAAAAATTGTAAATTTACCGACTGATATTGATGATAATCGAAAGGTCTTGGACTTTATTAAAACTCATATTGATATGATCGAATCGGATTTTTAATTTCAAAAGACCATGTCTTAAAATGGTTTAGAAATTTTAGTAAATAGTTTGTTCGTCAAAACTTACACTTAACTATTCTTTTTCTATGACCCAGTTTTTTTGATCTTGAGAAAATTTATTTAAATGTTTCTTTATTATTCTCAATTTTTGAGTTCATAATCAGTGTGTTTTTTTAAAAAGAATCTTTCAAAATCGCCTCACTATTTACGGTAGCCGTGGCAATTCTTCACTTTTCTTATGGGCTTGGTGTGATTTATTCTTATCTGAAGGATAAATTTAATATTTATTGGAAATAGATACCTTGTTTTAGATTGATTTTTGCTATTTTTACGTAATAATTTAGATAAGTTTTATTTAAAAGTAATTATGTCTGATAATTTTATACAGTTTCATAGACCATACATAAATGACGAAGAGATCAACGAAGTCGTTGCAACCCTAAAATCAGGGTGGCTCAGCATGGGTCCTCGAACGATTCAGTTCGAAGAGGATTTTAAAAATTATATTGGCGCTGACTTTTCTGTTTCAGTTAATTCGTGGACAGCCGGAGGTCATTTATCTCTTGAAGCTTTCGGATTACAGCCTGAAGATGAAGTTATTGTTCCGACTATGACCTTTCCTGCAACCGCGGAAATTGTTTATTATTTTGGTGCGAAACCTGTTATTGTAGATGTTGAAGAGGGGACATTAAATATTTCAATTAAAGAAATTGAAAAAGCCATTACAAAAAAGACAAAAGTTATTATTCCTGTACACTACGCCGGTCAACCTGCCGATCTAGATGAAATTAATCAATTAGCAAAAACATATAACTTAAAAGTAATTGAAGATGCGGCACATAGCCTTCCTGCTTATTATAAAGGGAAAAAAGTTGGCTCAATAAGCGATGTAACGGTATTTAGTTTTTATGCAACAAAGACCTTGTGTACCGGCGAGGGGGGAATGATCTGTTCGAATAATGAAGAATTTGCTGAGCGCACTAGATTAATGAGAATGCACGGGATGAATCGTGATGCTTGGAAAAGATATTCCGATGCTTGTTCGTGGTACTACGAGATTATCGGTCCGGGTTATAAATACAATTTTACTGATCTTCAAGCTGCCTTGGGGATAGTTCAGCTTAAAAAAGTTGATGAGATGCTAAAAATGCGAAAAAAGATAGCATCGCTTTATACAAAAGAACTTAAGGATAATAAACATATTTATTTGCCATTAATTAAAGACGACCGCGAAACATCATGGCATTTATATCCTATTCGGTTAAATCTTGAAGCGCTTACCATTGGCAGAAATGATTTTATTAATGAACTCAAAAAATTAGGGGTTGGAACAGGAGTTCATTTTATGCCTGTTCATCAGCATAAATTTTACAAAGATTCACTACTGCTGAACAATGATGATTACCCTGTTGCTAACGATGCTTTCGAGCGATTAATTTCAATTCCTATTTATCCTGGACTAACTGAAAGTGAAGTAACCAAAGTTATAGAATCCATTCATTTTCTTTCGAAAAAATTCAGCCGTTAACATTCTCTTTTAATTATGGGCAGAGAAGGAAGCTTTATTAAACGATTTTCAGATATTATAATCGGCTTTTGCATACTCATCCTACATTCTCCAATTTTATTAATTGCAATGGCTGCTATCAAGATTGAATCCCCCGGTCCGGCAATTTTCATCCAGCTTAGAGCCGGTAAGGGCGGGAAACCATTTAAGATGTTCAAGCTTAGAGGAATGGTGAAGAATGCATTGGAAATCGGACCAAATTTAACGCAAATAAACGATCCGCGGTTAACGAAAACCGGAAGATTTTTTAGAAGATTAAGCATTGATGAGCTTCCTCAATTTTTTAACGTTTTAAACGGAACCATGTCTATTGTAGGTCCCCGCCCGGAAATTTTAGACATTACTGAATCCTACACTGATGAACAAAAAAAAGTATTTCAATTTACTCCGGGAATAACCGGCTTTTCTCAAATCAACGGTAGGCAGATGTTAACGCCGGAAGAAAGAACCCGGATGGAAGTTGAGTATTACCGCAAAGCTACTTTTATTTCTGATTTATTAATCTTATTGAAAACACCTTTCGTTATTCTTTCTAATGAAGGAAATATTTAATGGGCACAAAAAACATTTGGTTTTTCTGCCTCGTGTTTTCGACATTTACTTTTTCGCAAAATCTTTCCGTCAATCCTAAACATCCTGTCTATGATTTTCTAAATCAACTTCGAATAAAAAATATTCTTTCATGGTATGATGACGCCATTCTTCCTCTTACTAGAGGAGAAGTTTTTATCCAACTGCAAAAAGCAAAAGATTCCACAGCAATGATGTCTGAAAATGATAAAGGGCGGCTACATCTTTTTTTGCAATTCTTTCCTTCAAGTCGCAAGTCAAACAATTCTTTTTTTTATAATAATTCTTACGGCTTGGGTGAGCATTTTTTTTCATGGAAGGAAAATTATGCCTATTCTTATCAAGACTCGCTGTTGTCTTTTTCAATCGCTCCCCTTGTAACAACAAAAAATATTTTTTTAAAGAAGACAGCCGAGCAGCTACATTCTGCCTTTCTGATAACATACGGTGGTGCTTTTTCGCTTGAATATAGTGATTGGTTTGCCGCTTATCTAGAGGTATGGAATGGTTATCAAGGTGGTGACAAGAAAGCTTCAATGACTGACCAGAGAGTTCGACAAAGTTTTTCAGTTAATCATACCGGGATTAATTATTTCGATCAAACAACCGGTTATGTGACACTGAAAAAGGACATTTTTAAATTACAGATTGGAAGAGAAAGAATTTTATGGGGTGTGGATAGATACGATCAATTTATTCTAAATGAAACTCCTCAAACATTCGATTTTATCAAGTTCGATCTATCCTACAAACAATTTTCGTATAAATTTTTACACGGATGGCTTGTTCAGCCCACGACAATTGCCTATGTTGATTCCTTACGATACGACGTGAAGAGTCGTAATGCTAAATATATAGCAACGAGTCGGTTTGGGTATCAACCGTTTTCAAATCTTTCATTCGGAGTCGGACAAACAATCATCTATGCAAATCGTCCTTTGGAAATAGCTTATCTAAATCCATTTCTATTTTGGGAATCAGCACAACGCTCGTTGAATGATCTCGACAATTCATTTTTACACTTTGATTCCCGGTATCGTCCCGTGGGTGGATTAGAATTTAACGGAACGATTACCTTTGATGATATTAATTTCAACTTTCTCAAGAAAGATGAATGGAATTCTGCAGGCAACAGAATAGCCTGGCAAATTGGTTTTGCAATTACAGCTCCCTTACTGTTAGAGAAATTATCGCTGTATGGAGATCATGTGCAAATCAGGCCTTACACTTATTCGCATCCGAACGGAGGCGAAGTTTTAACTTATACGAATAACAGCTTTCCACTTGGGCTTGATCTTCAACCAAACACCGCAATGACAAGTTTAAAAATAGTTTATGATTTCAACGAGAAATTAACTTCTTCGTTTTTATACCGGTATACGCGTCACGGGGATAATATTATTGATTCTACAGGAAATATGATCAAGAATGTTGGAGGGTCTATTTTATTAAGTTATAGGAAAGGTACAGACTCTCCCATTGCCACATTTTTAGATGGTGAGGAAGTTACAACTAACTTCTACGCGTTGACTTTACGTTATTTGATCTCATACAATCTTAATATTGTTTTGCGAGGCGAATATTCAATATATGCCCAAATGAAAAACGATAAAAAAACTTTATTATCATCGTTGCAAATCAATTATAATTTTTATTAAGGGAATAACAATGAAGTTCAATAATACCGGAACCTTTTATAAAGAGATAAATTTTAGATGCTTCAAATTCTCTTATAAGAAGAAATTATTGGAATTATCAATGGAATGGCATAGATTTGATCCCCAACATGATCCCCTTAAATTGGCAGCTTTTCTTAAAAAAAATGGATTTAAATTAATTGAGCCTTCGTCTTATGATAGTTTAACCGGGTTATTATATGCCTATCGCGAATAAAACATTCTATAACATTTAGGATAGATCAGCAAAAAAGAGCCTTATTTTTGCGTTGATTATTTCATACAACTTTAGAAAGTTGAATTAAAATTAAAAGCAATTTATGAAAATATTCTTTTGCCTTTTTCTGTCGAACCTTCTCTTTGCTCAGAGCTATAAAGTTCTTGAATCAACGTCCGAATCTATCAAAGTTGAATTTTCTTTTGGTGGGAAATATAGGATAAATGATACCACTCAAAACGGTAAAACGTTTCAGAAAATTTCGGGAAATAGTTTTTTCAGCGAGCAAGTCGGGGAGCCCGTTTTACCTCAGGAATTTATTTCACTCGGAATAAAAAAAGGGGCATCCCTCACCTATAAAATTATCTCGGATCAAAAGCAAGTTTTCAAAAACAAGTTCATCCTTCCTTATTCCAAAAACAGTGTTGAGCTTATTGAACCTTCTACCAAAGATGCCGGAGTCATGTATCAAAGGGACCAAGAATATCCGGCTGAAGCAATCTCAATTCACTCTGCTTACACCTATCGTTTTGCTACAATTCTACCAATCGGCATTTATCCATATCAGTTTAATCCGGTTACTAGAGAATTAATATTTCATGAAAAAATGGTAGTTCAATTTTTTTATAAGAATCATGATGAATTCTTGAAAGCGGGCAAAAGTTTTGATCAATTAACCGACGAATTCTTGAAGGGAGCTGTTCTCAATTATTCTTTCTCAAAAAATTGGGTATCGGGGAAGAAAGTTGAAAGCAGCAATATTAAAAAAGCAGATGACTATTGGTATAATCCTAAACAGGATTGGCTGAAGTTGTATCTGAAAGATGAAGGAATATATCGTGTTTCATTTGCCGATTTAGAAGATGCAGCTCCATCATTATCTCAAAATATTAATATAAAAAAAATTAAATTATTCACTAACGGAGAAGAAATTCCGTTAGAAGTATTTGATGAAGATGGCGATAGTTTATTTAACAATGATGATTTTTTCCAATTTGTTGGTAAGGTAGTCAGCCCTTCACTTTACTGTAAGTTAAATATTTATAATAATTCCAATATCTATTGGCTGACGCTTAACAGTGATACAGAAGGGAAAAGGTATGAAGAGATAGATGGTTATAAACCAGGTTGGGGAAAAACTTTTCTTCAAAGTTTAATGACTCTGCATTTTGAAAAAGATTTGCTTTACGAACGGTTAGGTTACGCAAAAAATCTGGAAAGAGATTTTTGGTATTGGGGAAAAGCAAGCGGAGTAAATGGAAGACAAAGCGATGTTTTTTCAGCGCCTTTTGCCGGTTTTGCAGAATTTTATCCAGATTCTAACATAATTACCTTACGCGCAAATTTTCATGGTTTAACTGATTATTCAACTATCGTCCCAGATCATAGAGCAAAAATATTTTTAACAAGCCAGTTTATTGATTCAGTTGAATGGGATGGTCAAAACTCTTTCGATTTTGAAAAGCAAGTAGATACTAAAAAGATAGATATCTTCCCGGACAATAATTTTCAAATCGCTGTAGATGGTTTAATTACTGCAAATTCTGCGTATCCACAGCAATCACGATCTGATGAGATTAGAATTAATTGGTTTGAATTCAGCTATTGGAGAACTAATAGAGTAAACGGAAAATATTTTCACCTGACCTCAACTCCTGAAATGTTTGGGAAAAACCAGTTTAGTCTTGAGCGATGGACAGAAAACGATATGCAAATTTACATTCCCCAACGATCAGAAGTTATTAAAAACCCTTTCATTACTCAAAATCAATACAGTCAGGTGCTCTTTGTTGACAGTGCAACCACGAAGACAGATTACTACTGCACGAGCATACGGAATTATTTCAAAGTTGACTCAATCAAAATTGATGTTCCATCTACTCTACGAAATATAAATCAAGGAGTTGATTATTTAATTATTACACATAAAAATTTTCATTCTGCTGCAGAAAGATTGAAACAATTTAGAGAAACACATTTTCCAGATTCTTCCATTGCAACTCCAAGGATCCAAATAACACAGATAGAAGATATTTATGATGAGTTTTCTTTCGGCTTGCTTGATCCATATGCGGTACAATCTTATATCAAATACGCGTTTCAAAATTATTCAGGAACTCCTCTATCCTATGTGGTTTTATTAGGGGATATGAGTTATGATTACAGAGAACTCTTCCCGGAAAACAGGAAAAATTTCATTCCCTCCATGCCTTACCAATCGCATGAATATGGATTAGCTGCAAGTGATAATATGTTTGTTGCTGTAAGTGGAGATGATGTGGCTCCCGACGTTGCCATAGGAAGATTGTCTTGTGAAACTTTAGCAGAGGCAAATATTCTTATTGATAAAATCATTGCCTATCCCGGTGATCCAGGAAAAATCTGGAGACAAAATTCGCTCTTAGTTGCCTCCGGTCAGGATTTAAATGATGAATTTTTCTTTGGTTTTAATGATGCAAGTCTAAGTTTAGAAAATCAATATCTCTCTCCGAACGGGTTTAGCGCAAAAAAAATTTTTCGCTATCCAAGCAAACCGGCGCACTTGCCTTTCCAGGGTGAAGGAGCTGAGATTAGAAGAGGAATTGATAGCGGGGCTGTTGTTGTTAATTACTACGGACATGGCGGAGGGTATCAATGGGATCTGATCTTTCTTAATGACGACATTTATATGCTGAATAATGAAGGAAGACTTCCTTTTATTTCGAGCGTTACTTGCTATACGGGACATTTTGATAATCAAGATGTTTTTGGAGAGCAATTTATCAAGGTACCCGGCAAAGGGGCAATTGCTTTCTGGGGAAGTTCCGGTTTAACAAGTTTTAGTGTTGGCGTTGATCTCAACATTAGGTTCTTTAACGAAGTATTCTTTAAAAAAAATTATGTTATTGGGAAAGCGATTTTAAATACTAAAAATTATCATGTTCTTACCGGACCTTATGCCGACATGATAGCATTAGCAACCTTGCTTGGCGATCCGTTGATTGAATTAGCATTACCTAAAAAACCGGATTATGCCGTTTCGGAAGATTTGATCAGCATCCTCCCTCAGTTTCCGATAGTAAATAGTCCCGTTCAAGTAAAAATTCATCTTAAAAACTTTGGAATCATTAAACGGGACGATTCTTTAACCGTTGAACTTTCAACAATGGTTAAAAATATAAAAACACCGATTGGTTCAAAAAAAATAGACTCATTTGGATTGCGAGACTCCGTCGTTTTTTCATGGACACCAACGGAAGACGGCGCCAACATACTTATCGTAAATGTTAACGAAAATGGGGATGCAGCAGAAGATGACTTATCAGATAATGAAACCTCAAAGTCGGTTTACGCATATAAGACTAGCGAACCAAATATTGTTAAACCAACGAACGGATTTACTTCAAATAAAAGCAGTATTGAATTTCTCTTTGCAGATATAGGCGAATACGTGGATAAAAAATTTACGTATGAAATTCAGATTGATACTGTTTCATCTTTTGAGAAACCAATCTTGGACATGATGAATATTTCCCCTATAAATGGGATAGTTGTGTGGACGTATTCTCCACCAGATAGCGGAATTTATTTTTGGCGGACGCGAAGTTGGGAGGGGTCTGATTCAAGTAATTGGACAAAATCTTTCACTTTTAATATTACAGCTTCCAGCACAAAAGGCATTTCATTTACAAAAAAACAATTAAATCTTTTTGATTTGGAAAGTATTAACTATTCTGATTCTTTACAGGGACTTTCGCTTAACGCATCCTTCTTTCCTGCTAAACCTACAAACAGCAGATATTTAGGAAAATTTAATGTCTCTCTTCCTGCAGGGATTAATAATCTGAGCGCTCTTACAACTGATGGAAAATACATCTACATAGCTGCTATGTATTATTACAATGGTCAAAGTTCGAAAATTTATAAAATTGGTACCGGCAACAATGGCACAGTTGAAGGGCAATCTTATGGTGAAGTTACTTTTACCGTTTTCCCAATTTTTCATACGATATTTTATTATGACGGTAAGATCTATATTCCTACAGGGTCTTCAAAATATTTATCTTGGGTTGAAACAGGAACGGGGGACACTGATTCTATCTTCGTTTCTGGAGGTCTTTTAAATGAAGGTTCAAGAGAGAGGGATGGAGGTTTTTATCTTTGTTCGGATGGAAGGTACGTTTATAATTTAGCTGTGTCAGATACAAACGGTGCTTATAAATATCGTTTGAGAGTTCTTGATCCACAAAATAACTGGGCAAAAGTTGGCGAGGATAGAGATTTGAGTGGTACAAGTTATAATAATTTCAGTAGTTTTTTTGTAATTGATAATTACCTCTACGCATTCGAATACGGTTATTTAAATTATATGCGCCGATTTGATTTAACCACTAATCCTATCCGTTTTGAAGAAGAGTGGCTTACTTACACTCCTTATCAAGGGTATTTTTCATGGACGTATGATCAAAATGCCAATCTGCTTTATACGAGTGTTTTTCGTGAAGGATATCAGCCAAGGATTGCAAAATTTATCGGGAAATATAAAAACACAGAGGGAACCGTTGTTACTTCCGCTATTGGTCCGGCTAAAAAATGGAATTCAGTTTCTTATGATATTAGCAAATTTCACACTGATGCCTCCGTAAACGTTCTCTTAGAAAAGTATGATAAGAATTTGCAACAGTGGAATGTAATAAAAGATAACATCCCGAATCCATATCGCCTCGATACCCTTGATCTTAAAGGTAATTCTGTTTTACGGCTCTCGATCAATTTAAAAGATACTTCGAATGTTCCCGGTGCTGCATTCAATCTTTCTAAAATCGGGTGGGATTTTTCTCAACCGGCGGAATTAGCTATTTCTAAAAATACATTCATGCTAAATGCTGATTCTTTACTTCAGGGATTCCCGTTGGAATTCCAATTGACCCCGCAAAATATTAACAGTTCACCCTCAGATACTTTTCAGGTGAGTTGTTTCCTCGATGATGCAAAACTTCCTTTTTACAGCGTAAAAGTTACTGCTCAGGCAGACTCATCAATTACAATCAATGCTATGTTGGAAACTTCTAAGATTGGGGAGCTACATAAAATAAGAGTTGAATTAACGCCTGGGGAAACCGAACTATTTTCTTTTAATAACTTTGTGGAAAAGAAATTTTTTATTCGGTACGATACGTTGCGTCCATTTCTTAAAGTCTTGATTGATGGTAAAGAAATTCTTGATGGTGATATTGTGTCAAAAGAACCGGACATCGAAATTTCTTTAAAAGACAATTCGCCATTGCCTATTTCTAAATATAATTTCTCAATTTCAATAGATAATACACCGATTGATGTTTCAAATATTCGGGATTCCGTGATTGCTTATCCAAATAATCAGACGATACTTAAGTGGAAACAGTTATCACTCAAACAAGGAGAACACTCGC
>MNVA01000204.1 GCA_001871325.1 Ignavibacteria bacterium CG1_02_37_35
TTCTCAACCCCGCAAAGTCATTTCTCAACCCCGCAAAGTCATTTCTCAACCCCGCAAAGTCATTTCTCAACCCCGCAAAGTCATTTCTCACCTCTGCAAAGTCATTTCTCACCTCTGCAAAGTCATTTCTCAGCTCCGCAAAGTCATTTCTCAGCTCCGCAAAGTCATTCCTCACCTCCGCAAAGTCATTCGTAGCGGCGGCAAAGTCGTTCTTCGACTCCGCAAAGTCATTCGCAATGGCGGCAGAGTCACACTTCCATTCGGCAAAGTCATTTGTATCAGGAGAAGAATCATTTTTACGATCAGCTAAATCATTTATTTCAGTGTTGGAATTATTTGTAAAGGGGAAGAAGTAGTTTGTTTTTTGAGCAGAGTAAGTAAAAAAGCGAGTTGATAAATAAGTTTTGCTATCGGGTTCATCAAAAACATTTCCAAGTCGTTTTGTAAACACTGTATAACGATTTCTTTTTCGGGCTGAAATCCTTTTATCAGAATTTTTATGGTAATTATTAGTGCGTGTAGCTTTAAAGAATAGAGTAATCCCCGGACGAGTTATACTCGTTTCAAATTTTCTATGTTTAATTAATTTTCGCTCCGTAGTACCGTCCAACCAATAACCTCGCATTTACAAATGCAATTTAGTATTACCATCTTAAAGTGCAAACAAATAATTTGTCTCATCATTTTTTACTTCGCATAAAACCTCAACCCCACAATTCCCACAATAATGAGAAAGATGAAAAAGATTCTCATAAACTCTCTGGATTCGTTGAAAAGGACAATACCAAGGATAGCCGTTCCAACCGCTCCAATGCCCGTCCAAACGGCGTAAGCAGTTCCAACCGGTAAAGTTTTTACGGAATATGAAAGTAACGCCATGCTTATGATCATGGTAACGATTGTAAAAACAGAAGCAACCGGTTTTGAAAATCCTTCAGAATATTTCAATCCGATTGCCCAAGCAATTTCAAAAAGTCCGGCGATAAAAAGTATAAACCAGTTCATATAATTAGGAATTAGGAATTACGAATTAGGAAATAAATTGCCAATTGATTTACTCCCAAACAATTAAATCTACATTTGTCTTTTTTGCTTGTCTTCATTCCTAATTCCTCATTCCTAATTCGTAATTAATTTAGATTCTTCTTCTAAATCCTTCGCCCAAAACTTCGTGAACATTTGTTAGAATAACAAAAGCATCGGGATCGATCTCTTTAATCTGTTCTACAAGTTCTGTAATTTTTTTTAACGGAAGAATTGTGAACAGAACATTTTTATTTTGTTTTGTATAAAGCCCGGTTGCATGTAGTGAAGTTGCGCCTCTTCCAAATTGGGTAAGAATCACTTCGGCAATTTCATCCTGCTTGTCGGAGATGATATACGCCGCTCTCGCGTAGTCAAATCCTTCGATGATCACATCAACGATTTTACTCGAGACGAATAAAAGAAAAATTGCGTAAAACGTTAGCGATAACGCCGGGCGAACGGGAGAAAGGTGTTTTACTTCAATTATTAATCCAGCGAGAAGTATAACAAAGATATCAATCATAAAAATTGCCTGCCCCGGCCGTATGCCAAAACGCTTCTGCATAATTGAAGCTACAATATCCGAACCTCCGGTTGTTCCTCTAAACTTGAACACAATCCCTAAACCCAATCCGACGAGTACCGCACCAATCAAAATCATAAAGAAAAAGTCGTTTTTATAGAGATCAAGAACCGTTTGAGATTTTTGCAACTTCAAAAAAGCAAACCCGGGAATGTCTCCCCGAAACAAATCTATAAAAATTGAGTTGAGTGTGAATGCGTAGAAAGTTCGCACACCGAAAGTTTTTCCCAATTCTTTTACACCCCATAAATATAAAGGAACGTTCAAAACCCAGATCATTAATCCAACGGGAATGGTGTAGTTAGATAAATAATGAATCGCCATGGAAAGTCCACTTACACCGCCGGGCACAACTTGCGCATCAACTAAAAAAACACCGATCCCGATAGCCATTATGGCTGCGCCAACCGCCATAAAAAAATAATCGAGTATTGGATGCTTACTAAGTTTTTTGATCATTCGTTTCTCTAATAAAAATGCAACTCAAAATTACCTAATAACAGGAGTTACGCAAAGAGAAATTGTCAAAAGATGAGAACTGAAATTTAATTTCGAAAGTATAAATGAATGCCTCAAGATAAAATTTATTTAGCATTTGAATAATTTTCATTCTGCCATTCATCCATTCATTCATTCATTCATTCATGCGATTAGCTTATTCAAAATAGTGTTAACTCTGTATTTCTACCGAAAGTTTGTTTATTTTTGAAACAATAAATGGATTAAACATGAAAACAAAATTAGAAATAGCAAAAAACTGGCTGCCCCGTTATACCGGAACTGAGATTGATCAATTTGGAGATTACCTTCTTCTCACCAACTTTCATAACTATGTTACCAAGTTTGCTGATAAATTTCACTGTGATGTTAAAGGAATCGGCAGACCGATGCAGACGGCTACAAACAGGAGCGGATTGACAATAATAAATTTTGGAATTGGTTCTGCGAACGCCGCAACAATTATGGACTTACTCGTTGCCCGTAAACCGAAAGGTGTGTTGTTCCTCGGGAAATGCGGCGGACTGAAACGCTCAACGGAGATTGGTTATTTTATTCTTCCCACTGCGGCGATACGCGGTGAAGGAACAAGCAACGATTATCTTCCCCCTGAAGTTCCTGCGCTTCCTTCATTTAAACTGCACAAGTTTGTTTCAGATAAGATCGTGCAAAGAAAATTGGAGTACCGTACCGGTGTGGTTTATACAACTAATCGCCGCTTGTGGGAATATGACGAACAGTTTAAAAAATATCTGAAAAAACTTTCTACCATCGGAATAGATATGGAAACCGCTACTATCTTCGTAGTTGGCTTTGCTAATGAAATTCCACGCGGCGCGTTGCTGCTTGTATCAGATGTTCCGATGATTCCCGAAGGTGTAAAAACCGAAGTTTCTGATAAAATGGTAACGGATAAGTTTTCAACTCTTCATTTGGAAATTGGAATTGAAGCGATGACGGAAATTGGAAAGAAAGGTGAAAAAATAAAACACTTCAGATATTAAAACTTTGCGTCTCGGCAATAAAATAATTTCACGCAAAGACGCAAAGCAGAAAAGAAGATACTTTTACTTTTCGGGTAACAGCACCACTTTTACGAATTTATTTATATCAAGATATTTGTTCGCATAAGTTTTAATATCGTCATTCGTCAGTTTCTCAACCCACGAATTATAATTCAGCATTTCCAGGGGATCTTCATTATTCATCATATAGTTTGAAAGAACTCCAACCCAAAACTTATTTTGTTTTAGTTTTACTTCGCGCTGACGGTTTTGCGTTTCTTTCACTTTCGCAAGCGTTTCAGGAGTCGTTCCGAAATTCTTTAGACTATCTATTACACTAAAAACAGCAGAGGTCAATTCATCCACTCTCTCCGGATTGCACCCGAAATTAATGTTAATTGTAGTTTTTGCTGCCGGAATTCTATAGAATTGGTGGTATACACTAACTCCGTATGAACCACCTTTGTCTTCACGAACAACCTCACGAAGTCGAATGTTCAAAACATCCATAAGAGATTCCATCAGATATTCATTAGCTCTACTCCACTCAAATGGAGAGGGAAAAGCAATACCAACGGTACTCTTTTGTTCAATTCCCTTTTTAACGACTTTTTCAATTTTAGTATCAACATCTTTTACATTCAGGTCTTTCCATGACTCATTTCTTTTTAAAGACGGAAGCGCTCCCAAATATTTTTCCACAAAAGTTTTAAAAGATGGAAGAGCGATATTTCCTACAAAGACAAATGTGAAATCACTTGCATCGGCAAAACGGTTTTTGTAGAAATTATAGGATTTAGATAAATCCAAATTATCTAAACTTTTTAAACTCCACGGCTGCATACGAGGATGATAGTTTGACATAGTAACCATCATGGTATCGCTAAAAGCAACGCGCGGTTCGTTGCTGTAATTCTCAAGATAAGCTTTCATTTTTGCTTTGTAAGATTGAAAAGCGGTTGAATCGTATCTTGGAGAAGTGAAAGTAAGATAGATAAGTTGGAACATTGTTTCCGCGTCTTTAGGGCTGCAACCGCCGTTTAATCCTTCGGAATAATATCCGATATAAGGATTAACCGAAGCTACTTTTCCAGCCAATGTTTTTTGCAATTCATTTATTGAAAAGTCTCCAAGTCCGGCTTCTCCTAAAATACTTACTGCATTGTTCGCGGCTTTAAAAGTTTCATCATCAATTAAAGATGAACCGCCGGGACTAAAAGCTGAAAAAGTAATTTCATCGTTTTTGAAATCGGTTGGTTTTACAATTACCTTTACTCCGTTTGCAAGTGTCCATTCATCGGTGCCAAGCTTGTCGGATTTTGTTTCACTGACAACAGGCGAGGAAGACGATAAATTTTTCACCAACGGTTGATCGAGTGTTTTATCTTTGTATGTTTCAACTTTTTCTCTACTGACTTTTTCCAACACTGCGGTTAAGTCTGCTTCTGTTGGAATTTTATTCCCAACTTTCTCCGGAACATTTACAAGTACCACGCGGTTATCAGCCTTGATTAGTTCACTTGAAAGTTTGTTCACATCTTCTAGAGTTATCCCCGGGACAAGTTTGTTAGTCAGCGCAAATTCATTTTCAATTCCGGGGATTGGTTCGCCTTCTAAATAATTACTCACAAACTGCCAGATTAATGTGGATGATTCGGTTTTATCTTTTTCATCTTTTTGTTTTTCGAGTTGGCGGAGAAGATTTTTTTTATGTCTATCTAATTCAGTTTGCGTGAAGCCATAGATACGAATGCGTTCGGCTTCTCGAAGAAGAACTTCAAGCCCGCGTTCTATGCCGTTATCTTTCACCATCGCCTGCAAAAAATTAACATCGGCAGTACGAACCATTCTTCCCTTTCCTGCAAAAGCGAAAGCAAAAGGGGGATCAGCTTGTTGGGTT
This sequence comes from Ignavibacteria bacterium CG1_02_37_35, assembly GCA_001871325.1. Taxonomy (GTDB): domain Bacteria; phylum Bacteroidota; class Ignavibacteria; order Ignavibacteriales; family Ignavibacteriaceae; genus UBA1563. Next base: position 5,012 of record MNVA01000204.1, read on the forward strand.
AATTCACTCAATCGTTCGTTAAGCATACTTCCAAATAATTGAGAGGTAATGGTTTTCCGATAATCAGCAACGGTAGTAACCACCTCAGGATTTTGTTTATAATAAAGTGAGACCGATGAATACATCGCTTCTTTATCGGAAGCGATTGCAAACTGAGTTCCTTTTTGAGCAGGAACAGGAAAGAGTTCTCTTGTTCTTTCTTTCTTCGGCGCTTCAATATTTTCAAAATGATTTTTGATCAGCGTCTCAATTTCCGCTTTCTCAAAATCGCCGACGGCAACAACAGCCATGAGATCGGGGCGGTACCAATCTTTGTAATAACTTGTAAGCGTTGGATGCGCAAAAGATTTTATGATGGTAATATCGCCGATAGTTAAGCGGTCTGCATATTTTGAATCTTTAAAAAGAATCGGAAGCTGCTTATCAAGCATGCGCATTTGCGCACCGCGACCAAGCCGCCATTCTTCGGTAATTACTCCACGCTCTTTATCAATTTCACTTGAATCGAACGCCAAGCCGTGCGCCCAATCTTCTAAAACTAAAAATGCTTTCTGCACAATAGCCTGGCTGTCGGTCGGCACTTGCAGCATGTAAACTGTTTCATCAAAACTTGTAAAAGCATTTAACTCCGGACCAAATTTTACTCCGATAGATTCCAAATAATTTATAAGTTCATTTTTCTTAAAATGATTTGTTCCGTTAAAAGCCATGTGTTCAACAAAATGTGCGAGTCCTTTTTGATCATCATTTTCTAAAACGCTTCCTGCATTAATAACCAGGCGAAGTTCCGCCCGCTTTTCAGGTTTTTTGTTTTGTAAAATGTAATAGCGGATTCCGTTCTTCAAAGTTCCGATAGTTACATCCGGATTGACGGGTAACTTTTCGGTTTGAGCGATAATGATTTGCGAGAGAAGAAAAGTGAAGAGAAAAACAAAAGATTTTAATTTTGCCATGGTTCCTGTCCTATTTTTTTGAAGGAAATATTTTAAGAATTGAGGGAAACTTACTTAATTTTTATGAGAAAGTTCAACATCCAGAATCAACCCAATCCTTTTGGTTAATTAATTTTACTGTTACAAAATTCCGCAGGATGACGACAGAGGTCCCAATTCCCCCATAAACAATAATTGCAAATCAGGTTACTCTGTGCAGACAGAACAATCATGTTTAAGGTGACAGTAGTAAAAACCGCAAAAAAAAATTATTATTTCAATAAGAGCTATTATCATATTTCGTATAACATTAGCTTGTTTGATTAAATTTAGCACAGCTTTTGACGGTTTTTTGAACTATCTTTGTGGTATAATTAATGATAAATAGAAATGGTCCTTCTCTTGGTTTTTGACCAAATAAATAGAAATTTTGAAGAAGATCGAATTTCCCAATTACTAGAATGAAAAAATATTTTCTCCTTTTTTTTCTCTTTCCGCTCACCCAGTTATTTACACAATCTGTTGTAATAAACGAAGTGATGTCCTCCAATGCCGTTACTCTTGCGGACGAGGAGGGTGATTTTCCGGATTGGATAGAACTTTACAATACATCAGCACAACCCGTTTCTCTAACAAATTTTAGTTTGTCAGATGACCCGGGAAATTTACCAAAGTGGAAGTTTCCCGATCTAACTTTAGGACCGAAAAATTTTCTTATCGTCTATGCTTCAGGGAAGGACAAAAAAGACGGCGCGATGTTTTGGGAAACCATCATCACCAAAGGAGATCAATGGAAATATCTCGTGCCCGTATCCGAACCTTCAAGTACGTGGCGCACTCTTGGATTTGACGATGCACTCTGGAAAAACGGTCCTAGCGGGTTTGGTTTCGGCGACAACGACGACGCCACTACAGTACCTTCAACAAATTCTATATACATCAGAAAATCTTTTTCGGTGACAGATGCAGTCAATGTTGATACTGCTTTTCTTCATGTTGATTATGACGACGCTTTTGTTGCTTACTTAAACGGAATCGAAATTGCGCGTTCGAACATCGGTACAAAAGGAATTCCTCCTGCGTATAATCTGACTGCAGCTTCTAATCACGAGGCAGTTATGTACAGCGGCGGAGCCCCTGAAGTATTTCCGGTTGCAAACATACGTTCCTTGTTAAAGATCGGCGACAATATTTTAACAATGCAAGTGCATAATATTAATTCCACTTCTAGTGATTTAACCTTGATCCCTTTTTTAACTTTAGGTCTTAAAACTCCGCCTGCTAATCCACGCGGACTTTCACCGTTGATTAAATTACCATCTTCTTATCTCCACACAAATTTCAAACTCGATTCAGGTGGAGAGTCTATCTATTTAACAGGTTCGGATGTTTCATTCATTGATGAATTAACTTTTGGATACATCCCTACCGGATTTTCTTACGGAAGAAAACCTGACGGAGGAACAAACTGGCTTTATTTTCAAAGTCCATCTCCCAAAACATCCAATACTTCATCAGGGGTCTCACAGGTTGCAGAACCCCCGCAATTTTCAAAACCGGCAGGATTTTATTACAACGCATTATCTGTCGCCATTTCTTCAAATTTTCCCGGTGGAACAATTTATTACACAACCGACGGTTCAAACCCTGTAACAACAAGCTCTAAATATGTTGGAGCAATTACCATTTCAAAAACTACTACGCTGCGTGCTAACGTTGTTGCCCCCGGTGTTGTTACAAGTCCGACTACAACAGCAACCTATATTATCAACGAAGTTTCAAAGCTTCCGGTTGTTTCACTTTCAACAGACCCTAAACATTTTTGGGCTAGTGATTCCGGCATTTATGCTTTTGGACCGAATCCGGGTGGTTACCCCTACTTCGGCGCAAATTTTTGGCAGGATTGGGAACGACCAATTCATTTTGAATTTTTCGAACCCTTCGATTCGCTGAAGGTAAGCGTTGATGCCGGAATAAAAATTTATGGGAACTGGAGCCGCGCATTTGATATGAAATCTGTGGCTGTCTATCTGCGTGGAATGTATGGTTTCAATAAAATGAAGTATCAATTCTTCCCCGGAAAAAAGGTTGAGAATTTTGAAAATATTGTCCTGCGTAATGGGGGAAATGATTTTACGTATACTCTGCTTCGCGATAGGTATATGAGCAGTATGCTCGAAAATTTAGACATTGGCGTGCAGGCAACCCGTTTCTGTATCGTTTATTTGAATAATGAATACTGGGGAATTCACACGCTAAGAGAAAAATTGAACGAAGAATTTCTTTCTAATACTTATGGAGTTGACAGAACAAATGTTGACATAGTGGATCTGAGTACTGAAGCCGGCTATAGATCGAATGAACATTTCTCTACTCTGTATGACTTTATTTCTCAAAAGGATATCACCGCTAAAGTAAATTATGATTTTGTGCAATCACAAATGGAAATTGAAAATTACAAGAATTATCAGATAGCAGAAATATATGTGAACAATACTGATTGGCCCGGTAACAATATGAAAGTCTGGCGTGAAAGAACCGAAACCGGAAAATGGAAATGGCTTACGTATGATCTCGATTATGGTGTAGGGTTAGTTGAATATTTGAATGCTCAACAAGATTACAAATTCAACACACTTGACTTTGCGACCTCTACCAATGGACCGGGATGGCCTAATCCACCCTGGTCAACTCTTATGCTGCGCAGACTTTTACTGAACAACGATTTTAAGAATGATTTCATTCAATCCTTTGCCCACTTGTTGAACACAACATTCTCACCCGATTCAACTTTACATTTATTATATAAGGTTCAAGATGAAATTGCACCGGAGCTAACTCGCCACACCACAAAGTGGAAAAATACGATTCAATTCGATTGGACTTCAAACATTGCCCGGATTAATACTTTTGTCAGGCTTCGGGATGTTTTTATGAGAACACATATCAACTCAAAGTTTCAATTAGGCGGTCTATCGAACCTAACCTTAGTTACAAATGATAGTTTGGGTGGAAGTATTGTTTTGCAATCTTACCCAATCCCAAAAGCTTCTTTCACAGGAAAATACTTTAAGACTGTCCAGATCAAACTTTCGGCGAAACCAAACCCCGGTTTTATTTTTGAGGGATGGAAAGGAATTTCGTTAAACCCGGATATAAATATTACCCTTACCAGGGATACCGTCTTGGAAGCTGTTTTTGTAAAAGACGCTGCCGCAAATCAAAATGTTGTAATAAATGAAATCAATTATAAATCCTCTTCATCTTCAGATTGCGGTGATTGGGTTGAACTTTATAACAACGGGAATGAAGAAGTAAATTTCAAAAACTGGAAATTTAGAGACAGCATTGATACACATGTGTTTGTTTTACCCGAAATTTCTTTAGCTCCCGATTCTTTTATTGTGCTGGTTAACGACAGCGTAAAATTTAGGACGGTCTTTCCTGATATTTCTAATATGATAGGATATTTTTCATTTGGACTTTCATCCGTTTCTGAAGTGGTTCGCCTGTACAATGAAAACGAAACCTTAATTGATTCAATAAGTTTTAGTTCTTCGGCTCCCTGGCCAATAGAGCCAAACGGAACCGGCGCTACGCTCGCATTGATAAATCCGGATCTCGATAACACTCTCCCCGAAAATTGGAAAACTTCAACTACGCCGGGAACTCCTGGAAAAATAAATGACGTTTTTTCAAATACTACAACAGAAGATGGTCTGCCATCTACCTTTGGGTTATCTCAGAATTATCCTAACCCATTTAATCCAAGCACCGTTATCAGTTATCAGTTACCGGAGTTAAGTAAAGTAAGTTTAAAAATATATGACATACTCGGAACCGAAGTTGCAACTTTGGTAAATGAAGAAAAACCTGCGGGGAATTATAATTACGAATTAGGAATTAGGAATTACGAATGGTCAAGTGGAGTTTATTTTTATCAACTTCGCGCAGGGGGTTTTTTACAAACGAAGAAGATGATATTTTTAAAATGAATAATTTAAATATTTACAGTTTGACTAATGTTGTTAGTTTTATTTGTCCGGAAGAAACATGAAGAAAAAAATTGATCGGAAAATTATTGTCGGCGTTGTTCTTTTTTGTGCAGCCGTCTTCTTTCTTTTGGTGAGCGGAATAAAAGTCCCCCACTCTTTAAACATCTTTGCCGAAGTGCATCCTCTGCAGAAGTGGCAAATTGTTAAAGGAACAGACGGGCAGCTTACCTCTGCTTTGATTGACTTCGAAGCCGGATTTTCAAATGCATTCGGTGTTACTCAATTCCAGCGCGGCGAGTCTATGGTTTTTTCTTTTTCTGAATCAATGAGGAATAAAAAAGAAATACATGCCGGTGATTCAATAGGTGTTATCCGCTCAAGCGATGTTGAAGAAAACATTGTTCGGCTTGAAGGAGAATTATCCGTAGCCAAAGCGGAACTTGCCGCAAATAAAACTGGAGAAAAACAGCCGCTCATCACCGAAGCAAAAAATCGTCTGGAATTCGCAAATGCAAAACTCGGGCAAAAGAAAAACACTTTTCAGCGAAATGAACAATTATACAAAAAAGGGTTCCTCCCCCAAGAAAATTACGAAACTGATCTTTGGGAGATCAAACAGCTTGAAATTGAAATATCAATTTATCAATCTCAGCTTGAAGCAATAACCAGCGGCTTAAAACCTGAAACGATAGACCTGCTCGAATCAAAAATAACAGCGCTGACTAACGAGCTTGACGCATTAAAAAAACGATCAAATAATTTTGTTGTCATATCTCCTATAAACGGAATTGTAAGCCGTTCGTTTTCTTCCGATACCATTTTGTCAATTATTAATCTCGACAAAGTCGTAATGAATGTACCGTTAAAGATCGCTTATATGAATACTTTGAAGGAAGGAAAACCGGTTTCCGTAAAGTTTAATAATTACTCTGATGATTTCCAGGCGCGGCTTCTTGCACTTTCAAACGAAGTAAAAATGTTGAACAACGAACAAGTGATAGTTGCGGCAATTTTAATCAACAATTCAGGGAAACAACTTTTACCCGGAATGATTGTACAAGGAACCCTAAGGCTTGGGTCAATTTCAGTTTGGAATTACTTATCAAGTTATATTCTAAATTAACCAATGCCAAGTAGATTAGAATACAAATATTTGGTGCATGTAGACTTGTTAGCAAAAATTCGTTCCGAAGCTTTGATCTATATGAATTATGATCCTTATGCTGAAATCCGTCCCCGGAAAGAATACACCGTGCGGAGTATTTACTTTGACACGGCTGATCTTCAATGTTATCATGAGAAGTACGAAGGATATAAAACTAGGAACAAATACAGAATTCGGGTTTATAATGAATGGCACGACGATAACCTGGCTTTTTTGGAAATAAAAAGGAAAAACGAAAACTTTATTTCGAAAGACCGTGCAAAACTTTACCTTAAAAATTTGCAATCTCTTCTTCGGACAAAAAGTGCAGAAGATTATCTTATCAAGAGATCGGACGGTAGTAGCGACCTCGAAGAAGCAAAAAAATTTCTCTTCCATTATTGTTCCAAACAGTTATTGCCTTCAAGCTTGGTAGTGTACGAGCGGGAAGCGCTGATGGGAAAATTCGGGTATGACCTGCGTATTACTTTTGATAAAAATCTTCGGGGAGCCGTCAAACCGGAATTTGGTGATCTGTTCAATGAACAAAATTTACGAGCAGCTTTCACTGATTCTTTCATTCTGGAAGTTAAATTTCATCAAAGGCTGCCCGCGTGGATCTCACAACTGATAACCAAATATAGCTTGCAAAGAATATCTTTTTCTAAATACACCAATTGTATTGATATCAATAAAAGACATGCGCGCGTGAGCCGCATGTTGGTTTTGTAAAGGATAAACTATGTTAGAAAATCTTCAATCAATTAATGTTTTTGCCCCGACTATCTCGGAAATCATCATAAATATTACGATTAGTCTGATGTGCAGTTTTTTCATCACGTTTATTTACAGGATGAGTTACAAGGGTCCCGGCTATTCCGATAGCTTTGTGAATTCGATCATTTTTCTTTCGCTGATAACCTCTCTAGTTATAATGGTGATCGGGAATAATTTAGCGCGCGCGTTTGGTTTGGTAGGCGCGATGTCGATCATTCGTTTTCGTACAGCAATAAAAGAGACACTTGATATCGTCTACATTTTTTTCGGGTTAGCGATTGGAATGGCGGCAGGAGTTGGTTATCACCGTCTGGCAATTGTCGGTTCTCTGTTTATCGGAACAATTCTTTTTCTTTTTTCAAAAACGAATTTGTTTACTCTGCGAAAGGAACAATATCTCCTTCAATTCTCTTTTTTCTTGAGTGAAGAAAAAACGGCTGAGTATCTACTGGTGTTTGATAATTTTTGTAGCCGTTATGATATAATAAATATTAAATCAACAGACGATTCTTCCCTGGCTGAATATGCCTACTACGTATCTTTTAAAAAGAAAAGTAGCGCAAACCGTTTTGTAGAAGAGTTGAGAAACGTTGGCGGAGTAAAGAATATTAACCTCTTCTTCGATGAAGAAAAAATATAACGGGTAACATGAAAATCAAGCAAATTGTACTCGCTTCCCTTTTGTGGATAATTCCACTAACCATCTTGGGATGCGGTGGCGATGCGGCAAACTCAGCGAACCAATTAAACCTTCTCGAAAAGTATAAACTTCCTTTCGGAGAGCCTTCCGGGATCGCTTACGATGAAACGCAAAATGTTTTTTGGATTGTCAGCGGCGGAGATCAAAAAATTTATCAAACCGATATCACCGGAGTAATTCTAAAAACATTAAGTTATAAAGGAGCTGATTTGGAGGGAATCGCTCTGGATTCTTCCGGTAAGTCCCTCTGGATTGTTGAAGAGCGAAAAAGAGAACTTCTCCAAATTGATTTAGACGGAAATGTTTTACATAGCGAGTATATTCCTCTGCCGGGAGTATTAAACCATGGACTGGAAGGCGTTGCACAAGATGAGCAAGGGACAATCTTTTTATTAAATGAAAAAGAACCGGGAAAATTTGTCGAATTAAATTCCGATCTAACGATAAAACTTCAAAAAGAGATCTCTTTTGCCGCCGATTTTTCTGATATGGTTTTCTCACAGAAAGAGAATTGCTTCTATATATTAAGTGATGAGAGCAGCGCTCTTTACAGATGGAGCAAAGAAAAGGGCGTACTGCAAAAATTTGAACTGCCGATCCAGAAATTTGAAGGTGTTGCCATTAATTCCGCCGCCGATAAATTCTTTCTCGTGAATGATGAAACCAACGAACTGTGGATTTATTCGCTGAAGTGATCGTAAAAAATCGAAGATATCATCATACAAAACTTTCGATTTCTTTTCTTATTTTTCAGTTACAAAAATGATTTAACATAAAAGGGAAAACAGTTTGACACTCATAGCTAAAATTGAAAACAAGACAGCGGTAGTAGGCATCATCGGGTTAGGGTATGTCGGGTTACCATTAGCGCTCGAATTTGCAAAAAAAGGATTTCAGGTTATCGGCTTTGACCTTGATGAAAGAAAGTCAAAATTTATTTCAGAGGGGAAATCGTACATAAAACATATCGCTTCAGAAAGAATAAGCGAAGTTGTTTCTCATGGAAAGTTTTCTGCTACAACAGATTTCACCCAGCTCCCGAATGCAGATGCAATTATTATTTGTGTACCGACTCCCCTGGATGAACACCGCGAACCGGATATGAGCTTTATTGTAAATTCGGCCAAAACTGTTGCTCAATATTTTAGAAAAGGACAGCTTGTTGTTCTTGAATCTTCAACCTATCCCGGAACTACGGAAGAGATTCTTCTTCCCCTGCTTGAAAATTCGCAAGCTGATAAAGAAAAATTAGTTGTGGGAGAAGATTTTTATTTAGCCTTTTCACCAGAAAGAGAAGACCCGAATAATCCCGATTATTCCACTGCAACAATTCCGAAAGTTATCGGTGGAATGACTCCAAAGTGCTTAACCGTTACACAAGCGTTATACAATCAAGTAATAGTAAAAACCGTTGCAGTCTCTTCGCCAAAAGCCGCCGAAGCGACAAAATTGTTGGAGAATATTTACCGTTCGATCAATATCGCATTGGTAAATGAGTTGAAGTTAGTCTTTGATAGAATGGGGATAGATGTCTGGGAAGTTATTGAAGCGGCAAAAACAAAACCGTTTGGTTTTCATGCGTTTTATCCCGGTCCAGGACTTGGCGGACACTGCATCCCTATTGATCCATTCTACTTAACCTGGAAAGCAAGGGAGTTCGACATCAGCACAAAGTTTATTGAATTAGCCGGCGAGATCAATACCTTTATGCCCTATTACGTAGTGGATAAAACAGCGGATGCTTTGAACAGGCAAAAGAAATCGCTTAACGGATCAAAAGTATTGATTCTCGGCGCATCCTATAAAAAAGATATTGACGATATGCGCGAATCACCTTCTCTTAAATTAATTGAAATTTTACGCGAGCGCGGCTCTCTAGTTGACTATAACGATGCTTATGTGCCGAAACTTCCGAAGACAAGAAAATATGATTACAATATGGAATCAGTTCCGCTCACAAAAGAAAATATTCGGAAGTATGATGTATTGCTGCTCAGCACGGATCATTCAAATTATGATTATAAATTAATCGCCGATAACGCACAACTTATTGTTGATACGCGCAACGCGTTCGGCAAAAATGGAATTGCAAACGAAAAAATTGTAAAAGCTTAATGTAGTAAACTCACTTTCAACCAGGAGTATCCATGCATTTTTCCGGTATAGATGTAACGATCTTTTTCATTTACTTGAGCGTAATTTTATTTATAGGGCTTTGGGTCTCAAGAGAAAAAAAGGGACACGAAAAAGATTCAAAAGATTATTTTCTTGCAAGCAAAGCTCTCCCGTGGTGGGCGGTTGGTTCCTCCCTTATTGCTTCAAATATTTCCGCCGAACAAATTATCGGGATGTCCGGTTCGGGTTATGTGATCGGTTTGGCTATCGCTTCGTATGAGTGGATGGCGGCTTTAACCCTGATCCTAGTGGCAAAATATTTTTTGCCGATCCTTATTGATAAGGGCATTTATACCATGCCTCAATTTTTAGAAATCCGTTTTGATAAAAGAGTCCGCACAAGTTTGGCAGTCTTTTGGCTGTTGGTTTATATCTTCGTTAATCTCACTTCGGTTTTATATCTGGGCGCTTTGGCTATTCAAACGATCATCGGCGTTCCGCTGATTTATGGAATTCTCGGGCTGGCTGCTTTTTCGGCACTCTATTCAATTTATGGCGGGTTAAAAGCTGTAGCTTGGACAGACGTTGTGCAAATTATCGTCTTAGTTATCGGAGGATTAGTAACAACTTATTATGCGCTTAACTTTTTAAGCGGCGGGGAAGGATTTTTCCCGGGCTTGGTAAAGTTAGTTAAAACTGTGCCTGAGAAATTTGACATGATCCTCTCTCCGAACAATCCAAATTATTCAGAACTTCCGGGAATCAGCGTATTGATAGGCGGAATGTGGATTGCCAATCTTTTTTATTGGGGATGCAACCAATACATAACCCAGCGCGCCTTGGCGGCAAAAGATCTTCCGGAAGCGCAAAAAGGGTTGGTCTTTGCTGCCTACTTAAAATTATTAATGCCGCTGCTCGTTGTTATTCCAGGGATCGTCGCTTTTTCGTTGCATGCAGATCTTGCAAAACCGGACGAAGCTTATCCCTGGCTATTGAACAATTTTGTCCCAGCCGGAATGAAGGGATTAGCCTTTGCCGCGCTCATTGCAGCAATCGTCTCCACACTCAGCTCAATGATGAACAGCACTGCAACCATTTTTTCGCTTGACCTGTACAAACAAATTATCAGAAAAAATGCGAGTGAAAAGGAATTGGTGAAAGTTGGAAGGATCGTCAGTGGAATTGCAATAATTATTGCGGTGAGTATTGCGCCGAACTTAATTTCTATAAGTCAAGCTTTTCAATTTATTCAAGAGTTTACGGGATTTATCAGTCCGGGAATTTTAGTGATTTTTCTCTTCGGTTTGTTTTGGAAAATGGCAACCCCGAATTCAGCATTAACCGCCGCAGTGCTCACCATTCCTCTTTCCGCGGCGTTCAAATATTTTCTTCCTTCAATGCCTTTTATGGATAGAATGGGATGGATATTTCTTATTCTAGCGGCTTCTGTTATCATCATTACCTTAATTGAAAAGAAGGGTATTGATAAAAAAGCAATTGTGTTAAACAGACAACTTTTTGCAACGAAACCTATTTTTAATATTGCTTCGGTTGGAGTTATTCTTATTCTGATTGTTTTGTATGCGTGCTTTTGGTAAACTTAGAGCGTTAACACCAATATTCGTCTAATATTTGGCGGAATAGTAACGAGTCACCTTCTGCCGAAGATATATTTGAATAGCCGCAAAATTTAGTGTCTTCGTAAATAAAGCAAATGTAGAGCGGGATTCATCCCGCCTATTGCGAAGAATTCATGATTCAACGGTTTTTATGGGCGAAATAAATTTCGCTCTACAATGTCCGCACAGCCTCTAAAAGTCATGATTATAATATTGGCAGTTAAATTTTTGTTTTTTGTGTGAAGATTTTTCCGGCGCATTATTACAATTCCATCATCCATCAAAACTCAACCATCTACCATGCGGTTACCCATGCAATGGAATAATAAGTTTTGAGTAAGGCAACTGAGATAAGAAAAGCCCCAGAATGATTGAATGAAGATACCCTTCCTTTATTTGTTATTTGTGATCTCCGGTTTATCCCTCCTTCTGCGGGGTTTGTCCCGCTTTGGGTGTTAACCCCAAAGAAAGTTTTACCCGATTTCTAAACAATAAAAAGGTTTTTTGTTCAACCCGCATTTAACGAATCCCATTTTCTGTAAATACGAATCGTGCTTTGAATTACCGGGATTACAGTAAATTTTTTTGATCTTCTTCTTCATGAAAATATTTTGATACACATACTTCCCGATCTTCAAATCCCTGTAGCCCGGGATAACAAAATCGAGTTCAACAAAAAGGTTGTCATCACTTTGCTTAGTGGCGCAAATTAACCCTGCCGGGATAGAATTTCTTAAAATGAAGAAGATTACTGAAGCTTCATTTCCTTTAAAAGAAAATGAAGGCAGATACTTTTTGATATCTCGTTCGTGGAAAGTTAAAAAATACTTAACGTATTCCGAATCGTGCCTAACTTCAAGAACTTTGAAATATTCCTTCGCTTTAAAAATATCATAGAGGTAATAAACATCAACAAAGCAGATAAACCCGTTCACAATAGCCACCGGCAAGGCATTAATAAGCAATCCGTAAACTGCAAAAAAGACTGCGCCGATCAAATTGATAATTCTAAGTTTTACAATTCCGCTCATCATGAGCGATACGGCTACCAGAACTGACGCAGCGTAACCGATAAATTCTATTGTTTGGATATTTTACTCCTAAACTAAATGGGGGAAACAAGGATGATTACTATTTATTATATTCTTTAAAAATTTTACTAACACATTTGGTCAGGGACTTCTTAATATCATATTCCCAAATTCTAATTACCCGCCAACCATTCTTTCTTAATTCTTTCGAAACTTCTTTATCTCTCTCTTGATTTCGGTTAATTTTATTATCCCAATAGGTTGTATTTGTTTTAGGAGGGACAAATCGTGTGGGATGTTTATGCCAGAAATCTGAATCAATGAATACTGCAATCTTTTTTCTTCGGAAGACGATGTCAGGTTTCCCAACAATATTATTAACATATGTCGCAAAATATATTTTGGCTTTCTTTAACTCGCTCATTATTATTTTTTCTGGAAGAGTTCCCTTAGAGCGAATATGTTGCATGTTTATTTTTCTTTGTTCAGGGGTCAAGTTATCCATTAGTGAATGGAAAAATCCATATAATAATTTTCATCGTCAATTTTATAAAAGGTTATATCTGTTCTTCCATAATGTATTAAGTCTTCCTTTGTAATAAAAGCACCATTTGCTAAACCCAACCTATGTCTGAAATATTCGCCAAGAAGACTATTGTTGTGAGGAGTTTCAATGGCTGCACCCATTACATTTTTTTGTGCTCTTGTGCAAATTAGAGTTCTGTTATCGTCGGTTAAAACAGTAAAATGTGTTGACCTAAGTGGGAAAAAATCGCTCCGATAAACGGTAGGGCTAAGTTGAATATAAGCTTGATTAGGTTCTCGCCCATCTCGCTGTCCCCAATTCAATCCGCCTTTATTATGAATGTTGCCATCTCTGTCTAATAGAGAAACCGTTACACTTTCTGATGTTGTGAAATCTAGTTGAAATATTCTCTAACTTCGTTTTCTCTACTATTTGGACGATCTTCTTCCATTGCTTCGCATTTATCACAACGACTTTCAATATTTGAATGGATATAATCGTTTGTGCATTCACAATCCCAGTATTCTATATTAAGAGTGATATCTCCTACTACTTCAAGTCTTTCATTTTTGTCATTAAAGATATAATTGGAATCATCATATTCTCCAGTTTTGTTCACCATTCCTTTGCTCCTAACTGATAAGTGATTTGATGTGAGGTGATTGTTTTTTTATCAAATTGGAAAGTATCTATTGGATTGAAAAACAAATTAAGTTTTGGTTCTTGAATTAAATTACTTACAACAATTAATGCATAATCATTTTTGTATTCACGCGCTGTCCTAAATTCTTTTTCAGTAAACCTAATCCCGCCATAATTTGTTTTAATACCTTTAATTTCGGCAAGAAAATATTTGCTATCAACATCAACTTGAAAATCATAACCATCTCCAAACAGTCTTGCATCCTCTATTACTCCCTCGCTAAAGGATTCAATCGATTTGTAATTATTTAGGAAATAAACTTC
>MNVA01000032.1 GCA_001871325.1 Ignavibacteria bacterium CG1_02_37_35
TTATTCGTTATTCAATTATCGTTAACATGTTAGCGCTAACAAGAATCTAAGAGCCTACGTTTTTCCCAAGACGCTGCTTGGGAAAAAAGCTAAAGGAAATAATGAATATCGAAAAAGGAATTTCGAATGATGAAGTTGAACTGCTTATTGCTTTAACTTCGAAATTCATTATTTCTTGTTCATTATTCGTTATTCAATTATCGTTAACATGTTAGCGCTAACAAGAATCTAAGAGCCTAAAGAGGTTTGGTTGCCTGTCCGCCTTTGGTGTGACCATGCTGCATCGACTCGATATGTTGGCATCTGTTGTCGAAGTTCTATTGAGCAATAAAAACAAAGAACATTTTATCCAAGCACCCGTATTTGCGGAATGTCTGCGGAATGTATTTTTCTCTTGACTCTTTACTTATTAAAGAGGTTAGTTCATAGTCATTCAGAGTAATTGAAAAACATTCATGAATGTAAGTACCCCACCAACGAAAATCGTGAGAAGACTGATGATCCGTATAACGATTATTGAGCCTCGCAGAGCCGATGATGCGGCAAAAACCGAACCAAGAGATGTAAGAAATGCAATCGTTGTTAATGCACCTACAGTTGTTCCCGCTGGAAAGTGAGAAAGGTAGTTTTCTACCCTTTCCGACTGTTCACTTCCAGCCTTGAACGAATTGATCCAAATAACCCAAAAGACAATCGATGGGATGAGTAAAGCTGGACCAATCAATGGCTTAATATTCTTCATGCATATTTTTTCTTGTTTAGTACTAAATTCAATTACTGCCACCTAACCTGAAACTTAATCCACTATGCTTTTTTAATAAATGTATCGGAAGTGTAAAACTTTACTTTCTCAACAAATTCCTGGCTGTCTATTGGTTTTGGAATATAATCAGTCGCACCGGATTCCAGGCACTTTTCTTTATCGCCTTTCATCGCAAATGCGGTGAGTGCAATGATGGGGGTCTCTTTATATTCCGGCATCATCCGGATTTTTTCTGTTGCCTCAAATCCGTTCATTACGGGCATCTGCATATCCATTAGAATCAGATCGAATTTTTGTTTCGTAACCTGGTCAACAGCCTGGGCGCCGTTTTCCATAACAACTACAGAGGTGAAGTTATTTTTTTTCAAGAGGCGGGTTACAATTATTTGTGAATGTTTGTAATCTTCAACTAAAAGAATTTTTGGTACATCAGTTTGTTTTGCCGCTTCTTCCGGTGTTGTCGGTTCATCATACCGGTTTATCATTGCATTTATCGTAGAAGCCAAATCTTCAATATTTGAACTTCGCTTGCTAAGCAGTTCTGTAAACAATCCATCAATTTTCTTAAGGTCATCTTCAAAATTTTCTTTCCCTGTATAAATCATGATCGGAAGATTGGTGAACTTCGGATTAGATTTTATGAGTTTGATCAATTCAAAGCCGTTTATCTCCGGCATATCAAGATCAATGATTGCAAGATCAAGCGGTATGTCTTTTATCGTCTCCATCACTTTTGACGATTGAAAAAGCGCCACGGGATTGTAGCCGACTGATGAAATGGCTTCTTTTATTAAATTTAAAGTCGGAACATCATCATCAACACAAAGGATATTTGAATCTTTTTTAAGCTTGTAACTCGTAAGCACTTCAACCAAATCTTTATACTTGATAGGTTTGACAAAGTATTCCACCGCTCCCATTAAGAAGGCTTTTTGCTGTTCGGCTTCAACCGAGCAGACAATGATCGGAATAAATTTGGTGGATTTATTTTCGCGGATCTTCTTGAGTAATTCCAACCCGTTAATATCCGGGAGGATGATGTCGGTAATTATCGCAAGCACCTGTTCACGTTCAAGGTATTCAAGGGCTTTTAAACCCGCGTTAACAATGATCGGTTCATATCCCCATTTATTAAGATAGTTGCCTAATAGTTTTGAAGTTGCGTAATCGTCTTCAATGACAAGAACTTTATTCTTTCCCTCAGAAGCTTTTGGAAGAGCCAAAATTTTTGCTTCGATAGCATCCACAACATCAAGCGGCAATGAAAAACGAATCGTTGTTGATCTTTCCCGGTTAGAAGCAGTGGCAACCGTTCCATGCAATACTTCAACATATTTTTTTGCTATTATGTAACTGAGAGAAGTAAAACTATATTGTTTTTGAGCCATGATATCTAATGCTTTAGGAAGAGAGTTTCGATCCGGCATCGAAGCGTTTTTGTTTGAAATTGTTATTGTAATGTGGTTTTTATCGGCAAGATTAGCCTTAACTGCGATTTCTCCGTTTGGCGAGTGATAGAGTATGTAGGATAAAAAATTTGACATCACAAGCCGCAACTTTTGATGATCAATTTTTATGTTCGGAGGTAAATCATCTGCCAGAGAGGGCACGAATGTAAAGCCGTTAGATTTAAATTTCTCTGAGAGAGGATTGATAATATCCGTAATTACATTAGTAAGATTTATTTCGCTTTGAGTTCCGGTTATTTCTCCTCCGTCAACTCGAGCAAAATCAATTAAATCGTTCAGCAGCGAGAGGAGTTTTTGCGCATTGTCTCTTATTGTTGAGACGTAATCCGCCTGGTTCGAGGTTAGTCTATCATCGTTTAGTAAAGATGCAAACCCTATGATACTGTTGGTTGGAGTGCGGAATTCATTTGCTAATTCAGCAACAATTTTACTTAGGGTTAGCTCTGACTGAACGACAGCGCCTTCGGTGTTTGAAACATAGGGAATAAGAAATTCACCAAATTGTTCTAGAAATTCTCTATCTCCTTGCGTGAATGGAGTTTTTTGGGATACTTTTAAAAGAAAACTCTCAGATGCAGTTTTGATACGAACGCAACTTTCGTAAATAACAAAATCAGTTGACTGTATTTCGCATTTCGCATCAGAGTTAAATAAAACTTTGTCAAAATTATTTTGATGAAACTTGCATACCGAACACTTATAAAGCGCATTTGGCAAAAAGGATTTTCGGGCGGATTGTGATTTCCCCTGAAAAATTAGCTGATTATTTGCGTTTATCTTGAAAAGAATTGCTGATTGCAATTGAAATTCAGTTGTGATAAAATCACAAAGTTTATTAGGAAAATCCGAAGTTTTACGAGAAACAGAATTTTGTAACTCGTTTAATCCAGTAAAGAGGTGTAGGTTCGATATTATCATAGCGTTATAATTATTTCTCTATTTGTCGCAAATATAAAGATTTTCCATAGAAATGAAAAAGATTATTTTCTTGGTGCAGGACTCCGGTAAAAAAAATAACCAATTACAACATTTATTTCTTGACAAAGTGCTTTCAGGGTAATATATTTCACCCATGAAAAAACAGCTATTTATCTTATTCACTTTTCTTTCCATTTCGTCCTTGCCCGGCGGAGCCTTTTTAGATTTCATAAACGCGAAAAACGAAGGCGAAAATGTCCGCGTTGAGTGGAAAACTTCTGATGAAAGAAACGTGAAGGAATTTTTAGTTGAAAGAAAAACATATCAGGGTGAATTCAGCGTTTTAGAATCAATTAAGCCTCTAGGTTCAAATTCTTATTATTCATTCCTTGACCAAAACGCATATAAAATTACTGATGTCATTTTTATTTACCGCATTAAAATTGTTGATTATGATAATAGTGTTTCCTATACAAAAGAAGTTAGCGTTTCACATAATATTTCCGGCGTTAAAAGAACGTGGGGAAGCATAAAAGCCATGTTCAGATAGTTTTTGTGTTGCCTTTCATTTTCCCTTTCCAAAATTATTCCTTCTTAAAACTAAAATATCTTTTCAAAATAATTATAATCTATTGCTCTGTTTTTAATTATTTTTCTTGCGCACCCGCCCTGCGGGACACATCACATAAAAAAAACGACAGGGCTAATCGGGTTTACAAAATTGTCTCCGGTGAAAAAAATCAAATTCGAGTTTTGTTAAGTGAAGAGCAAAAACCGGCTTCACTTACTGTCAGTGGGACTTACAAATTTATTTCGGATGATGAAGAAATCGGCAAAGTGAAAAATGGGGATGTCTTGAAATTTCAGATTAATAATGGGGGGACGAACGTTAAATTTGGTTCTCGCGAATTAGGGGGAATTATTTTCCTTCTGCAGCCGGTTGATTCGGAAAGTGTAATTTTATTCTCCGGGAAAAAATATTCGGGAGATTTTCTTCTTGTTTACGGCGATAACAACAGACTTCTTGTCATTAACCGCTTATCTCTTGAAGAGTATCTACTCGGGGTACTTCCATCAGAGATGGGGGTAAAACCAAACCAAAGCGAAAGAGGAGAAGCACTGAAAGCTTTTGCAGTTTGTGCCAGAACTTTTGCTGAGATGAAAAAAGCAAAAGGGAATACGTATTATGATATTACAGATGATGTCCGCGACCAAGTCTTCGGTGGTTCGGGGAATTTTACGGAACTTGATAAAAAAGCAATCATTGAAACAACTCAGGAAGTCCTTGAGTACAAAGAGAAACTTGCCGAAGTATTTTATCATTCTGCCTGTGGCGGGATGTTGGAAGACCCTGCAAATGTTTTTTCAGGCAAAGTTGATGATTATTTAATTGCAAAAAAAGATGGCGATGAAAATCCAAACTGCGAAATTTCACCAACGTTTAAATGGGAAGAATCATACTCTCAATCCGAACTTCTTAAATTATTAAAAGCAAAAAAACTTATAACCCAGAAACAGCGCGTAATAAAAAATATCGAAATTTCCGCAGTCTTCACTTCGGGGCGTGTGAAAGAATTGCGTATAAATTTTGCTAACACTGAAGACGTTATCCTGCCGTCATCCGAAATTAGAAATTTTTTTATGAGAAGAGACAAGAAGGGTATTTTACGATCTTCATTATTTTCACTATCAAAAGAAATAAAAAATGGTGAATTAATAAAAGTCACCTTGAGCGGAAGGGGGAGCGGGCATGGCGTTGGCTTTTGTCAATGGGGAGCTATGAATCTTTCTTCAAAAGGGAAAAGTTATCGTCAAATTCTTGACTTTTATTTCCCTGGCTGTACAATAGGAAAAATTGAATGATCCAATCAAATCTAAAAATATTTCTCGCATCAAAATCACCGCGAAGAAAAAAACTGCTGGAACAAATAAATCTTCGTCCGGAACTATTGCTTTGCCATTTCGATGAAAAGTTCGAGGCTGCTCAAAGACCTTCTTTAATCGCCAAGAAACTTGCAATGCAAAAATTAGACGAAGCAAAGAAGCTGCAGAAAAAAGGAATTGTCATAACTGCTGATACCCTTGTTGTGGTTGATAAGAAAATTCTTGGGAAACCAACTTCTGACCGCCAGGCTGTTGCAATGTTAAAAAATCTCAGCGGCAAAAAGCATTTTGTTTATACAGGTTTTTGTGTTTACAATTCTTTAAATGGAGTGCTTATTAATGATTATGAGAAAACAGAAGTTACCTTCAGAAAATTATCAGAAAAAGAAATTGAGGAATATGTGGCAGGCGGAAGCCCTATGGATAAAGCAGGAGCTTACGGCATTCAAGATGATTACGGCGCAATATTTATTGAAAAGATTAACGGTTGTTATAATAATGTTGTTGGTTTGCCTCTAACAAAAGTCTATATGGCAATTATGAAAGTGCTTTGAAATGTTTGCTAAAATTAAAAAAAATATTTTTATTTCAATTGCAGCAGCGGGTCTGCTCTATCTTCTCCTCTCAATTTATGCTGATTTTGACAAAGTCTTACATGCGTTCTCTATTTTTAACTGGTTTTTCCTTCCATTACTTTTACTCCTATCCTTCGCAAATTATGTTACAAGATTCTTAAAGTGGGATTTCTATTTACAACTGCTAAAAATTAAGATTAAAAAAATTGATTCCTTTTCCGTTTTCATGTCGGGTTTAATTATGTCCGTTACTCCCGGCAAAATGGGGGAACTCCTAAAAGCATATTTGGTGAAGCAAATTTCCGGAGAACCAGTAAGTAAAACTGCGCCAATAATTTTTGCTGAAAGGATCACTGATTTTCTTTCGCTTATTTTTATTGGACTGATCGGCGGGTATGTCTATAATTTTGGAAGAGTAATAGTAATAGCTGTGGGAATATTTTTTGTAGTCGTCACCATCGCGTTAACAAATAAAAATATTGGTGAAACGATTATTAGTTATTTTCAAAAAATCAATGTTTTAAAAAAATATACAGAACATGCAAAAGCGGCGTACGAAAGTTCCTATCAAATGCTTCAGATGAAAGCTCTTCTCCAGATGTCGTTATTAAGTTTGGTCGCATGGTTTTTTGAATGTTTGGGATATTACTTAATTCTCATTAATTTTAAAGTAGAAGTTTCATTGCTTTGGGCATCTTTTAGTTACGCATTCGCAACTATTGTCGGCGCAATATCAATGCTTCCCGGCGGTTTAGGAGTGACGGAAGGTTCGTTAACAGTGTTACTTCAACAAAAACATTATTCTCTTGAAATAGCATTTGCATCAACATTTATAGTACGAATAGTGACCTTATGGTTTGCTGTTCTGGTCGGTGTTCTTAGCGTTTTGCTTTATCAAAAAAGATTTGGGAAAATAACGATCGAAAAATAAAAATTGAATGGAGTTCTCAATGAAAAAATTTAAGAAAATTCTTCTTCCTTCCAAAGGCGAAAAAATCACTTTTACAAATGGTAAAATAACCGTCCCGGATAATCCAATAGTTTTATTTATAGAAGGAGACGGCATCGGCGCTGATATTTGGCGCGCTTCAAAATTAGTTTTTGATGAAGCGGTAAAAAAAACTTATTCCGAGAAAAAACAAATTGCCTGGATGGAAGTTTTTGCCGGTGAAAAAGCATTAAAGGTTTATGGGAAAAATAAATGGCTTCCGGAAGAAACCGTTGATGCCATTAAAGAATATTCTGTGGCTATTAAAGGTCCATTAACAACGCCGATAGGCGGCGGAATTAGAAGCCTGAATGTGGCTCTTCGTCAATTACTTGATCTCTATGCCTGCGTTCGTCCGGTGAAATTCTACCAGGGAACTCCAAGCCCGATGAAACGCCCCCAGGATTTAGATATCGTTATCTTTAGAGAGAATACAGAAGACGTTTATGCGGGAATTGAATTTAAATCTGGTTCTCTAGAGGCTGAATCATTAATCAAATACATCAACACAAGATTCGATAAAAATATTAGAAAACTTTCCGGTATTGGTATTAAACCGATGAGTGAATTTGGATCAAGACGTTTGGTAAAAAAAGCGATCGAGTTTGCGATAGCCAAGAAAAGAACCAGTGTAACCCTTGTCCACAAGGGCAATATTATGAAATTTACGGAAGGTTCTTTTAAAGAATGGGGTTATAAAGTTGCAAAAGAAGAATTTAGTGAGTATGTTATAACCGAAGACGAACTCTGGAAAAACTTTAACGGTAAATTACCGGAAGGGAAAATTTTATTGAAAGATAGAATCGCAGACAGCATCTTCCAACAGCTTTTATTGCGCCCCAACGAGTACGAAGTGTTAGCTACTCCAAATTTAAACGGAGATTTTTTATCCGATGCCGCGGCTGCACAAGTAGGCGGATTGGGGATTGCTCCCGGCGCTAACATGAGTTACGAAACCGCTATCTTTGAAGCTACTCATGGAACGGCTCCAAAGTATGCGGGGCTTGATAAAGTTAATCCCGGTTCTCTTATTCTCTCTGGTGTGATGATGTTCGAGTTTATGGGCTGGACAAAGGTTGCTGCTCTAATCGAAAAGGCGATGAGGAAAACGATAAAATCAAAAGTAGTAACCTACGATTTTGCCCGATTAACAAAGGGAGCTAAAGAAGTTGGTTGTTATAGATTTGCTCAAGAAATAGTTAAAAATTTATAAATTGTAGATACGCTGCCCCGTAAAAAACGGGGTGGTCTTCAAACTAAAATAAAGGAGAAGTTATGTCAACAAATGAAAGTAATATCAGTAAAGGTTTACTGATAGGTTTTTTAACAGGCGGAATAGTCGGCGCTGCTTTAGCTCTATTATATGCGCCTAAAAGCGGTAAAGAACTGCGCCAAGACATCAAGGGGAAAGCTGATGAACTGCTTGATGAAGCAGAAAAATATCTTGATGTTGCAAAAGAAAAAGCTTCCAACATTTATAATGATGGGAAGAAAAAATCTGAATTGTTGATTGCAGATGCAAAAGTAAAAGCTGATGTTCTTATTAAAGATGCAGAAAAAGTTTTTACCGATGCAAAACAAAAAGCAGGTCAGGCTATTTCTACAGGCAAAGAAACGGTAGCAACTGAGAGCGACAAAATTAAAAACGCGTTTAAAGCCGGCGTTGACGCTTACAAAGACGCAAAAAAATCTTAACGAAATTAGCATATGATTATTCAAATTTTTCAAGTCTTGCTTTTAGCATCAGCCGCCGGGCTTTGTATTGCCTTGGTTTTTTATATTAAAAGAATCACAATATCGTTTGAAAAAATGCAGACCGATATTAGCCGTCTGGCGGACGAAATCCATCCCTTGCTCGAATCTTTTGAAGCTCTGAGTCACTCCATTACAAAAGTTACGAGTTACGCTGAAGAACAAATGAATTCCATTTCTTGGATCGTTGAATCTGTTAAGTCACAAGTAGTTAGTTTACTTAGCGTGGAAAAGCGAATCCGGGAAGGAATCGAAGGTCCGGTACAGAATTTAACAACCAATTTAAATGCTGTTAAAAAGGGAATTGCAACGTTCGTGCAAAGGCTAAAATGCTAACATGCCCCTGCTTGATGCGGGGCTAGAAAATTCTAATCCAAAACAAGGAGTAAACCGTGAAAGAATATGGTCCAGAATCTCTACGCAACATTGCATTAATCGGGCACGGAGGAACCGGCAAAACCTCGCTGTCCGAATTATTTCTCTTTACTGCCGGTGAAACTAATAGAATTGGAAGTATTGCTGAAGGAAACACAACCTCCGATTACTCAGCAAATGAAATCGAACGCCAATTTTCAATCTCTCTCTCTCTTCTGCACCTCGAATGGAAAAACACCAAAATAAATATTTTAGATACTCCCGGTTACTCCGATTTTATCGGTGAAGTTAAAGCAGGCATGAAGGTTTGCGATACTGCCGTTATGGTGTTAAAAGCCGTTGAAGGAGTTGAAGTTGGTTCGGAATCTACCGGACATTTCGTTACCGAGTACGGAATCCCTTCGGCTATTATTGTAAATAAATGCGATAACGAACATGCACGCTTCCACGACATCCTGGCGCAAGCTAAAGAACGATTAACTGATGGGGCAGTTATTGTAACTTTTCCGGTTAAGGAAGGTCTGGGTTTCTCATCCATAATAGACATTATTAAAATGAAAATGTTTACTTACGGGGATGTAGGTTCTAAAATTGTTACCGAGTCTGAAATACCGGAAGAATTAAAAGAGAAAGTTGAAAAGTACCGGATCGAATTAATTGAAAAAGTTGCCGAGCTTAACGAAGAATTGATGAATAAATATTTCGAAAATGGAACACTTTCTGAATCTGATTTGGAAATTGGAATTAAAACTTCTATGATTAATCGAAGTTTAACCCCGGTGTTTGCAGTGTCCGCAACTAAGGGCGTTGGAGTAAATAACTTTTTAGATTTTGTAGAGAAATATTTCCCCAACCCCGTTGATCGTGGTGATTTTGAAGTGAGGCTGAAAGACAAAAATGAAAACGTCCTTTTGAAGGTTGACCCGAAAGGTGAACCGGTTATGTTTATTTTTAAGATTGTTTCTGAACCGCATGTTGGAGAACTTTCCCTCTTTAAAGTGTTTTCAGGAAAAGTGAATGCCGGTCTTGATTTGATCAATGAAGCTAACGGAAAAGGTGAACGCCTCAGTCAACTTTCAGTTTTAAATGGAAGAACGAGAAAAGAAGTAACTCAGCTTGTTGCAGGTGATATCGGCGCAGTTGTAAAACTAAAAGATTCACATACCGGCAACACACTTTCTTCGAAAGTATTGCCTGCAATTATTGACCCGATAGTATTTCCGGAAGCAATCATTCGCGGAGCAATTATTCCTAAGGCTAAAGGTGAAGAGGATAAAATTGCTACATGTTTACATTCCTTACACGAGGAAGACCCATCCTTCAACGTAAAATACGATCCGGAGATTGCCCAGACAGTTATTTCCGGACAGGGTGAACTGCATCTTAATTTAGCCGTGAAACGCTTGAAAGAGCGCTATGGTGTTGATGTTGATTTAGTAGAACCCAGAATCCCTTACCGGGAAACAATACGCGGCAGAACTGAGGATGTTGAATATAAACATAAAAAACAATCCGGCGGAAGAGGACAGTATGGACATGTTCATTTCAAAATGGAACCGATGCCCAGAGGCGCCGGTTTTGAATTCGTAAATGCAATAGTTGGTGGAGTTATTCCCGGGCGTTTTATTCCAGCAGTTGAAAAGGGAATAATTGAAACGATGGAAAAGGGTGTTGTTTCGGGAAACAAAGTTGTGGATGTTAGAGTTACTCTACACTTTGGTTCTTTCCACGATGTTGATTCTGATGAAATGTCTTTTAAAATTGCCGGTGCAATGTGTTTTAGAAAAGGATTTACCGAATCAAAACCGGTATTGCTTGAACCGATTTATGAAATTGAAGTTAAAATGCCCGAAGAATGTATGGGTAACGTTATGGGAGATATTTCAAGCAGACGCGGAAAAATTCTTGGAATGGAAAGCGATGGTCATTTCCAAATCATTAAGGCGAATGTTCCTCTTTCGGAGCTCTATAAATACTCCTCAACCTTGCGAAGCCTAACTGCCGGAAGAGGAAATCATACCAGAAAATTCTCTTATTACGAAGATGTTCCGAAGGAGATTGAGAACAAAATTGTTGAGGAATATAAAAAATCTAAATTAGAATCGTAATTGATTTTCCTAACCAGGATAAATCACAAAAGCAAATTCCAATTAATTTTGGAGGAATGATTGAATGTTTGCATGTCTGAATGAAAAACATTCATCCTTTTATTTTCATCCAGTCATGCTACCACTTTTTTTGTCTCATTAATATTCTGACAATTATTACACGAACTTTAGAGTTAGATCATTAAGATGCCAGCATCAAAAGACGGCGGCATCTTTTCTTTTAAACTCTGAAGAACGTAACCAAATATTGAGTTCATTTAATTATCAATAAAAAATACTATGGAAAAACTCTGGTCTCCCTGGCGTTCAAAATACATTGATTCGTTTTCGGAAAGTTCCGAGAAAGGTGGTTGTATTTTTTGTTCTGCCTGGAAGGAAAATGTCGAAACTACAAACTCCTTGCTGGTCAGAAAAGCAGTTAATACGTTCACAATACTTAATCTTTATCCTTACAATAACGGACACTTAATGGTTGTTCCGATTCGCCACCTAAGTGAGTTTGCCCTTCTTTCGGAAGAAGAGAATAAGGAAATAATGTCGGAATTACAACTTGCACAAAAAGCATTATCAATTGCGATGAAACCACATGGTTTTAATATCGGGGCAAATTTAGGCAAAGTAAGCGGGGCGGGTATAGACGATCACCTCCATTTTCATATAGTACCAAGATGGAATGGAGACACTAATTTTATGCCGGTTCTGGCAGAAATTAAAGTTTTATCCGAGGATTTAATGCAGACAAAAGAAAAATTACTTGCCGCTTATTTGAAACTAAAAAATTAAACGGCAAGCGGTCATTAAATTATTTTTCTTCTTGCGCCATCCATTTTTCAACAGCAGAGAGCAAACCGGTCATTGCGCCAATTAACGGTTGATGCTGCGTTGTCTCAATATCTCCTAATATTTCAGAATGAATATTGATGTACGCTTCGTTCAATTTACGAGTAAAGTCCTTTCCGTTTTCGGAAAGAAATAATCTCATATTCCTTCTGTCATTAGGCTCAATTTCTCGCACCACATATCCTTTAGATACGAGTCCATCAATAATTCTCGTTAAACGGCTAGCGCTAAGATCCATTCGTTCGGCGATTTCTTTATTATTGATATTTTCGATCTCATTAATTTGACGCAAACACCTAAATTCTGCCTGCGTCAAATTATGCTGCTTCGCAAGTCTTTCTTCCTTTTCGTGGCAGCGGGCAAGCAGTTTAAATGTAAGGTCTGCTAACTTAGTTGCTGATTGATGAAGTTCTTGTTGTTCCATGGTAATACTATTTTATTTCTGGGATTGAGTGATTTATTTTACTCCACATTTCAGTATAATTGAATCCTTTGAATGAAGGGCTCTCACTATTATGGCAAGTAATACAGAATTTTTCTATATCACCCGGCATCACTAAACCTTTACTTACGGCGTCATCTCTGTTCTTCATTACTTTCATATCTTTATAATCAGAACCGGCACCATGACAACTTTCGCATTGAACGCCATCTTCAACTTTAAATTTTGCACCCAACAATGCGGCATCTAAATTATAGCCAACTGCATGGCATTTTAGGCAAGCTTCAGTTTTGGCTGCAGGGGTTTCAAACCCTTTTTCTTTTGCAACTGCATCAGCTTCCTTTGTCTGCAATGTTTTATAAGCCTGAGCATGTTTTGATTTACTCCAAATATCGAGTTGTTTTCCAGCTTTTTCTGATTTATGACACATTCCACAAGTTGCGGCACCGACAAAACTATGAGCTTTTTTTACTGTTTCGGTCTGTGCATTTAAAAAAGAAACAAAGAGAACAACGAGCAAGAAGGACATGATATTTTTCATTTTTTCACCTTTTTATTGTGTAGTAGTTATTTACGGAATTTCGTTCCAAATACATTTATTTTACCATTTATATGTTTTGTTTTATCAATTATTGTACCGGAAGCATCAACCACGCTGGCGTGGCACCAGACGCATTGATCAATGGTGTACGAAACATGCCCAAAAGGGGATGGATCCGCATCATTTTTGCCATGACAGCTAAAGCATTTTGTTTCACCTCCGCTTAAATTTGTCCAAACCGGAGAACGATTGTTGCCTACCATTTTATCCGAAGTGTACTGATTTTCTGCCGTTGGAGAACCGGCATCAGATTTCTTGAATTCGAAATGTCCATGGCAATATGTATTAGCGCATTTGTTATTTCCAAAATCGTATGAAGTGCCGCCAAATTTATTTGTAAATGTCCCGAAGTTGAATTCAGCTTTCCCATCACTTCCGAGATGTCCTGCAGAATTTACATCCGTAGGAACTGTGTGACATTCAGAGCAGGCTAACGAGATAGCATTGGCATAAGCTGATAAATGTTTTACATGAGCTCCAACTCCGGCAAATGAAGTTGAAGTATTGCCACTCAAATCCTCTGGAGGAGAAATTTGTGATGGATTATTGAAGTCTCCGTGGCAAGTATTACAAGCGGCAGGACCTTGAGCGCTGCTATGACAGCCGCTCGTTTTACAATTAGGACTCGTTGATCCACCGGAAAAATTACTACTGTGGCAGCTTGCACAAGCAGAGATATTCCAACTACTTGATTTTAGGAATTTGCCATGAAAATTAGCTGAAGTTGGGTTGGTAATTCCGGTCTTATGAACCGTGATGGTTGTATGGCAGCTTGTGCATGACACGCTATTATTTCCTCCCTGGAAATTGTCTCCATGGCATGACTGACATTCAGCGAAACTGGTTTTTAACTCATTGCGCTTACCATGGAAGTTGGGAGAGTTCTGATCATTTATTCCTGTTTTATGAACATCAATCGTCGAATGACAAGTTTTGCATGAGGGACTTTGAGTTCCACCTGTAAATGATATACCGTGGCATGAAGTGCAGTCTGTCAGTCCGGTTTTAAGTTTGTATTTACCATGGAAGTTAGCAGAATTCTGATCAATTATCCCGGTCTTATGTACATCAATAGATGCATGGCAGTTAGTACAATTTGGACTGTTCAAACCACCTTGAAAATTATCTCCATGGCAGGATTGACAGGCTGTAAATTTCCCTCCTGCTAATGGATATTTTCCATGAAAATCCGGCGAGTTGGTATCAACAATTCCGGTTTTATGTACGGTTATTGTTGAATGGCAAGTTGCACATGATGGACTTTGGAGTCCACCGGTGAATGTTGCACCATGACAGGAAGTGCAATCTGCAAGTCCAGATTTTAATTTATATTTTCCGTGAAAATTTGGTGAGTTGGCATCTATGATTCCAGATTTATGAACATCAATTGATTTATGGCAATTTAAGCAAGTTGGACTAATACCGCTTCCCTGAAAATTATCTCCGTGACATTTGGTACAAGGAGTAAATCCATCTGTTAATGGAAATTTCCCATGGAAATTCGGTGAGTTCGGATCAATAATTCCAGCTTGATGAGTCGAGAGAGACGAGTGGCAATTAGTACATGCAGGGCTTTGAATTCCGCCTTTAAAGTCTGCGCCGTGGCAAGGAGAACAATCTGCAAGACCATTTTTGAATTGATATTTACCATGAAAATTAGCTGAAGCAGGGTCAACTATTCCTTCTTTATGAACATCAATAGATTTGTGGCAATCCGAAGTTGCACAACTTGGGCTATTAACACCACCTTGAAAATTGTTTCCATGGCATGATTGACATTCTGTAAATTTTCCACCGGCTAAAGGATATTTCCCATGAAAGTTAGCTGAAGTGGTATCAACAATTCCTCCCCTATGCACAGTAATAGTCGAATGGCAATCTGTACATTTAGGACTTTGAAAGCCTCCTCCAAAATTTGCACCGTGACAAGATGAACAATCTTTAAACCCTTCTTTAAACAGATAGTTACCGTGAAAGTTAGCCGAAGTGCTATCAACAATTCCATCCTTATGAACATCGATTGATTTATGACAGGTTGCGCAGCTTGGGCTCGAAATTCCACCGGCAAAATTATTTCCATGACAAGACTGGCATTGAGAGAATTTATTTATTAGAGTAAATTTTCCATGGAAATCAGCAGAAGTTGTATCAAGAAGAGCTGGCTTATGAACAGAGATGGCTTCATGGCATCCCGAAGCAGCGCAGCTTGGACTGCTCGATCCACCAGAGTAATTTTTACCATGACACTGACCGCACTCAGCAAGACTATGTTGTAATAAATATCTTCCATGAAAATTACTTGAAATTGAATCTTGAATCCCGGTTAAGTTTAAATGGATTGTAGCGAGTGTATGACATTCACTACAGCTTTTAGCCAAAGTGATTCCGCCATCAAGATTTTTCCCATGACATTTTTGGCAATCTGTAAATTTCATATTTTTCTGAACGAAAAACTTGCCATGAAAATTAGCGGATGTTGAATCCAAAACACCTGGTTGGTGAATTTTATTGCTTTCTAAAGCTTCCAATTCGGAACTTTCTTCACTGCAAGAAATTAAAAACAGTGCCGGGAGAATTAACAGTAAGTAGATAAGTAAAGTTTTTTTCATAAGTTTTTCCAAAATTTTAAGTTAATCAACTTAGTTTGCCTGTTTTCCATGGCAATATCCGCAGAATCCTACGCCGGCAATTCCATTAGAAGAGGCGCCGATATGGCAGGTAAAACAAACTGCACCATCATTATCATGCCAATCGCCACGGTCGTTTTTCATAAAACCTGCCGCATGCGTTTTTGGATTATTCCCTTTTCCCGGAAGATTATCAACATGGCAAGTAATGCAAACGGGATCAGCGCCGTTAGACTCATGGCAGGAAGCGCATCGTTCAATATCTCTTCTGGCTAATACCGCATGTTCACCACCGCCTGTCCCTATTCCAAATGTAGTAAAGTTCCCATTTCTATGATTTGCGGGAGCTATTCCTGTGTAATAGAGATCTCCGGTTTTACTTTCGTGGCAGCTTACACAGAAAGTTTCAACTTGATGGCATGTTTGGCAATTTGCTTCTTTTCCTTTTGCATCAATACCGTGGGTGAATTGAAAATTAAGATCATGGACTCGGGTGATTTGTTGTTGTTTGGTTCCATCAACAAAGGTGTGGGGTTTGTACGGAGCGTAAAAGTCCTTCCAGGTTCCCGTTTCCGTTATCATTGTTGTCCCGGTATGACATTCTTCGCACGAGTTATTGTCATGGCACATAACACAATTAGCATTAGGTTTTTCAGCTAAGAACTTATGACTTTTTTTGAAATCAACTACATTGTGCGATTGAGGTAAAAGATTTGCAGTGGAGATATGGCAGGCTTCACAAGCTAATGAAGCGGTTTTCTTTTCTCCATGACATGTTGAGCACGTTTCCATAGATGGAACGCTGCCTGCTGATTCAAAGCTGTAAGCGACTTCGTTCATTCCTTTATGGCAGAAAGTACATTCTACTTTATTCCCGACGTGGAAACTGTGATTAAAAATGAGTGCAGATTTTTTAGGAATCAGCGGGTCTTGCACAGATTCGTAATGACACTTATTACATTCGTCTGTATTTTCAACATCATGGCAGGTTGCACAATCTTCCATTTTAGGAAGAAGGGGGTCTGTCATTGATTTTGCATCAGCTACTTTAGTGTGGCATCCTTGGCAATCGGTTATTTCGGAATGAAATTGATGCGAAAATTTGATCCGTGATTTGTTGTTTTCAGATTCGCCCGAAATTAAACTGTGTTGAACCGAGAATGCCGCAAAACCTAAGAAAGCAGTTACTGCAATAAGAAGCAGAGTATAGAAATGTTTTATTTTCATATTATATCACATTTAAATTTGTGTTAAACCAATAGTTAATTTTGAACATAAACCTGAAGTCTTGCTTATAAAGGGGGTTATTCAAAAATTGCCCTTGAAGATCGAAAGACAACAACCGCCAGGGGCGAAGATTGAGGTTAACGATAAAAGTGGCAAGGTTTTGGGTTTTATCTTCGGGATTCAATTTATAATGTGTATAGGCAGCTCCCAATGACGGAGTGAGTAATCCTTGCATAAAAGAGTATCCGGTTGAAATAGAAATGGCATCTAATTCTCCTGCATATCCCAAATTTTTCCTGTAAAAGATTGAGCCGTAAGTGGTGTTACAACCGAAAGATATCCGTTGGGATGTTTCATCCTTATATTCTACGTCGCCAACTTTAGCAAGAATTGTAAAGGTCGGAGAGATTCTATAATCTACCCCAAGTTCAAATTCTTGTGAATTTTGTCCGTCAAAAACTGAAAGTACGGTATTGTATTTTAACAATGGCTTTCGATAGTTATAGTAAAAGAGAAGTCCAAGGTTTTGAATCGTTTCATACCTTCCTTGTAATTCAAAAAGGGAAGTCTTTACAAATTTTAGATCATAATTAAAACGTGAATCAATTGAAAATCCTTTTTGATTATCAAAACCAGCCTCTGCAGAGATAAAATCAAAAGTGCTTGCTTCACGTTTAATTGTTGCAAAATAAGGGTTGTATAATGAGTCAAGCCGTACAGTCGTATAATTATTTGGTTTATAATTTTTATGTAGATAGCTAAAGCCGAAGAAAAAGTTTGTCAATTTAGATGTTGTAAGTTTTGCTCCGTAAATATCGTTATTTGACCAGTCGTTGATCAAGTCAAGTTTCTGGTAGGCAGGGACGTTTGCACCATAATAACCTGTAAAATGCATATCCCAATAATTTACTTTTACTGTAGCACCATCGAAAACTCCCCCTGAGATAGAATTGATTATTGGTTGTCTTCCAAGTTTTATCGTAGCAACATTGAAAAGATTTCTTCCCTCGAAATAAAGGTTGTAAAAACGAACTCTCGGGTCAGATGCCTGTTGATTTGAGAAGTCGGTTTCATAATTGAAGAGAGTGCGGAAGGAGTAATTGTCTTTGTTTACGTTAAGGGCAGCCATGTCATAGTTTCTGATATATTTTGCTGAATTTCCGGGGTTGTCATACCGCTGGAAACCATAAAACATAGAAGTAATTCTGCCATTAATATTTTGAGCCGGTGAAAAACCCGGTAAAAGCAGAAGTAAAAGGAAAGTGTAAAGATATTTTTTCATACAGCATCCAATTTTGTGGTAGCGTAAATTAAACAAATATTTTTATTTATTTGTCCATATCAGGCTAAAATTTATTGTAGCCCTAATTTTAACAAAACTAATTATTGGCATCTAACAATCAATAATTATTCCAACGTTTTTTATTGAAATGTTTGAATTTTATACCTATTAAGCCCCATTTTATGGTGTATAACCATCAATTTTTAACTTTGATAATCTGTTTCCACATATTGAGAAAAATGGAAAGAATTTTCAGAAAGGTTTTGTATAAACGGCAGAAAAAGATTAATTTTACGAACCAAATAATGAAGCTAAAAATGGGCTCATAGCTCAGTTGGTTAGAGCAGCTGACTCATAATCAGCGGGTCGGAGGTTCAAGTCCTTCTGAGCCCACTTGAAAACCTCGAAAATGAATGATTTTCGGGGTTTTTTGTTTTAAAGCTTTTACAAAAGACTGATGACTTTGCGCTTTAAAGTAGGGACTCGGTAGGGACTTTTTCCTAAACTCCTTCAATTCTACTTAACATTATTTTAATGAACATTCCAACAAGTAAAGTTTCTGGATGCCGTACCAATAAACTTGAAGGATATAGTATTTACGTTTTTTATCGGCTTTGAACTTTTTGATAATGAAACCTATGAAAAAATTTGATCAAAATAAAATGGCTGACGACTTTCCGGATAGGCTCTGAGAACTCCGCCAAACTACAGAAAGTAGAGTTTGTTTTTTCATCAGCCATTATTTTGCTCATTCGGTTATAACTTCTGTTTGTGTAATATCAAAAACATTGGCGGTAAAAAAGAAAACATCGTTTTCATCTGCCGATTGTTCTTCTTTTCCTTTTTGCGATGGAACAAAGATCAAAAGAGAGTGCTCACCTTTTTTTACTATTCTACCCGCTTTTCTCCATTGCTGAAAACCTCCAATAATTGTAACGGTTTTTTCAGTTTGGGCGTATAAAAAACAAGTATTATGAGCCGTTAATGGATGCCCTTCGATGGTTGTAA
>MNVA01000060.1 GCA_001871325.1 Ignavibacteria bacterium CG1_02_37_35
TTTTTTCCTTTAGCTTTTTTCACAAGCAAGGGTCTTGGGAAAAACGTAGTACCTTATCAGTAAAGTTCGTGTAATTCGCCGCGGCGAATTGGCAGAATATTATTTGTAAAATTGAATATCGAACATTGAACAAGCCTGCCCGACTCAGTCGGGGAATAGTGAATGATGAAGTTTTTGCCCTTCAATATTCTACATTTCTTGTTCGATATTCATTATTCATTTTTTCCTTTAGCTTTTTTCACAAGCAAGGGTCTTGGGAAAAACGTAGTACCTTATCAGTAAAGTTCGTGTAATTCGCCGCGGCGAATTGGCAGAATATTATTTGTAAAATTGAATATCGAACATTGAACAAGCCTGCCCGACTCAGTCGGGGAATAGTGAATGATGAAGTTTTTGCCCTTCAATATTCTACATTTCTTGTTCGATATTCATTATTCCTTTTTGGTTCTGGCTTGTCCAGGTTAGGAATAATCTTCATTTCTCGCGTAAGGTGGGGTATTAACTTTGTGACAAAGGATTTTACGCAATGGGGCTAACGAAGAAATGATTTGAGACTTATATTTAAGTTTTCGTAGATAAATTAATTGCTGAGTTCTTGTTATATTTGACAGCGGTTATTTAAATATTATTCAAACTTGATTTATCAAACCGAAATGGAAAATAATTTTCAGAACGAAAT
Source organism: Ignavibacteria bacterium CG1_02_37_35 (assembly GCA_001871325.1). Classification (GTDB taxonomy): domain Bacteria; phylum Bacteroidota; class Ignavibacteria; order Ignavibacteriales; family Ignavibacteriaceae; genus UBA1563. The sequence goes on from MNVA01000060.1 coordinate 680, forward strand.
TCTTCATTCCCTCGCTGAAGGAGTTTTTTCCGTTGACAAAGAATTTAGAATTAAATTCTTCAATGAGGCGGCTGAAAGAATAACCGGCTTCAACAGAGATGAAGTACTTGGAGAATTATGTAAAAATGTTTTTAAATCTAAATTTTGCGATAACCGGTGTCCTATTGTCCGGGTTTTAGAATCCGGGAAAACGATCTATGATTTTGATACGAAAATTCAGTGCAAAAATCATAATAAATCAATAAGATTAAACGCCGTTCTCTTAAAAAATGATTCTCCCAAAACCGTAGGCGGGGTTATCACCTTTAGAGAAATCGAGCAACAGCAAAATGTTGAAAAATATCTTATAAAAAACACCCACTTCTACGGAATAGTTGGTTTTAGCCGCGAGATGGCAGATATCTTTGATCTTATCCTTGAAATCTCAAGTTGTAATGCAAGCATCCTTATTACCGGAGAAACAGGAACAGGAAAAGAATTGATCGCAGACGCAATTCAGGCAACAAGTTTACGAAAAGATAGACCCTATGTAAAAGTAAACTGTGCTGTTTTGCCTCCTAATCTTTTGGCAAGCGAACTCTTTGGGCATGTAAAAGGAGCATTTACAGATGCATTAAAAGATAGGACCGGCAGATTTGAACTTGCAAATAACGGAACAATTTTTCTTGATGAGATTGGTGAAATGCCGCCTCAAATGCAAATGCAATTACTCCGCGTTATTCAAGACGGCACTTTTGAAAAAGTTGGCGAGTCGGTTACCCGCAAGGTTGATGTGAGAATTATGGCAGCAACAAATGTGAATATTGAAAAAGCCATACAAGAAGGAAAATTTAGAGAAGATCTCTTTTTCAGGTTAAACGTAATTCCCATCCATTTGCCCCCGCTTAGAGACCGGAAGGAAGATGTTCTTTTCCTGGCAAACCATTTCTTGAAAAAGTTTTCGATGATTTATGAGAAAGAGATTTCGGAATTTAGTGATGAAGCGCTCAACGCTCTTTCAAATTATTCATGGCCTGGTAACATCAGGGAGTTGGAAAATGCGATCGAATATGCTTTTATCAGATCAAAAGTCGGAATTCCAATTGATGTTTGTAAACTTCCACAAACCATTAAATCAAATAGAATTTGTCCTGAAAAAGTTAAAGAAATCAATAGGCAAAAATTACAAGCAAGCGATCTCGTCAAAATGCTCGAGAAACATAAATGGAACCGAAGCAACGCCGCTAAAGAATTAGAGATGAACAGATCTACTCTTTGGAGATACCTAAAAGCATTTGGTATTGAAGAATAGCCTGTTGCAACGCAACAAAATGTTGCAACAGTTTTTGATTTTTTGAAACACTCCCCCCATCCAAAACCCCTAAGAAGACCTTTTTACACAAAATAAATCTGGCATTCCAATTGAGTTGATAAGCATTATGGAAGAAATGCTCGCAAATCAATATTTTATGATGCGGAAATACAATCTTGCTGCTAAGGAATTAGAGCAAATTCTAAATTTCACTGCTAATAAAAAATTGGCAAAGAAGTTAATTATTTGTTATACGCAGATCAATAAACCACGCGAAGCGCTCGATTTATTCTTATCCTTAATTTCCACCGACATTGAAGTTATTACCGCTACGGATCCCCTAGCAGATGACTGTCCATGTCCGGTACTTGTCACAAATATCAAAAACGACTTAGTTACTTACGAAAATGAGTTTACTAAATTTTATGTGCTGGGAATGTTATTGCTTTATTGCAAAAGAGATGCGTCTATAAAATATTTTAAAAAAGCGAGACAGACTAATCCCTCCGAAACTAAAATTGATAGAATACTTGAGCTACTGACTAAGAACGAATTCCCTACAATAAATAAGTCAAAACAAAAGGAGTTAATATGAAAGAGAACCTTACGAGAAAAGATTTCCTGGTAAATGCTTCCAAAGCGGCAATTGGAGTTACAGCAATTGCAAGTTTAGCAAGTTTAGCCACAACAGCTACAGCCGGTACTAAAGTAACCGCATGGCCTATGCCTTATCAAACCCTTGACCCTGAAGATATAAGATTAAGAGCCCATCATTTGTATTGGGCTGACAAAGATTGCTGTTCCGGAGTTTTTGGTGCGTTTACTCAGGCTTTAACGGAAAAACAGCCTGACCCGTGGGGCGGAATTCCGATGGAAGTTATGTTGTTCGGCCGTGGCGGCGGTAACGGATGGGGAACGCTTTGCGGTACGGTTAATGGCGCAGCGGCAATCATTAGTCTTGTGGTTAATAAAGCGGATTCCGGCAAATTAATAAATGAAATTTGGGGATGGGCTTCTGCAGAAAAATTACCTTCAGATAAAGCAAATCAAGCTTCTATAGATGGAAAATATATTGATAAAAAATATGACGGGGCGCTGACGCAAAACATTAGCGGTAGCGTTTTGTGCCATGCTTCCGTTACTCAATGGTGCATTGCGGCACAGAAAAAAGTTGGGGACATTGAAAGAAAAGAGAGATGCGCCCGTTTAGCTGGTGATGTTGCCGCTAAAACAGCGGAAATTCTCAACGCTTATTTTGCACAGACATTTGTTTCTACTTTTGTAACCGATCCGACAGTTGCCCAATGCCAGACATGCCACGGCGCAACATTGTTGAATAATGTAATGACACAGATGAATTGTACTCCGTGCCATGGCGCTCCGCATGGAGCCAGTGAAGTTGTTGAACAAATCTCTACTACACCAAAAGAATATCAGCTCGTGCAAAATTATCCGAACCCTTTTAACCCGAACACTACGATCCGGTTCTCGATTCCTCAAGCGGAGAAAGTTCATCTTGCTGTTTATGATCTTCAAGGAACGTTAGTTAAAACGTTAGTAAACCACGAAGACTATAACGCAGGTTCTTTCCAAACGTTATGGGATGCCGCAAATGAATCCGGGAACAAAGTATCAAGCGGAATTTATTTCGTTCGAATCCAAGCCGGGAATTATGTACAATCAGTAAAAATGAATCTTATAAAATAATTTTCATTTATTATTGGTCCTCTATGTACCAAGCCGCTTTCGGGCGGCTTTTTTTATGGATTTTAGTTGATGCCCGTTTGCCGCTACAAAGTTGGTTTTCGAATCCCGGGATTAACTCCCCTTTCACTTTCCCCCTTTCCCTTTCCCCCTTTCCCTACAACGGTTTGTTCAGATCAGTAAAGGAAGTTCTCCGTTTTTCCCACTTCTGAAAAAATGATTGGAACATGGCTTTGGTTTTTTCATCGGTTTTGTCCCAAAGATTATTCACTTCCTTTTTGTCCTTAATGAAATCAAAAAGTTCGTAATGCTCGATACTGTCTTTCTTTGAATAAATGAATTTATAATTTTTATAGACGATAGATTTAGTATCAAGCATATCGAGTCCAACAGAGGGGATGCCATCGTTCACTTCTTTATGGAATAACGAATGACCGGAAGGATCCAAATTTAATTTGGAACTATCGAGTAAATCGAACAAATCCAAAATTGTTGGAAAGATCGAGAGATGCGAAGTATTTGTTTTTGAAACTTCAGCTAAAATATTTCTCTGCTCAACCGGAAAACCTGGTGGAAGATAAATCCAAAACGGAACAGCAATGTCTTCATCGTATAGTGTTTGCAAATGCCCGCTGTGATTGTGTTCTGAAAAGCCCTCACCGTGATCGGAAGTAAAAATGATTATCGTCGAATCGAGAAGATTTTTCTTCCCCAATACTTTAAAGTAATCACGCAAAACAAAGTCTTGCTCGTAGATCGTATTGTCGTAAGCATTCAACGAAGTTGGAGGACATGGCTTATATTTTAGAAATTCCTTCTGCGAAGATTTGTAGGGATAATGAGTATTGTTGAACTGGATTACTCCGAAAAACTTTTTCTTTCCGATCGTATTTAAATAGTTAGCAACATCGGGAATCAAATCATGATCGTTAATTCCTCTATCGTTAAACATCTGTTTACCCGAATTTTCCTGGCAGATAAAATTATCAAGAGATGTGTTAAAGACTAAGTCAATGTTATCAGTCTTCATCGATTGAGAGGAGAAAAAGAAAGTGGAGGTATTTGTCCATGATTTTATATAATCATAAACATACGGCTGATTTAACTTTTCGATAGTATAATTCCCGGAAAGAATGATCGGAACAGAAAACTGCGTTGAAACAGAATTTGCGAAATGATTAAGAAACGGAATAACCTTCCCTACCGAGATAAGGCTGTCAATAAAGGGGGAAGTCTCTTTCTCATATCCGTTATAATGGAGATTGTTCCGTTTTACGCTCTCGCTGATAAAAAGCAGAACGCTATATTTCGCCGGAATTTTTTCCCGTTCTTTAATTTCAAATTTCCTCTGAACGTATCCATTCTGGATCAAAAACTTGCCGCCGAAAAATCGTTCTTGCAAAACATACTTAAACGAAAAGATTGTATTCGGTGTAAATGAGTAACTCGCAGGTTGAAATCTTACATTATTATTAAAAAACAAAGTCATCAAAAGTAGGACAGAGGCGATGCCGATTCCCTTTTTGCGGGAAATGAATTGAATTTCTTTCAGCGAAAAAGTGGCAGCAAAATAATGAATGGTAGCCAGCACAAGAAAGATCAAAGCATACAGCATCCGCAGACTTTCAACAGTTAGTGTAAACGCATCGTGGAAGTGATCGAATAAATAGTTAATTGAATAATTGTTCGGCAAAACTCCAAAGTAGAAATAATGCCCGTACACCAATAGCTGAAGCGAGGTAATAAAAAGAACGAAAAGAAGAACAACATATTTGCGTGATTTTTTTACAAACGAGATCAACCACAAAAGAAAAGTATAGAGAAGCGCTTCATAGACAAATGAGAGTGAATAATTTATAAATCCGGTAGTGTTAAGAATTTTTATATACTCAAAACGAATGATGAAATCCATCAGAAAAACAATGAATGGGAAAAGGAGAATTGTAAGAAATATTTTCCCGCCGGATTTTAGATTAGTAAAGTTGATCAAAATTATCTCAAAACTATTGATGAATTATTTACGAATGCGCAAAATGATATTTGTTTTTGTATTTAAGAACCAGGAGGAAGAGCTAATAACCTCAATGGAATTCCGGCATCAAAAATAAGAGAGAATAGATATAAAACAAAAGAGAAGTCAATGGTCTTAGACTTATAACGCAGTCCCGAAAGCTTTCGGGACTGCGTTACAAAACATAAAGTTATTTTAGAAGAATGAACTTCTTTGTATCAGTAAACTTACCTGCAGTTAACGTGTAGAAATACATTCCGCTTGCAAGCTGCTTTCCTCCTACGGCGGAACTTGTAGTAAACTGCGCGTTGTAACTGCCGGCTTCCTTCCATTCGTTTACAAGTGTTGAAACCTCATTACCGAGAACATCATAAACTTTTAAGGTAACAAAGTTGTTACTTGGTATTTGGTAGCTTATTGTAGTACTTGGATTGAAAGGGTTGGGATAGTTTTGCTGTAAAAGAAAACTTTCCGGCAAGTTATTTGGAATATCCTTTATATCTGTTACGGTAAGTGTATCTAAAAATCTGAATACGCCCTGGTATGTATTAATAAACACCCGGCGCGGATTTCCTTCATCTGAGAAGATGCCAAGGACTGAACCGGTAAATACTCTCCGCCAGGTTTTGCAGTCGTCTTCTGTTAAGTACAACCCACCTTTTGTGAATTGATCTGTAAAAGCAACCCCGCCTCCCCTAACGCCGACATAGATTCTTCCACTTTTATTAGGATCTAACAATATAGTTGGAAAACCCATCCAGGGCTCTAAACCCTTTATGGAAGAATCCACTTGAAACCAATTCTCCCCGCCATTGGTTGTCTTGCTTAACCCGCCAACTTGTCCGCAATAAGCAATATTGGGGTTATTTATATCTGGTTCAAGAGCCGAGATTGCTGCATTTTGATCTACTACATCAGCCTTTCTAAGTAGACCATTATTAATTTCGATCCACGATTTCCCTAAATCTGTCGACTTCTTTGCAATAAATTTATAGGAATCGTATATCACATGGACCAAATCATAATCATATAAGACATTAATATCAGTTTTTACGAATCTAATATGGTTTGATGTTCTTCCTCCTTCAGATCTTGCCCAAGTTCTGCCGTTATCAGTGCTTAGATAAGGACCATAATTAGCTAAAAGAAAAATTATGTTAGGCGAATATTTGT
>MNVA01000242.1 GCA_001871325.1 Ignavibacteria bacterium CG1_02_37_35
GCCGGCGTGCGTCTGGATATTTTCAATCCTAATAGTTTTATCCTTAGCGATCCCTCCGACCCGGATATCAACAATCCAATACGCCCTGAAAATAAGAACGCTTCGTTATCGGATAGACAATCATATTGGTATAAAGATGCCAAGGTGAAGTATCAGTTTAGCCCCAGATTGGGGATTGCCTTCCCTATAACTGATAAAGGCGTTATTCACTTTTCGTACGGACATTTTTTCCAGCTTCCTTCTTACGAACTGCTTTACTCTAATCCTAATTTTAAACTTGCGGATGTTTCAGGAAACGCTGGGTTAGTTGGAAACGCAGATTTGAAACCGCAAAAAACGGTAAAGGGAGAAATTGGTTTGCAACAGCAAATTGGGGACGATATCGCCGTTGACGTAACCATGTTTTTCGAGGATTTCCGCGATCTCATCGGTACGCAAACCAATGATATTTTAGTATTCGGCGGGGCAAAATCATACAGTCAATACGCGAATTCTGATTTTGGATTTTCAAAAGGTATCATCGTTAAGTTCGAAAAACGTTTTTTTGGCGGTCTTGCGGTGAATCTGGATTATACTTACGCAGTTACTAAAGGAAATGCCTCGAATCCCGCAGATGCAAGAAATGCAGTTTTAGGCGGGGCTGCACCGGAGACTTTTATTACCCCGTTAGATTGGGATCAGACTCATACGCTAAACATTGTAGCCGCGTACACCGTCCCGGATAATTACGGTTTTTCGATCATCAGTAATTTTTATTCGGGACAACCTTATACTCGTCAACCAAACAAAAATACATTAATTACCCAAAACGCTTTCCCTAAAAACAGTGATAACAAGCCAAGTGTTTTCAATATTGATATTAGGGCTTATAAAGATTTCAAAATTGATAATTACAAAATTTCTATATTTGTTAAAGTTTATAACTTGCTTGATCTCGATAATCCGAGAGGAGTATACGGAGATACCGGCGACCCGTTGTTTACGTTTGGAAAGTTGGATGCGCAGAAGGTCAATCCACTCATGTATTACAATTCTTTGGATGAACTTTATACTAACCCAACATATTTTTCAGAACCGCGAAGAGTTGAACTCGGCGCGTCCTTTAACTTTTAATCCTAAGGCTAAGTAGATATGAATAAAAAATATTATCAAAATTTACTACTCATCTTTGTTCTTGCGGTCGGCAGCCTGCTTGCCCAAAGAAGTGACCCGAATTTAAGAAGAGTCGGTTTTCATAAAGGAAATAGAGTTGCCATTTCCTTCTATAATGATGGACAAATTTCCGGTTTTAATTCCGGCGTAGATATTCGCGGAGAATGGCCCCGCGGTTCCGGCGAAAATTATATCGGAGATTGTATCCCATTAATTGGGGTTGAATTTGTTAATATGAACGGAGATACACTCCACTCTGTAACTATTTCACGTGGTCCGAGAAATGGGCAAGCGGCTGAAAAAAATCCTATCTATAATTATTTTTGGGGCTTTAACCCGATCCCCGGTTTTAATAACCCTGCTTATGAAAGTAAAGTCGCTCAAGAAGGGATAGCGATGAGCCATCTCCAGGGAACGTGGCCTCTCGGCGGCTGGCGCGATCACCCCGATTGGACTGACGCAAAAGGTAATTCAGAGTGGGATGGTTATTTCGGACGCGGACTAATTAATGCCGATCAAGAAAGCTACTATTGGGCAGATGACCAATGGGACGATCAATTTAATGGCGCTGATAATGTGGCAAATTTGAATGCAACTCTTTTCCAACCTGACTCTTCAGACGCAACCCGTCATGGTATGGGTTTGCAATTAGCTGTTCGCGGGTTTCAATGGGCTAGCTTCTTAGCCGAAAATACAATTTTTTGGTTGTATGATATTAAAAATGAAGGAACTTACAATTTCAAAAAAGCTGATTTTGGTACCGTCGTTGGTACCTTAGCCGGTGGCGACGGAGACAGCGGAGACGACTTAGGCTATTTTGATATTGATGCATGGATAACTTATTCATGGGATAATGACGGGGTCGGCAACCACGGTCAAAAAGTTGGTTATGTCGGCTACGCATTCCTCGAATCTCCTGGTAATCCTTTTGATGGTATTGATAATGATGACGATTCTCCTAATCCGCTTGCAAAAACGTTCATCAAGGCGGACTTTGATACCGCGGGTGTGATCTATAAAGCAGGAGATAATGTTGTTCTCATTGACCCTCTAACTTATGTAAGAAGTTTACATCCTGTAGTTAGCCCTGTTGACACCGTTTACTCTATGGGAAACCGGTTCATTATTACCGCCGGAGTATCAAAATTTCGGGAGGGACACATCGCATCATGGTCACAGGACAGGAAAATCGCGTACCCGGATCCCTCCGCTTATGATGGCATTGATAACGATCTCGATGGCTTAATTGATGAAAATGAATCAATTGATTTTTTAACAAGAAACGCAAAAGGTCTTTTAGGGTTACGCTATAAGGATTATAAAAATAACATTGCCGTTGATGATCCGTTGATTGATGAAAAAAGAGATAACCCGGCGGGGAATATGATTTCAAGTTATGTTCCTAATCCCGATGGAAATGTTGTTTTGAAACTGCACTATGCCGGTGACGAAGATGGTGATTGGGACCCTTCTGTTGATGACGTTGGTTCTGACGGCGTTGGAAAAGATGACGCAAATTATATTAGGCCCGATGCAGACGGTACGGAAGGAAATGGAATTCCAGACCAGGGTGAACCAAATTTTGGCAGAACCGACCCGCACGAATCTGATCAAATCGGGTTAACAAGTTTTAACTTCTTCAACCAGCAAGCATCCCCAGATTTAAGTGATGACCAAACCGTTTGGACGAGAATGTTCCCCGGCAGATTTGATGTCGTTCCTCCAACGCCGATGGATGGAGACTTTATTTATGCTTCAGGTTATTTCCCATTAAAAGCTAACCAAACCGAAAGATTCTCTGTCGCGCTTCTTTTCGGTGTTGATTATAGTGATATTACAAGAAGTAAAATTATTGTTCAACAAATTTATAACGCGGGATATAAATTTCCGCAACCTCCAAGAAAACCGAAAATTACGGTAACTCAGGAAGATGGAAATGCAGTTATTTATTGGGATGGAGAACCTGTAGAAAATTCTAAGGATTTTATTTCCAAGAAAAAGGATTTTCAAGGGTATAAAATTTATCGCGCAACCGATGCTGGATTTATAGATTCCCGCCAAATTACCAGCGCACTGGGAACGTTATCATTTGACAAACCGCTTGTACAATACGATCTGAAAGACAGTATTTCGGGATTCTTTTATCCCTCAGCCGCTCTCATGGAACAAGTTGGAGGTACAACCTACTACCTCGGAAGCAACACGGGTATCATTAATAGGTTTATAGATTCTACAGTAATGAAAGGACAAACCTATTATTACGCAGTTTGCGCTTATGACGCCGGTGATGCAAAGTTAGATATTTTCCCTTCGGAAAACTCTAAGTATATTGATAGAACTTCTTCCGGACAAATTGTTACCGATGACAATACCGGCTATATTACTCCCGGATTCCGCCCAACAGGATACGCACCTGCAAAACTTGGTTTGCTGCAAAAATCAGCAAACTTTAGAGGAACTGGAACTGTTCAGGTTGAGCTGATTGATGACCACGCGGTACATGCAAATAATCAATATCAAATTGCTTTTCAGGATACTGCCCTGCAAGGGTATACCTCAAATTGGTCATTAATAGATTTAGTAACTCCTGATACTGTGCAGATTCCGTCACTGAGCGCACAGTACATCGTTAAACCCGGTGAAATCATTACCGTACCGAAAGGAGTTGAAATTGTAGTTAACGGAGATAGTAGAACAACCGATACGACGATTTATGCCGGGACTATGGATACCTTAGTAAATAAAAGCACAAAGTTCAACGGCGAAACTAAAGTTGTACACGGCTTTAGACTTCAACTCTATAATGAAGACGTGATTAAAACCGATACTGCAAAATCGAGATTTGAAGGTATCACTTCATCGCCCCCGCCTCCTTATATTTTTAGAGTCTTCCCGCCTCCTTCGAGCAAACCCAGTTTGGAAGGAATTGCTATGCCGTACGATTATCAATTTGAATTTTCAAACGCTATAGTTGATACGTCAGTAGCAGATACGTTAGGGACCAATACCGCAGGAAATAGAGTAACGGCGAAAGAGGTTACTTTCAGGGTTAAAAATCTCACGACAGGCAACTATATAAACTTTGTCTATTTCAAGACCGGAACGGTAAGCACCAGCCATAATGTTATCTTTAAGGAAGAAATAGAAGGAACTCCCTACCGGACATTTAATGTGATTTTTCAATATGGTACAGCGAATGCGCCGATAGAATCCCAGGGATTCTTACGAATTTATACTACCAAACCTTTCAATAGAGTTGATCAAATAACCTTCTCAATTGATCCGGCAAGTATAAATAATGATCTCGCAAAAAGCGATCTCGATAAAATTAAAGTTGTTCCCAATCCTTACGTAGTAACTCACGTTGCTGAATCAAGGTTATCGAGTACGCAGACAAGCGGTAGAGGTGAAAGAGAAATCCGGTTTACAAGGATTCCTCCGGGTTCAAAAATCTCCATCTTTACCGTGCGTGGTGAATTAGTGAAAACATTAAATCACGATGATCTGTTTGTTGGCGATGTTTATTGGAATCTACGAACTGAGGAAAACCTTGACGTAGCGTTCGGCGTATATGTATTTGTAGTGGATGCGCCGGGTATCGGAACCAAAATTAGCAAATTTGCTCTCATTAAATAACGGAGTTTGAGAGATGAGAAAACTTTTTATAATAAATTTATTGATCTTTGTTACCGCATTTTCATTTGCACAAACGAAAGTTGGTTCAACTGCAGCACCATTCTTAAACATTGGAGTTGGTTCCCGACCGGTAGCAATGGGCGGCGCATTTTCTGCGACGGCAAATGATATTACTTCGCTCTATTGGAACCCTGCCGGTATCTCACGAATTGAAGGAAACGAAGCCTTCTTCGCTCATACAAAATGGTTTGCAGATATAACGTATAATTGGGCCGGAGCCTCATTAAATCTCGGAGATCTCGGTGCAGTTGGTTTAAGTTTAACTTATCTGGATTATGGAAAAATGGAAGTTACAACCATGCGTGAACCAGATGGAACAGGTGAGATGTTCTCGGCAAAAGATTATTCCCTTGCCGTAACTTACGCGTACAATTTAACCGATCGTTTTTCCATCGGCGGTAATCTTAAATACATTAATGAATCCATTTGGAATTCCTCAGCTTCTGCAGTTGCAGTTGATCTCGGAATCCTTTTTAATTCGGATCTTTATGGTTTAAGAATGGCTGCTACTATTACTAACTTCGGTACTGATATGCGTATGGACGGAAAAGACCTCTACGTGCTGCACGATATTAACTCTACTATTTATGGAAATAATGAGCAAATTCTTGCAACCTTAAAAACGGATGACTTTCCGCTTCCTTTAACATTTAGAGTTGGTGTTGCGATGGATGTACTTAGTACCGAAGAACACCGCTTTACCGTTGGTGTTGATGCTCTCCATCCGAATGACAACTCTGAAGCATTGAACGTTGGCGCTGAATATGTTTTTGAGAACATGATCTCCGTGCGCGGCGGATACAAATCATTATTTCTCACAAACTCCGAAGAAGGTTTAACACTTGGCGTTGGATTAATGTACGAGTTCTTCCCCGGTCTCGGCGTATCACTTGATTACGCTTACCAGGATTTCGGAATGTTAAAAAATACCCAGCACTTCTCAATGGGTATAAAGTTCTAAACGAACATTTCATTAAATTGAAAAAGGCATATCATTTTGGTATGCCTTTTTTGTTTTTAAAGTTAAAAAATCATGCACTGTTTTGCCTTTATAAACAAAATTTAATTAAATTTCTATTGATGAAAGGAAAATCTTTAGACATACAGCAAAACCAGTTGGAAAAACTGAAACAACTTTTTCCCGAAGCCATTACAGAGGGAAAAGTTGATTGGGAAAAACTTCAAGCGTCGTTGGGGAAAGAAAACATCGAATTCCAAAACGAACGTTATGTTTTGAATTGGGCTGGCAAGACCGACGCTTTTAAAATTTTACAACAATCAACCACAGCAACACTTAAACCTTGTCCAGGTGAAGGTATAAACGATGGCTTTCTCCCCTCTCCATTTGGAGAGGGGTCGGGGGTGAGGTCCGAGAATGTTTTTATTGAAGGGGAAAACCTTGAAGTACTGAAAGTATTGCAGAAGTCCTACTACGGCAAAATAAAATGTATCATCATTGATCCCCCTTACAACACCGGTGGCGACAGTTTTATCTATCCCGATAAGTTTAGCGAAAAGAAAGAAGATTACCTTAAACGCATTGGCGAAAAAGACGAAGAAGGGTACTTGCTGAAAGAGGGATTCTTCCGAAAGAGCAGCAAAGAAAGCGGACATTATCACAGCAACTGGTTAAGTATGATGTATCCCCGCCTCTTTCTTGCAAAAAATCTTTTGCGCGATGATGGAGTAATCTTCGTTCACATTGATGATAACGAAGTGCATAATCTTCGGCTGATAATGAATGAGATTTTTGGAGAGGAGAATAATTTAGATAGAGGAATTTTAACTTGGATAAATAAAGGAAGTACTAAAGGATTTAATAGAATAGTAAAAAATCATGAATATATCCTTGCTTACGGCAGACAGGCTGAAAACGTTAATAGTTTATATGGTAAAAATTACCCGGATAAACTCGCTGAATTAGAACATTATTGTTATAATGCACCAAACCCTGGAAATCCTACTTGTGAAATTACTTTCCCTGCTGGTTTGAAAATATATGGAAAGGAAAATGTTGATTTTGAAAAGGAAGTGGGTGATGAGGTAAAATTAGAAATTGTAAGTCAAAAAATGGAATTCAAAAATGGAGAGTTGGTCAATGATGTTATTTTAAGAGGTTCATTTCCATATCGTAATCAAATAGAAAAATTTTTCAAAAACATACTTATAGGAATTCCAACGCTTGACTATAAAGGTCAAGAATGGGAAGAAATATTTTTTAACAGTAAAGGATTACCACGATACAGAAAAAAAAGGAATACTTTAATTATTAGCTCTGTAATTGATGAATCTGAAATTCCCAATTTTGGATCTGAGGACATCAAAGAGTTGTTTATAAAAAAAGAAATTTTTACTTTTCCTAAACCAGTACAACTCGTAAAACATATTTTAAAATTTTTTACTACTGATACTGATATTATTATTGATTTCTTTGCCGGTTCAGCCACAACCGCCCAAGCCGTTTTAGAACTTAACAAAGAAGATGGAGGTAACCGTAAATTTATTCTTGTACAACTACCTGAGAAATGCGCTGAGGAAAGCGAAGCATACAAAGCGGGCTACAAAACCATTGCGGAGATTGCAAAGGAAAGAATAAGAAGAGTAATAAGAAAATTGACCTCACCCCCAACCCCTCTCCAGATGGAGAGGGGAGATAAAAGCGGAAAATATTTTCATAATTTGTTTATGGATGCTTCTCCAACAATATTCGAAAACGCTCATCAATTACGATTGACTGATAAAACTGAAGCGGAAGAAAAACTTTGGCAGCAATTGCGAAATAGAAAAGTCGAAAATTGTAAATTCAGAAGACAGCACCCGTTGGGAAAATTTATCGCAGATTTTTATTGTCACGAAAATAAATTGGTCATCGAAGTTGACGGTGGTTACCATAATGAAAAGGAACAACAAGAACACGATGAGGCAAGGACGCAGGTTATAAATGAATTTGGCATATCAGTCATGCGTTTTACCAATGACGAGGTTTTGAATAATATCAAATCTGTAATAGAAAAAATTACAAACGCGCTTAAAAACAACAGCGGCACAAATAATTTAAAAACTCCCTCTCCATTTCAAACTCCCTCTCCATTTCAAACTCCCTCCCCATTTCAATCTCCCTCTCCATTTCAATCTCCCTCTCCATTTCAATCTCCCTCTCCATTTCAATCTCCCTCTCCATTTGGAGAGGGCCGGGGTGAGGTCGGTTTTAAGGTATTCAAACTCTCCTCTTCTAATTTCAAAATATGGAGGGGCAGTGAAATAACGGAAGATAATTTAGAAACTCAGTTGGACGCATTTACAAACCCGGTAAGAGAAGGCAGCGAAAAAGAAAACATGCTTTACGAGCTTATGCTGAAAGCTGGATATTTGCTCACCGACAAAGTAGAAGAGAAAGAAAAATATTATACTGTAAACGATGGTGAACTAATTATTGCACTTGAAGAAATGAATGTAGCCTTAATTGAAAGAATAATTTCAGCTAAACCTAAAAAGGTTATTACTCTTGATAAAATCTTTACCGGTAACGACCAGTTGAAAACAAACACAGTTCTGCAAATGCGTGATGCGGAAATTGATTTTAAAACGATATAACAATGGCACATTTCATTACACAACAAGACGCAGATTTTTTCTTTGGGATGGAAAAATTTCCAGAGTATGACCAAGAATATCAATTCCCTCATTCAGGTGAAAAGTTGGTCATTTCTTTTATTTCTGCCGACAAGCGTGAGAAATTTTTATTTGACCTTTATCGCGGAAGCATTAAGATAACAAAAGTAGTTTATCAAAATAGAGTTAGAAAAGCGTATATTCTGAGAAGATTGGATTTTGATGGCGCCCCACATCCAAATCCCGAAGTTGAAACTGTTCCATTACCGATACTTGAACTCTACAATGGAAAAGAAATTCCTTCTCCTCATTTACATTTATATGTTGAAGGTTTTGGAGAAAGGTGGGCAGTTCCTGCGGAATTATTATTGCCGCTTGACGGAAAAGATATTTATGAAATTATGGAGGATTTTTTCAGATATTGCAATGTAAAACAACTACCGAAGATTATAAAAACATTATTGATATGAAAGACCTAATTGAATCATACATCAGTTGGTTGAAACAAAAAATCAACTATAAAGAAATAAACGGCTATTATGAAGTAACTACTCCGTTTGTAAATCATATCAATGATTATATTCAGTTCTATCTGAAACGTGATGATAGAGACTATATTTATATGACAGATGACGGAGAAACTCTAAATAATCTTGAAATGGCTGGAGTGGATATATCCACCCCTGCAAGAAAAAGAGAATTAGATTCTATCCTTAATGGTTTTGGCGTGATTATAAATGGCAATGAGTTGACAATCAAGGCGACACCGTCAACATTTCCAATGCGAAAACATAATTATTTGCAAGCGTTAATGGCAGTTGATGATCTGCATATTATTGCTTCACCTAAAGTAGAATCATTCTTTTTAGAAGATGTAACTAATTTTCTTCAACAAAATAATATTCGATTTTCTCCAAATATTATTCTTCAAGGTAAAAGTTCTTTTCAGCATAAGTTTGATTTTTTAATTCCTTCTTCTGAAAAAGCTCTCGAACGAATTATCAAAGCAGTTTCAAGTCCCAAGAAGCAAAATATTATCGCTCACCTTTTTGCTTTTGAAGATACCAAGCAAGCACGTAACAACGAGGGAATAATGATATTGAATGATTTGGAAAAAGAAATTGCTCCTGAAGTTACTCAGGCAATCGCCGAATACGGCATATATGATTTTTCGTGGACAAAGCGTGATGAATTAAAAGAAAAATTAGTAGCATAGCACTGATGAAACTCCACTTCGATAGCAAACAGCAATTTCAGTTAGAAGCGGTTAAAGCCATCACTGATATTTTTGAAGGACAATCTTTAAGCAGCGGTGACTTTGAATTTTCAATCGAACAACCCGGCGCGTTACTTACAGAAAACGGCTTCGGCAACAAGATTGACTTTTCCCACCTTGACCAATTGACAGAAAATATTCAGCGTGTTCAGAAAAATAACGGCTTGAAAATTTCAACTAAAGATGAAATAATAAACAACGGCTGGAATTTTTCTATCGAAATGGAAACAGGCACAGGAAAAACGTATGTCTATCTCCGCACCATTTATAAACTGAATAAACTTTACGGTTTTAAGAAATTTGTTATCGTTGTTCCTTCGGTTGCCATTCGTGAAGGCGTAATGAAAAATCTTGAAATAACAGAAGAACATTTTCAAAATCTTTACGACAAAGTTCCGGTTACCGCAAATGTTTATGATAGTAAAAAAGTTTCCAATTTAAGAGGTTTTTCCTCTGCGAATACTATTCAGATATTGGTAATTAATATTGATTCCTTCGCAAAAGATGAAAATATAATCAACAAGCCGAACGATAAACTCACCGGCAAAAAACCTGTTGAGTTTATTCAAAGCTGTAAACCTATTGTCATTGTAGACGAACCGCAGAATATGGAAACGGAAATCCGCAAGCGGGCAATTGCAAATTTAAGTCCGCTTTGCACGCTTCGCTATTCTGCAACACACACGAACCTTTACAACCTGATGTATTCGCTCAATCCGGTTAAAGCGTATGATTTGGGTTTAGTGAAACAGATAGAGGTTGATTCTGTTGTAAGTGAAAATGATTTTAACTCTCCTTTTCTTCAATTAGAAAATATCACCCGTACCGGAAATACGATTAAAGCAAAAGTAAAAATTGATGTGACCGCAAAAGATGGAATAAAAAGAAAATCCGTTACGGCAAGCGGAAAAAATCTTGATTTGTTCAAACTTTCAAATAGTAATGAAAGATATGATGGACTAAAAATTTATGAAATAGATTTTGGCAATGAGCAAATTGAACTTACCAATGGTATCGTTTTGAAAAAGGGTGAGACGCAAGGGGGAATGAACGATGAAGTTATGCGTTTTATGATTGTTAAAACCGTCGAAGAACATCTCAAAAAAGAAAAGCATTATTTAGAAAAAGGAATAAAAGTTCTTTCGCTTTTCTTTATTGACAAAGTTAAAAACTATCGCGAATATGATTCCACCGGAAACCCGGTTAAAGGAAAGTTTGCCCTCTGGTTTGAAGAAATTTATCAAAAAGAAATTTCTAAACCTCTTTATAAAAACCTAGCCCCTTATCCGGTTGCCGATATTCATAACGGTTATTTTTCGCAAGACAATAAAGGAAGGGTAAAAGATACCGGCGGAGAAACACAATTAGATGATGATACCTACAAGTTGATAATGCAGGATAAAGAAAAACTGCTCGATGTTAATGTCCCTCTTCGCTTTATATTCAGCCATTCTGCTTTGCGCGAAGGCTGGGACAATCCCAATGTCTTTCAGATCTGCACCTTGAACGAAACAAAATCCGAAATAAAAAAACGTCAGGAAATTGGCAGAGGGCTGCGGTTGTCTGTTAATCAGGACGGGCAAAGAATTTTCGACCCCAACATAAATAAATTGACGGTTGTTGCAAATGAACGGTATGAAGATTTTGCAAAAGCATTACAGAAAGAAATTCAGGAAGATTGCGGTGTTGATTTTTCGGGCAGAACAAAAAACAAAAACGACAAGAAGAAAGTAAACTATAGAAAAGGATTTGAAGCCGACCCTAAGTTTTTACAGATTTGGGAAAAGATACGGTTTCATACAAAATACAGCGTTCATTACGATACCGATAAACTTATAACGCTTGCTGCTAATGCGGTGAGTAAAATGGACGAAACGAAAAAGCCAACCATCAGGTCAACCAAGAAAAAGATTTTAATTACTGATGAAGGTGTGGGTGGTCAATTTGTCAGCGACAGTGCAAATGATGATTACGGTATTCCATTTGAGATCCCCGATATGCTGGCTTACATACAAAGTAAAACAGAATTAACTCGAAACACCATTTTAGAAATATTGAAAAATTCAGAACGGTTAAAAGAGTTATTGCTTAATCCGCAGTTGTTTATGGATAATGCTGTTGCGATAATCAAAGACGAATTACATCAGTTAATGATTGACGGAATTAAATATGAAAAAATCGGTAACAAAGTTTATGAAATGACTTTGTTTGACGACAGCGATTTTGAAATTTATCTCGATGACTTTACGCATATTGTTGGCAAAGAAGCAAGAACAGAGGAAGAAAAGAAATTTGCAATAGATAAAACGATTTACGAAAATTATATTCCTCTTGATTCAAAAGTAGAAAGTGACTTTGCCAAAGATTGTGAGAGCAGTGAACAAATTGAATTCTATTTCAAACTTCCTTATTGGTTTAAGATAAATACTCCTATCGGGACATATAATCCTGATTGGGCTATTGTAAAAAAAGGTGAAAAGAAAATCTACTTTGTTGCAGAAACCAAATCAGCCGGTCAGGAATTGCGAGGAAGTGAAAAACTAAAAATTGAATGTGGAAAAGCCCATTTCAAGAATTTTGAAGATGTTGTTTATCAAAGGGTTTATTCGGTTTCAGAATTGAATAATTGATTTTTACTTTCCCGCATTTGTAAATACATTTCCAAAGTTCACAACCAAATATTTTACCTGCCTTGCCGTCAAGCCGGGGAAAACAGCGAGTTTACTTCGCTTGTTCAAGCTGCATTTTCATTTGTGCTGCACCGGGGAAATTTCTTTCCACTTCTAAACACTTATTTACAAACAAAAGAGCGTTGGCGTAATCTTTCTTTTTTACAAACACACCGGAGAGGTTCCAGAGTAATTGTGCATCTCTCGAATTAAACGAAAAACTTTCCTTTAAATAGCGCAAAGCAAGATCATCATTATTGTTAAAAAGATTGATCGTTCCCAACCATTTTGTACAAAACGCATCAGGCTGCAAACGGTAGTATTTCTCCAGATAGCTGTAGGCTTCGGAATATTTTTGTGATTCCAACAAGACTTGTACAACTTTTTCATACAACCCTATCGTGTAAGGAAATTGACCGATCAAAGCAGAATACTCGTTCATAAATCCGGTGTAGTTTTTTTGTCCCAGATAATAAGTTGCGAGTTTTTTATGCGCCAATTCCCAGTAATAATTTTGTTCAACCACTTTGTAGGCAAGGGAATCGTTGAAATCCGTAAACTTTACAAAATCGAGCAGTTTTTTGCTCCTGCCGTCTTTGTTAAAAGGGAAATCTCCTTTAAGTGAAAGAAGCCGGTAGTTTGCTATGGTAGAATCTAAACGTGAGAAAGGAAAATTCTTAACCACAAGCGCATGTTGTTCTTCATCAGAAATATTTATTTTCTCCGCGCTCGGCTGAAAATTATTCTTCTCCATCGCTTCAAAAAACAATTTACCGAATATCTGGTATCCGTGCAGTGTTGGATGAAGATGGTCAACCATTAAATTATTGCCGACAATATCATTTTCACTTTCGTTGTTGAAAGCTGATTCAAAATCAACAAGAGGAATTTGGTTACGTCCCGCAAGTTCTTTGATAATATCATTCATCTCTTCTGGTGCGCGGAAGCGCAAAGCATCCAACTCTTTCGCTTTGATGAAAAGTTTTTTGGCTTCCACTGCATTTCCATTTTTCAGAGACTCTTGAGCTAACTTAAAGTAATTGTCGGCGGACTCACTTTCTTTTTCATTGATCGAAATGAACGGCGGTTGATCTTTCAAATTTGATGTGAGCGTTCCCATTATTAACGGAACATTTTTCTCTTTTATCATTTGAATAATATCGGAAAGTTCTCCTTCAAATTGAGTTAATCCGGCTTGATATAATTTTGATTTATACGGCACCAAATTATTACTTGCCATCCGCGCCATTAACGTTGCGCCGTTATCTTTTCCTTTCCCCTTAAACCAAAACGAAACAGTATTGAACATATTTCTTAAAAGCTGAACCGTTTTGAACTCGTTCAAATAAAGCATTGCGCTTACCATAGTTTTGTTTCCGGCAAACAACGACTGCGAAGCCGCGCCAAAAACGCCATAGTATTCGTTATGTCCAACATAAAGCAAGATCAGATCGGGGTCTTGTTTCAATATTTCCGGCAGCATATCTTTTATCACAATCGAATTTATTGCCGCCATGCTGACGTTCACGACTTCAATATTTTGCTTCGGATAAACCAACTGAAGACGGTCACGAATGTAACGGGAATAAGAACCGGTCGGTTCATACGGGAAACCCGCGGCGCTGCTTTCTCCAAGAACAAACACACGGAATGTTCCCGGCTTTTTTACCGCATCAAAAGGATCGAAGATGGAAGAAGGAATTCCCTTTGTGGTAAGAAAATATTTTGATGCGACTTCGATATTAAGGACCAACTTTCCCGGAAGTTCGGGATGATAGGGGATCCATGTTTCAATATTTCTTCCGTAATTAAACGTGCGGAGTGTAAATTCAAGCAGAATTATTACGATGACAGGAAGCAGGAACGGTACCGCATAAAACCATTTCGGCGGTTTCCGCTCGTTTTCTACTTTAGGAGTTTTTAGCTCCGGTTTCTTCTCATTTACTTTTAGATTTTTATTAACATTTTTTTTCAAGTGAGCCTCAAATATTTTGCATCGGGATTAAAAACACCTTTAATTTGGTAAAAAATTATTTGTAACTTTAGGCAGTCAATCACGAAAGATAGTACATGATCAAATACGTTATTCTCCTTTTCAGCATAAGTTTCATCATGCAAACAAAAGCGCAAACTGATGATGAAGTTATCGCAAAAATAGGAAATATTCCGGTTACGAGGAAAGAATTCATCCAACGATATGAAATGATTCCGCAGCTTGACCGGCAGATGAAGGGGATTACTCCCCAGTTAAAAGAGGAATTCCTTTACGGGATAATTTTTGAAAAATTATTTGCACAAGCCGCGCTTGAACATCGGCTCGACACTGTTGAAATAACTTCATACAGCATCCACGAATTTGAAAAAATGTTCGTGCGAGATGCTCTCTACAATAAAGAAGTTGCCGAAAAAGCGAAAGGAAAAGCGCAGCAGCTTCTTGCGGATTATTTTTCCAACGCAACAAAAGTTTTCGCACGCGCTTTATATTCTCCAAATGAAAAAGAGATCAATAACTATTCATCTCTCTTATCGAAAGGTTTACCATTCGATAGTTTGATGGTTGAGCTGCCGGAACAATCAAAAGATACGCTCGCGTTTGAGATAGGGATGGAAGATGAAAGTTTGGAAAGGCAAATATTTTCACTTCCGGAACATGCCAATACTCTTCCAATACATTTTGAAGACGGCTGGTATATTTATCATATCGTTAAAAGATATGAGCCAATCTTGGCGAAATCACAAGGCTGGGAAAGTGAATACCAACAAATAAAAAAAGTCGCCCGCCGAAGAGCGGAAAGAGAATATTTTGTAAAGTATATGAAACAAATGTTCCTAAACAAAAAAATAGAGGCGAATGGTCTACTTTTGAAACTTTCTACCGATAAAATTGTTCTCTTATTAGAGACAAAGGCAGCGGGCAAAAAAGATGATAAGGATAAACTTTATTTAAGTTCGGAAGATTTTTATACACTGGAAAAGTCAGAACTTGCCGATTCTCTCACCAAGGTTTTTGTTAAATTAGGGAAGAAGAATATTCCTTTAAAGAGTTTTATTCGCTTTTTGAATTTTGAAAATCCGGGGTTTACGTCATCGGAAAAAAGGGATGTTCTTTCTCTACTAAGCAGAAAGACAAGAGAGTTCATCGAGCGGGAAGTTCTTGCAGAAGAAGGTTACAAACAAAAGTTGGATCAAACGAATGAAGTAAAAGAATCGCTTGGCATCTGGAAAGATTTTCTTCTTCATCAGGCAATGCAGGGAACTTTTCTTGATTCGGCAAAAGTTAGCGATGAGGAAGTTGCCGCATATTATGCAAAACGAAATTCAAAAAAAGAATCTCCTCCGCTGGTAAATATTATTGAAATCTTAACAAACAGCCTCGAAACCGTTGATACGGTTCTGCAAAAATTGAAAGAAGGAATTGATTTCAAAATACTTGCAAAACAGTATTCGCAAAGAGAACTGACAAAAGAAAACGACGGGGAATTCGGTTTATTTCCCACAACTTCTTTTGGAGAGATTGGAAGGATTGCCGGTTTGCTTAAAATCGGCGAGATGTATGGACCTTTAAAAGTGCCGGAAGGATATTCAATATTTAAATTGACGGATAAAAAAAATTCCAAGTTTTCTACCGACGAGGAATTTTCAATGATGAAAGAAAAACTTAAGCGTGATCTGGCATTTAACAAGCTGAGAAGTTCAATAATTCAATACTCTGTTGAACTGGCGCGGAAATATGGAATCACCATTAATGAAAATCTTTTAAAAGCCACCCCGGTAACAAATTTAAATTCGGTGATTTATCGTTATATTGGATTTGGAGGAAAAATCACCGCTGTGCCAATGATGACGCCTTTCACCGATTGGGTTGAGGAGTGGAAGAAAGTTAATACAGCCCCTTAAAAGTTTTTAGTTATCAGTTATCAGTGGTCAGTTATCAGTGGTCAGTAGGTCTTGTGAGGAATGTAATCTATAACCATTTCCCTAAGATATTTTCTCTACAAGGAATGAAATTAACTTTAATACAAAATAAAAATTTATGAAGACACAAATAGAAATAGCGCTCCTTCCTGAAAATGCATTGTCGGATTCAGCCATCCGTTCTGAAATTTCAGATCAATTACAGATATCAGCAGAAGAAATAAATGCTGTGCGGCTTGTCCGCCGTTCTATTGATGCGCGAAAATTTCCTGTCTACAAATTACTTCTGGATGTATATGTGAATGAGACTCCGACCGAAGAAAACCCATTTATTAATTATAAACCGGTAACCGGAAAGAAAAAAGTTGCAGTAGTAGGATTTGGACCAGCAGGAATGTTTGCCGCGCTTCGTTTACTTGAACTTGGAATTAAGCCGGTAATTGTCGAACGGGGGAAGGATGTACGTGGGAGAAGACGCGATATTAAACAACTTATGGTGGATCGGCTGGTAAACCCTAATTCAAATTATTGTTTTGGAGAAGGTGGAGCCGGTACGTTCAGCGATGGAAAACTTTACACCCGCGCAACGAAAAGGGGAGACGTGAAGAAAATTCTACGCATCTTTGTTCAACACGGAGCTGCAGAAGATATTTTAGTTGATACACATCCACACCTTGGTTCAAATAAATTGCCGGAAATTGTCTCCTCCATCAGAGAAACTATTTTGCGATGCGGTGGAGAAATTCACTTTGAATCTCGCGTAACAGATTTCATTTTAAAAGATAAAAAGATACTCGGCGTTGTTTTGAATGGCAATGAAGAGTTGCTTGCTGATTCAGTTTTGTTAGCAACGGGACATTCGGCTCGCGATATTTTCTCACTTCTTCAAGCAAAGAATATTTTGCTTGAACAGAAATCTTTTGCAATGGGTGTTCGTATTGAGCATCCGCAGGCATTGATAAACGAAATGCAATATCACACGAAACAAAAAAACGAATATTTACCTTCGGCGAATTATAGTTTAGCTTGTCAGGTAAATAACCGGGGTGTTTTCTCTTTTTGCATGTGTCCCGGTGGGATAATCGTTCCAGCTTCAACCGCTCCGGACGAATTAGTTGTAAATGGGATGTCGATTTCCAAAAGAAATTCTCCCTTCGCAAATTCCGGTTTTGTAGTTTCGGTTGAGCCGGAAGATTTTAAACCGTACGAAAAATTTGGTCCGTTTGCAGGAATGATGTATCAGAAAGAAATTGAGCATGTAGCGTTTGAAGCCGGAGGAAGCAATCAAACGGCACCGGCGCAAAGAGTTACTGATTTTTTAAAGGATAAAATTTCTTCATCACTGCCGAAGTCATCTTATTTCCCTGGAACGGTTTCTTCTCCGCTCCACACAATTTTACCGCAGGCAATTGTGCAAAGACTAAAAGAGGGATTTGTTCAATTTAATAATAAGATGAGAGGCTTCATTACAGAAGAGGCTCAAATGCTTGCCGCTGAAACGAGGACAAGCTCGCCGGTACGCATCCCTCGTGATAAAGAAACGTATATGCATAAAGAAATTACGGGATTATTTCCCGCCGGTGAAGGAGCCGGTTACGCGGGAGGAATTATGTCGTCTGCGATGGATGGAGAAAATTGTGCTGATGCGGTGGCGAGGTTTTTAAAGTAGAAAGTTTCAAGTGGAAAGTGGAAAGTTGAATTAGAAATAAATAGTTTTTAATTCCTAATTCAACCTTCCTAATTCCTAATTAAAAGAGTTATCCTTTTACTCTCTCAACATAACTTCCGGTGCGAGTATCAATCTTAAGTAATTCACCTTCGTTTATAAATAACGGAACGTTTATTGTTGCGCCGGTTTCTAATTTTGCAGGTTTCGTTACATTGGAAACGGTATCGCCCTTTGCTCCCGGTTCCACGGAAACTACTTTAAGATTTATAAAAATCGGAATATCAACGCTGATAATTTCTTCTCCGTTAAAAAGAATTTCAACTTCTTCGTTTTCTTTCAAGTAATTAATCCCGTCACCGATGTGAGCAGAAGGGACATTGATCTGTTCATACGTGCCGTTATCCATGCATACCAAATGCTCCCCATCGCGGTAAAGATATTGATATTTTCTTCTTTCGACGCGGACGATATCAAGCGTTTCGCCGGAACGGAAGGTGTTGTCCAAAACTTTTCCGCTGCGCAGATTTTTTAACATCGTACGAACAAAAGCTCCGCCTTTGCCAGGCTTTACGTGTTGAAATTCAATGACGGTGTAGAGGTCATTTTTAAATTTAATGATTAATCCATTTCTGAAATCGGCTGTTGTTGCCATGAAGGAACTTCTCCTTTAGTTATAAAAAAATCTAATTTTACTATTTGATCGCTTGTAGGAATTAAGCACAACTAGAGCCAATCCGTAAGCTTGAAAAATGTTTCTGCAAAATTACGGATTTACCATGTTTTTCCGAAATGAAATCACCTGGTTTTGAACCCGACTTGTTCAATCAATCCTTTAGCTTTTTTTGCTATCTCTTTGGTATCAAATGAAAGCCGCATCGTTCCGCCGGTTCCTTCGCGCATTTTGAGAATTTCAACATCCTTAATGCTTATATTGTTCCGGAAAAGGATTTCCGCCATTTTAAATAAAACTCCCGGCTCATCTTTCACAAAGATGAAAATGTCGGAGAGGGGATTGAGAAATCCTTTTGAGTTTTTGGGAATTTCATCCCGTTTTTCTTTAGCTTTTTCAAATGCAAGTTTAAGAGAAGAAAAATCCTCTTTTTCAATTGAAGTTGAAATGTCCGCAATTGTTTTTTGAAATTTAGTCAGCGCCGTTAGGATATGTATCCGATTTTTACGAATGATCTGTTCCCAAATTAAAAAATCACTTGAAGCGATACGCGTTAAATCTCTAAAACCACCGGCGGCAAAATCCTTAAACGCATGTTGATCTCCGTTTAACGCAGCATTAACAAGCGAAACCGCAACAAGCTGCGGCAGATGACTCACATTCGCAACGATTGTATCATGCAGCGACGCATCTAAAAATTTTATTTTCGCGCCAATTGCGGTTAGCAAATCGATCAACGTTTGAGAGGATGGAAGTTCAGCTTCTTTTCCCGTTAAAATGTAAATAGCATTTTCAAAAAGAATTGGATCTGAATTTTCAAAACCACCTTTTTCTTTTCCCGTCATGGGGTGTCCGCCGATGTACTTTCCATCGCTCTGCAGAAGATCCCATTTTTTTTCGAGAACTCTTTTTACACTGCAAACATCAGTGATAATAGAGCCGGATTTAACAACCGGGGCAAGTCTTTCAATTTCTTGGATTGAAAGTTCGGTGGGAAGGCAGAGAAAAACAACATCGGAATCTTTCACATCAATTGAGGAAAGGAGTTGTTCATCAATTACATTCTCAGCGAATGCTTGCGCAGTAATTTCCGGTAGATCAAAACCGGAAATAAAAATATCAGGGCGGACATTTTTTATCGCCTTTGCAAGCGAACCGCCGATTAGTCCGAGTCCGAGAATAGCGATCTTCATTTATGCAATTTTTCTTCCGATTACTTCTGCAATAAGCCGAATTTGTTTCATCAACTCCATGAATTGTTCAGGCAATAACGCCTGCGGTCCATCGCTTAATGCTTTTTCCGGTTGATGATGAACTTCCACCATCAACGCATCGGCACCTGCGGCGACAGCTGCGCGCGCCATCGGCAAAACTTTATCACGTAAGCCTGTTGCATGCGAAGGATCGGCGACAACAGGTAAATGGCTTTTTTTCTGCAGAACAGGAATTGCGGAAAGATCAAACGTGTTTCTTGTTGCAGTCTCAAACGTTCTTATTCCACGCTCGCATAGCATAATTTCTTTATTCCCGTTCGATAAAATATACTCGGCAGACATCAGCCATTCTTCAATCGTTGCAGAAAGTCCACGCTTTAACATAATGGGAATATTTGTTTTGCCAAGTTCTTTCAGCAAGGAAAAGTTTTGCATATTCCTGGCGCCAATTTGGTAGATGTCAGTATATTTTCCTATCAAATCTATTTGTGCAATTTCCATTACTTCGGTGATCACCAAGAGATGATAAGCGTCGGCAGCTTTGCGGATAAGTTTCAAACCTTCCTCGCCCATTCCCTGAAAAGCGTAAGGAGAAGTGCGCGGTTTAAAAGCTCCGCCGCGTAAAATTTTCGCACCGGATTTTGAAACAATTTCTGCAAGAGTAAAAATTTGTTCCTCACTTTCGATAGAGCAGGGACCGGCTATCATCATTACTTCGTTCCCGCCGATCGAAATTCCTTTAATATTTATAACGGTATTTTCTTTTTGAAAACTCCGGCTAGCAAGTTTATAGGGTTCTGTTATTCGGTAAACTTCTGCAACGCCGTCAATAATTTTTACGTTGCGCGTGTCAAAATCCGGCTTTACTCCGATCGCGCCGAGCACAATTTGTTCAACTCCGGTTGATTTATGAACGGCGAATCCGAAATCTTCCAAATGCTTTATTATATTTTCAATCTGTTTATCTGCAATATTTTTTTCTAATACAATGACCATTTTTCACCAATTACTTTTTTTGTTTTTGAATTTCACTTTCAATATAAAGTGATGTTGTTAGTTATGAAAATTTTTCTCACCCGCTTTTACGGCAATGTCAAGATAATCATCTTTTGTTGGAACGGCGCAAGAATATTTTGGGCTGTAAGAACAATACGGGCTATAAGCGAGATTAAAATCAATAGTGTAAAGAAAATTGTTATCCGCATTTAATTCAAAATCCAGGTACCTGCCGACTCCATAAGTTTCTTCACCTGTAGTTTTATCTGTAAACCAAAGGCTGTAATAGTTTTCCCCGCTTCGCGATGTTCCGTTGTAAACGTTCATTTTATAATTTTTATTCTGAAAAGAAATAGTAACGTAACCGTAACGGACAACTTTTCTTTCTTCGCCTTTAGTACCGTAAACGGAAATAGTGTCTTTCGATTCAAATTCAGTCAGCTTGCTTTTGAAAACAAAATCGGGATCAATATCAAAATATTTCAACGGTTCAAAATGCTGTTTCGGCTCTTGATTAAAGGGCGAATCAGCATCGTTCTTCATCGCTTCGTCTTTTTCTTTTCTCTGCTGCTCAATCGAAGCGATATACTTTTGTTGTTCAGGTGTATATTGCTTGCCGCACGAAACAAGAAACAAAACGAGCAGCAACAAAACAATTTTACTTTTCATCTTCAACTTTCTTTTTCATATCGTGCAAATAAGTCAGCGCCTGCAACGGAGTTAGAGTATTAACTTCCAACTCTTTTATTTCATCCCGGAACTTATCGTCTTTAAACTCAAACATATTGATCTGTGTGTCGTCTTTCTGTTTTAGTTTTGCGAGACGTTCTTTTTTAAGTTCGTAGGGAGTTAATTCTTTCCCTTCGAGGTTGAATAAAATTTCTTTTGCGCGGTCGGTAACAAATTTTGGCAAGCCCGCCATTTGTGCGACTTGAATTCCGTAACTGTGGTCAGCTCTACCGGGATTTACTTTGTGCAGAAAAATTACTTTGTCGTCATACTCGCGAACTTCAACTTTATAATTTTTTATTCGCGGGAAAAGATCGGACATTTCGTTTAGCTCGTGATAATGCGTTGCGAAAAGTGTCTTTGCAGCGATATCGGAGTTTTCGTGCAGAAATTCAGTGATCGCCCAGGCGATGGAAATTCCGTCAAACGTTGAAGTCCCTCGTCCGATTTCATCAAGCAGAATTAAACTTTTTGCAGTCGCATTATTTATGATGTTTGCTGCTTCCTGCATTTCAACAAGGAAGGTGCTTTCACCCGCGGAGATATTATCACTTGCGCCGACGCGTGTAAAAATTCTATCCACTAATCCAATAGTTGCTTCTTTCGCCGGAACAAACGAACCGATTTGTGCTAACAAAACCAACAGTCCGATTTGCCGGAGATAAACGGATTTACCCGCCATATTTGGTCCGGTTAATAAAATGATCTGCTGTTCTTCGTTGTTCAGTTTGCAGTTGTTGGGAGTAAATTTTTCACCCGGCGGTAAGATGCGCTCAACAACCGGATGCCGCCCTTCTTTAATTTCTAAAATTGTCGAGTTATCAACCAGCGGTTTAACATAATTATACTGTTCTGCAATTTCAGCGAACGAAAGAAAACAATCGAGCATTGCAATGAGTCGTGCATTGTTCTGAATAGTTTCGGCAAATGAGGAAACATATAAACGGAGTTCGTTAAAAAGCTGGGATTCAAGTTCGTAAATTTTATCTTCGGCGTTCAATACTTTTTCTTCGTATTCTTTTAAATCGGGAGTGATATACCGCTCAGAATTTACAAGTGTTTGCTTGCGAATATAATCAGCCGGAATTTTATCTTTGTGCGTGTTGCTTATTTCAATGTAGTAACCGAACACACGGTTGTAATTTATTTTAAGCGATGAAATTCCCGATTTTTCCCGCTCGGTTTTTTGCAGATTTGCGATCCAATCTTTTCCGTGAAGAGAAATATCACGAAGCTCATCAAGCTCTGCGCTGTAATTGCTGTGGATAACGCCTCCATCAACAAGAGAGAGAGGTGGTGAATCAACCAACGCAAGTTGAATTTTTTCCGCCAATTGTTCCAGTGGTTCAATTTGCTGATAGATTTGTGAAAGCGCTTTTGATTCAGCACCGGATAGTAATTCTTTTAGATTAGGAATTTTTTTAAGCGAAGTTTTTAAAAAAACAAGTTCGCGCGGATTTGCTCTGCCGGTACAAATTTTTGAAACTAATCTTTCGAGATCACCTATTTCTTTCAATTCAAGAAAAAGTTTCTTTCTGATTTCTCTTTTATTTACAAACTCGTCAACTGCGTTTTGCCGCGCCAGAATCGGTTCCAATTTTTTTAACGGAGCGGAAACCCATTTCTTTAATAATCTTCCACCCATTGCAGTTTCTGTTTTATCAAGAATTGAAATAAGCGAACCCTCGCGTCCGCCGTCCTGCATCGAAAAAATAATTTCAAGATTCCGCTTTGTTGAGTGAGCCAAAAGCATATAATCGGATGGATTATAAAGCGAAACTTTATTTAAGTGGGAAAGATTTGCCTTCTGAGTTTCCTGCAAATAATTGAGAATTCCGCCGGCGGCAATTACTCCGGCGTTTAATTTTTCAATTCCAAATCCTTTAAGGTTTACCGTTTTGAACTGCATCAGTAAAAGTTCTTTTGCGTATTCAAAATTGAAGATCCAATCGTCAAGTTTTGTAATTCGGATTGAAGAATTGATGGAAGTAATTACGGGGGCAAATTCTTCCTTCATTTTTTTAGAAAGAAGAATCTCAGCCGGTGAGATCAATTCAATCTGCTGTTTTAAATGGTTTGCCGGAACTTCATACACCTTAAATTCGCCTGTGGAAATATCGCAAAAAGAAATGCCGGCAATTTCATCTTTTATTATAAACGAAAAAAGATAATTATTCTTTTTATGGTCAAGCAGCTTATCGGTGAATGCAACTCCGGGAGTAACGACTTCAATAACTTCCCGTTTAACAAGTCCTTTGGCAAATTTCGGATTTTCCGTCTGTTCACAAATGGCAACGCGGTAACCGGCACGAACAAGTTTTGGTAAATAAGTATCAATTGCGTGATGAGGAAAACCGGCGAGTGGTACGTCTCCGGCAGCTCCGTTTGCACGCCGGGTTAAAGTAATTCCAAGTACTTTTGACGCGGTTTTTGCATCTTCTTCAAAAGTTTCAAAAAAGTCACCGACGCGGAACAGTAATATCGTATCGGGATGCGCTTCTTTAATTTTAAGATATTGAGCCATTAAGGGAGTTTGCATAGCACTTCATTTAGTTCAAAATAGTGAAACAAATTTACCGTAAACTTAACGGATTTGCAATTTTCGGAGGCGGTTTCAATTAATTTCTATTAGACAAAAGTGAATGGGAAGATAACCTTTTTCCATTCTCCATTTTTTTTAGAAGGATGTGACATGATTAAATACAGTTGAACATAATTAAACATAGTTAATTATAATAAATCATAATTAAAGGAAAAGCCTTATATTTAATTATAAAATTTTATAATTAAGAGAAAAGTGCGAAAATCAATGAAAATAGAAGAATTCAAAAGTGGTAAATACTTTCAGCAATATCGTTATAAAAGTTTTTCCCCGGCGAAGATAAATGAACTTTGGACATGGAATGACGGTAAAATAAACACTTTATTGGCGGAGGCAAACCGAAAACTCGGCGCTTTAGATGCGTTTTCGTTACATGCACCGGATATTGATATTTTTATTGAAATGCATATTGCTAAAGAAGCAATTAAATCAAGCAAAATTGAAGGAACTCGGACTGAAATAGAAGAAGTAATTAAAAAAGGTTCAGATATTGCTCCAGAACGTAAAGACGACTGGCGTGAAGTGCAAAACTATATTGAAGCGATAAATTCTTCAATTAGTAATCTGAAAACTCTGCCACTTTCAACAAGATTGTTAAAAGAAGCACATAAAATTTTATTAAGGGGGGTGAGAGGCGAACACAAAAACCCGGGTGAATTTAGGAACAGTCAAAACTGGATTGGGGGAGCTACGCTTGAAGATGCGGCTTTTATTCCACCGGTTCACACAGAAGTGGATGAACTAATGAGCGATTTGGAAAATTTTCTGCACAATAATAAACTGGAAATTCCCGTTCTGATTAAGGCTGGAATTGCTCACTATCAGTTTGAAACCATACACCCGTTTCTTGATGGCAATGGAAGGATTGGTCGTTTATTAACGACCTTGTACTTGGTTAGTGCAGGACTTCTGACAAAACCATCTCTTTATTTATCGGATTATTTTGAGAAACACCGTCAGTTTTATTATGATAAGTTGAATCAAGCGAGAGTGAAAAATGATTTAAGCCAATGGCTTAAATTTTTTCTCGTCGGGATAATTGAAACAAGCGAGAAAGGAAGTGATACATTCAAAGCAATATTAAAACTTAAAGAAAAGATAGAAGATGAAAAACTGCCCGAACTTGGGAAAAAGTTGCCAACGGCAAAATTGCTAATGAAATATCTTTATAAAAAACCGATCATAAATGCTCAGGATGTTCACAGTCAATTAGCAGTATCATTACCGACAGCAAATTCGATTCTTTCTGATTTTGTGAGATTGGGAATTTTAAATGAGAAAACCGGCTGGAAAAGAAACAGAGAATTTGAGTTCACAAATTATTTAAACCTGTTTAAGGATATCTAAGAAGTGTTAATAATTTTGATAATTCGAAGATGGAGAAATCAACTAAAATGACTTCAAACCGGCAAAAAAATGGGTCAAAATATTTTCTTCCGTTAAAATTGACTTCTATATGGTTTTTCACTAATTTTGCATACTTAGAAAAGAAAAAAAGGTAAAAAATATGTACGCAGTAGTAGAAATTGCAGGTCAGCAATTTAAAGTTTCCGAAAAAAACAAAGTGTATGTTCCGCTTTTAGCCCAAGAACCAAACAGCGAACTTACATTTGATGCTGTTTTGTTGGCAGGCGATGAAAACGAAACAAAAATTGGAACCCCGTTTTTAGATTCTCCAAAAGTTTATGCTAAAGTTCTTGAACACGTTCAAGACGAAAAAGTTTTTGTTTTCAAGAAGAAAAGAAGAACAGGGTATGAAAAATTTAACGGGCACCGTCAACAGTTAACAAGAATTGAAATTACTAAAATTGGTTAAAAGGTAAGGAGTTTTAAAATGGCTCATAAAAAAGGTCAAGGTTCTACAAGAAATGGTAGAGATAGTAATGCACAACGTTTAGGAGTAAAAAAATTCGGAGGAGAAAAAGTTTCTGCCGGAGCAATTATTATCCGCCAAAGAGGAACTAAGTTTCATCCGGGAGTGAATGTACAAAAAGGGGGAGACGATACCCTTTTTGCAGTCGCTTCAGGATTGGTAAAGTTTGAGATTGGCAGAGGGGATAGACAGAAAGTTTCTGTTTACCCTGTAGTTTAACAAACTTAAATCAGAGGAGATCATGAAAAAAATAACTGTTATTGGCGGCGGAAATGTTGGTTCTACTGCGGCACAGAGAATTGCTGAAAAGCAATTAGCGCAAGAAGTTGTACTTGTAGATATTCTTGAAGGAGTACCGCAAGGCAAAGCACTTGATATGTGGGAAAGTGCGCCGGTCGAAGGTTTTGATTCTGCGGTTATTGGAACAAATGATTATGCAGCTACTGCAAATTCTGATATTGTTGTTATTACTGCGGGGTTAGCAAGAAAACCCGGTATGAGCCGTGACGATCTTTTGTTGGCTAATACAAAAATTGTAAAATCAGTTACCGAACAAGTTGTAACTCACTCCCCGAATTCAATTCTTATTGTTGTTTCTAATCCACTTGATGTTATGGCTTATGTTGCTAAAAAAGTCAGCGGATTTACTAAACAGCGTGTTATTGGTATGGCGGGAATTCTCGATTCTGCCCGCTTTAGACTTTTTATCGCACAAGAATTAAACGTTTCTGTTAGAGACGTTCAAGCAATGGTTTTAGGCGGTCATGGAGATTCGATGGTTCCGTTAGTTCGTTACTCTACCGTTTCAGGGATTCCCATTTCAGAATTAATTTCTGCTGAAAGAATTGAAGCGTTAGTAACCCGCGCACGTAACGGCGGAATTGAAATTGTCAACTTTCTTAAAACTGGTAGCGCTTATTATGCACCATCATCCGCAGCGGTTGAAATGGTTGAAGCGATTGCAAGAAACAGCAATAGAGTTTTACCTTGTTCAGCATGGCTTGAAGGTGAATACGGCTTGAACGGTGTTTATTGCGGTGTTCCGGTTAAATTAAATGCAAACGGAATTGAACAAATTCTTGAATTAAAATTAACCGATCAAGAAATTGCCGGACTTAAAAAATCTGCAGATGATGTAACCGCAAATATTAAAAAATTGGATATTTAATATCACTCTTTTTTATTGGACAGGTTTATAATCTGACCACCGACTCTCATGAAGACGAAAAGGCATCTAACGCAGATGCCTTTTTCGTTTTAAACTTAAAAGGATATTTTTAGAATTGTCTCAGTTCCGGTTGGAGTGACGTTGTGATGCACTTCGTCACAGTACACTTTCATTAAATATAGCCCGCGTCCGGAGTCCCTAAATAAATTTTCCGGTTGGGTAGGATCGGGAATTAACGATGGGTCAAATCCAGCTCCTTCATCTTTTACTTTTATGGTCAGCATTTTTTCTTCAACAATAAAATCAATAAAAACCATTTTTGAAGGATCTTTTTTGTTGGCGTGAATGATAGCGTTAGTTATAGCCTCTGTTAAAGCCACCATCAACTCCGGAAATCTTTTTTCAGGCAAACCGATTTCCACTGAAATCTGGTTGAAAAATTCCTCTACAACAATAAGATTGTTTGGGTCGCTTTTAATTTCAAGATGATAATTTTGTGTTTTCAAAGGAAGTCGATTTTTTTAATAGAAAAATAAGAAAATTAATCGTTTCTACAATTTAAATATTTAGGATCACCGCAAAGTCGAGGTTAGGTATCTCACTCACTCTTTTTTGATTCAGTGTTACAAATTCATACCAAGCTTTTAATTGAAGTCGAACTTTCGAGATGACAGAATAATAGAGTTCAGTTACGGGACCGCGGCTAACGTAATACGAATCAAGCACTTTCTCGTTTTTTTCATACGTAAATGTTTTTAATGAAAACTGCCGGTAACCGATGACGAACTGTGCATCCATAAAAAAATAAGCAAGCTGCGGGAGAAAGAATGATTCCTCTAAAAACCGCGTAGGTTTGAGCGAAAATTCTTTCCACTTTAATTCGCCCTGTTCTGAGTGGCGCAAGTATCCCTTAAATTTCAAATCAATATTTCTCAAGAACCGGAATGATGTTGAATCCAACATCTCGAACTGCCGGAAGGAATAACTTTTGTAATTTGGATTTAAATCTTCATAATCGTAAACAGTATAATTTGCCGAGACTTCAAAAGAGTTGTAGGATTTTAATCGCTGACCTGAAAAAGTCCCTCCCGATTTCAGTTTCAAAACACGGTTAACGTTATTGTTAGAACTGCGCTGCGATGAGATATAAACCAAATTATTTATTGTCCCTTCCGTTGTAGTGAAAAATTCAAAATAAGGATTTAAGAGCCGTGTGTACCGGATTTTAACTATTGAGAGAAGTTCGTCTCTGTCATCGTAATTTTCTCTGCTTGGTGTATCGTACGTAAGTTTGTTATGAAAAAGACTTAAAGAGATGTTGTCCTTAGTAGAAAGATAATAGTTGCTTAAAATAGTAACGCTCGTGCGTCGTGTGAAATTATTTTTTTGCGATTCAAGCGTATTTCTTTGTTCAAAGAAAAAAGGATTTGCTCCTTCAAAAGTATTGGCAGAATGTTTTTCGTCCCGTTCGGTAAAAGCCGACTTTATAAGAAGATGGAAATCTTTCTTATGGTATTCGACTTCGCCCTCAAGATCAAGCTTAAGTTCGTGAATTTCCGTATCGAAAACCGTCTGTAATGATGAAGCAGATTTATACTTTGTGTCTCTAAAAATTTTCCTCCAAAGGACGGAACTGTGCAAATTTAAATCTGTATTCGGTAAAAATTGAAAATATTTAAGAGAATCATCAAACCGGAAATTGTTTTCTTTTCTGCTTTGAATATTATTAACTACCGAATACTCTCTTCGAGTCAAAGAATCAGCCTCGTAATAAAAATCCTTCCTGGTTTCGAAATAGGAAACAGTCAGGATATTCCCGATATATTCAGAAAATTTATTTGCCGCAGAAATTCCAAAATCGCGGAGATTGTTTTTTCTGGGTAAAATAGCTTCTTCTTTAATTTTTACCGAAGAAACCAATTCAAACCCATCGCCTGCATTTGTTTTTACGCCCCCCTCTCCGCCGTATAAAATACCGTCGTCGTGAACTCCGATTTGCCGGTTACTGGAGTAGCCGGCAAAAGGGGCAATAAAAATTTCGGGAGCAAAAGTATAACGCGGAACAAAAACAAAACTTGATTGTTCGGCAGAATTTATTCCTATCTTTCTTGAATCGGAAAGGATTGAATGATTGACTGCAAATCCGCCCGAAATGTTTTCATTCAAATGGTAAACAGATCCAAAAGAAAAAAAATGCTCATCTTTTATGCTTTTATCAGCTGATCTAATGAGGGTTGATCCATAATTTTCCTTCACAAAAAATGAGAAATCGGAAAATGAATTGGTGTAAAGGAAATTTGTTTGGAGTTGATACGTGGAAAGAAGTTTGTTGAGTTTGGTTTCTAAAAAATTTAATGAATCAACTTTAACCAGCACGGAAAGAGAGTCCCGGTTGCCTTCGTTCTGCGCAGCAATTTGCTGAACCCCCCATGAAAAAAGGATGAAGAATAAATATTTCATTTTAAATAACCGGGCATTTTTTGCTGTGAGCAAAATTAATTAGGATAGAGATGAAAAATATATTCCGCATAATCTATAAACTGAAAACATCTCCGCGTGAAGGAATGATAATTTGACTGAACCCCACAGAGTGTAATCTATCCCGGAATTTTATTTGTTGGTCTTCATCTCCATGAACGATAAAGAAGTTTTTCATTTTTATCTTATCAAATTTGCTGCAATAATCTATCAACTCGTTGGCGTCTGCGTGAGCGCTTAAAGAGTTGAGGACGATAACCTCAGCGTTCAATTGAAATATTTCCCCGAAGATTTTTACTTCCGGTTGTCGTTCAACAATTCTTCTTCCCAAAGTATGTTCGGCGCAATATCCTACGATCAAGATGATGTTATTCGGATTCCCGATATTGTTAGCAAGATGATGCTGAATTCTCCCGGCTTCCGCCATTCCCGATGCAGAAATGATCATTACCGGTCCGTTAATTTCATTCAACTTTTTTGAATCTTCAACATCGGTGATATATTTCAACTTCTCAAATCCGAACGGGTCGTGATGTTTGTTCATGAAACTTATCGTTTCTTTGTCGAAACATTCAGGATGCAGTCTAAAAATTGCCGTTGTATTTACCGATAACGGACTATCCACAAAAATAGGAATAGACGGGACTAATCCCTTTTCAAAAATTTGATTAAGCAAATAAACAAGCTCCTGTGTCCTTCCCACGCTGAACGACGGAACAATAATTTTTGCTTTTCGTTGAATTGCTTTCTTCAAAACTGCTGTCAGACTTTCTTCCGATTTGTCAAATGTCTCATGAAATCTTCCTCCGTAGGTACTCTCACAAATAAAATAATCAACATCGGGAATTTTCTCAGGATCTTTGAGGATTGGCAAATCCGGTCTTCCAAGGTCACCGGAAAAACCGAATGTAAACTCTTTACCATTTTCTTTTATGTTTAAATAAACGATGGCTGAACCCAAAATATGTCCGGCATCGTAAAAAGTTACTGAAATGTTGTCATCAATTTTAAAAGTGCGGTGATAATTTAATCCAACGAACAGCGCCATCGTTTCATGCACATCCTGTTGTGTGTAGAGCGGTTCAAAAAGATTTTTATTTTGCTTTTTTCTTTTTTTATTAACATACTCAACGTCTTTTTCTTGAATATGCGCGCTATCTAAAAGCATTACCGAGCAAAGATCGCGGGTTGCTAAAGTAGCGTAGATGTTGCCGTGAAAGCCTTTCTTTACAAGGTTAGGAAGGTTTCCCGCGTGGTCAATATGCGCGTGAGAAAGAATAACAAAATCAATCTCTTCCGGGTCGAAAAACTCGAAGGTTCTGTTTAATTCAAATGATTCCTTTCGTTTTCCCTGGACCAATCCGGCATCAAGAATAAACTTTTTTTCGCCAACTTTAAAATAATGAAGTGAGCCTGTTACGGTTTTTGCCGCGCCGATGAACTGAAGTTCCATAGTTTTCCTCTGTTTGAATTATTCCTACATTAAAATAAAATTTTTTTCTTGAATTGGCTAAACAATTTTCTGTATGTTTTATAAAAATATTCAATCTAAAGCCGGTACTAAATTGACATTCAAGCGTATTTATGATAAATTTGAATACAAAAAAATTAAAAGATAAAATGCTGATTGACTATATCCCCATATTCTTAGTTTTCGGTTTCGCGATCCTTTTTTCAGCGGCTGTTGTTTATTCCTCAAGCCTTTTCGGACCGCAAAGACCAAACTCAGAAAAACTCTCGACTTACGAAAGCGGAATGAAACCAATCGGAACTACACACGATCGGGTGTCGGTAAAGTATTATATCGTTGCAATGCTCTTTATCATTTTCGATCTGGAAGTGATCTTTGTGTACCCGTGGGCAGTGCAGTTTAAAAAACTTTTTACCGAGTTTGGAATTTCTATCTTCTTTTCAATGTTACTCTTTTTAGTAGTGTTTGAGATAGGTTTTCTTTATGCTTATAAAAAAGGCGGTTTCAAATGGGATTAGAAAGTAAATTAACAAATGATGGATTTTTCACAACAACCATTGATGCATTAGCTTCATGGGCAAGGGAAAATTCTGTCTGGCCTATGCCGATGGGAATTTCCTGCTGTGCTATCGAAATGATGGCTGTTGGCGATCCCAAATATGATATTGCACGGTTTGGTTCTGAAGTTATGCGCTTTACTCCGCGCCAGTGCGATCTCATGATCGTTGCCGGAACGGTTACTTATAAGATGGCTCACGTCGTAAAAAAAATATTTGATCAAATGCCGGAACCCAAATGGGTAATTGCAATGGGCGCTTGCACTTCCTCCGGCGGAATGTACAGAAGCTATAATGTTGTCCAGGGTATTGACCAATTTTTACCCGTTGATGTTTATGCTGCCGGATGCCCTCCAAGACCGGAAAATCTTTTAAATGCGTTAATGCAGATACAAGAAAAAATTGGAAAAACCCGTGTAAAAGATTTTCCTGATGCCCAACAATCGGGTTTTGATACAAAACCGACGGATCTCTCTCTCTCAAAAAATTAAAGAGCTATGAAAGAATTACTGAAAGAAAAATTAGCGAAACAATTCACGACTGTTCAATTTGAATTTATTGAACAATTTGATGAATTGACTTTGAAGTTTGATAAATCTGCAATCGTAAACGTTTGTGCATTTCTAAAAGATGAAGATGGTTTGAAGTTCAATTTTTGTGAAGACGTTACGGCGGTTGATTGGGCGACACGAAAAAAGAGATTTACCGTTGTGTATCACATTTTTTCTATGGAAAATAAATTCCGCCTTTGTCTAAAAGTTGACCTTGACGATAGTGAATGTTCTATCGAGTCCGTTTCTTCAATTTGGAAAGCTGCTAATTGGGCGGAGCGCGAAGCTTATGATATGTATGGGATTACCTTCCTCAATCATCCTGACCTAAGGCGAATGTATATGCCGGAAGATTTTGAATATCATCCATTGAGAAAAGAATTTCCGCTGATGGGAATTCCAGGCTCAGTCCCACTTCCGAAAAAATAATGAGTTTATGTAAATGCAAAAATTAACAAAAGAAAATGCTCATCCTAAGATAGTTCAAACACTGCTTGGCGCTGATACAAATATTACGATTGAAGATGCGTTAGAAAATGAAATGATCTTGAATATGGGTCCACAGCACCCGGCAACGCATGGTGTTTTGCGGCTGCTCCTTCGATTGGACGGCGAGACGGTTATTGCTTGCGTTCCCGAATTAGGTTATCTCCATCGCGGATACGAAAAGATGGCTGAGAACATGTCGTATCTTGAATTCATTCCTCACACCGACCGTTTGGATTATATTTCCCCTCCGGCAAACAATGTTGCTTACGCATTAGCCGTAGAAAAACTTGCAGGAATTATTGCTCCTCCACGTGCGCAATACATACGTATGCTTCTTGCAGAACTTGCAAGAATGTGTTCGCATCTGGTCGCTATCGGCGCGCTTGCAATGGATGTTGGCGCGTTAACGGTTTTTCTTTGGGGACTGCGCGAACGTGAAAAAATTCTTGATTTTTTTGATGTTATTTGCGGCGCACGTTTTACAACAAGCTACACAAGAATCGGCGGCGTTGCTTCAGACGTTACTTCCGATACGATGAGAAATATTATTACTTTTATCAATCAGTTTGAAGAAAAAATTGATGAGATGGAACGCCTGCTTAACGGGAACAGAATTTTTGTAGAACGGTTAGAAGGCGTTGGAGTAATTTCCAAAGATGATGCTATTGATATTGGCTTCACCGGTCCAAATTTGCGCGCAAGTGGTGTTGCGTTTGATTTAAGGAGAGCGACTCCTTATCTTTTTTATAATGAGATGGACTTTAAAATTCCCGTTTATACTGAAGGCGATTGCCTGGCGAGATATTTTGTTCGTGCAGATGAATTACGTGAAAGCGCAAAGATCATTCGTCAGGTGATTGATAAAATGCCTAACGGCGAAGTAATGCTGAACAGTCCGAAAAAAGTTCTGCCGAGGAAAATCGAGATTTACACCAAAATGGAAGAGCTGATTCATGACTTTATGATCGTGAACTTTGGTATCAATCCTCCAGTTGGAGAAGTGTATCACGCTGTTGAAAATCCAAAAGGTGAACTTGGTTTTTACATTGTTAGTAAAGGCGAAGGACACCCTTGGAAGATGAAGATCAGGTCGCCCTCGTTTGCTAATATTCAGGCAATACCTCACTTAGTTAAAGGGCAAATGATCTCGGATGTTGTAGCAATTGTCGGTTCAATTGATCCGATAATGGGCGAAGCAGACAAATAATAATTACGAATTAGGAATTAGGAATTAGGAATGAACGCCAAATCGTAATTCCAAATAATGAAATTGGTTTTAATCCCGTTAGGGATTAAATGTTGGTAGAATAAAATTCCC
>MNVA01000223.1 GCA_001871325.1 Ignavibacteria bacterium CG1_02_37_35
CACTCCAAAATAATTTGTATCAGGCGGCGCATAAACTTTAAACCAATTATTCCCTGAATCCGTGCTTTTAAATAATGAAAAATCACCGGCTGCATAAATAATAGAAGTATCTGACGGGGAAATTGCTATTCGATTTAACCACTGTTCAAACGTTTTTATCTGCATCCAGGCAAAACCTTTATCATAGCTTCGCCATAATGTTTTATCATCCTTTTTTATAAAAACTGCGTTTGAATTTTTAGGATTTAATAATAAATAAGGTGCAGTAGGTGCCTCCGAAATAATCTGCCAATTCTTTCCAACATCGGAACTATATAAATAATACCCAGATACTTCAATAAATAGTTCATTTTCTTTGTCGAAAGGTAAAGCGAGAGAACCAATTTGAGTCTTACCAGTACCAATTTCTATCTTCTCTATTGTTTCACCAGCATCTGAAGAACGAAAAACGGCCGCAGACCAAGTAGATGTCACAATAATATTTGGATTTTGTGGATGGATGACAAACTGATTATAATATACCGACCCACCCGGGGGACCAATAAGCCGGGGTTTTTGTGAAAGTACTAAGTTTGAAAAGACAAACACTAACACTATTATTTTAGTAAAACATTTCATTTTTTTATCCGAAAAAATATATCAACAAATAACTGATTGCGTAAAATGTTAATATTACAGAATCAGTTGTTTTTATTAAAATGGGTAAATTATTTGAGAAAGACCATTTTTTTTGTCGCAACAAAATTATTACAAAGAATAGTATAGACATAAATGCCGCTTGGTAAATTACCAGGATTAAAATTTACAAAATGTTCACCTTCCGCTTTTACTTCGTTTACTAAAACAGCAACTGCTTGTCCTAAAACATTATAAACTTTTACTTGAACAAGTCCTTTTTCTTTTAACGAATATTTTATTTTAGTAATCGGGTTAAATGGGTTGGGGTAATTATCTGACAACTCATACTTATAGCTCACATTATTGGTGCGATCAGCCGACTCCTTCCAAATCGAATTAGATTTACAGCTTACTTCATTTGAAACCGCTGATTCATAATCGCCCGAAACAGAAGTAACCCTATAACAATAATTAAATTGCGAAGTTTTGGGACTTCCAACAATTACGTAGTTATCTATCCAGCTTGTCGCATCGGTAGCCTCAACAAAAAAAAGGGAAAGTCTCTTGTTCGGTTCTGAACGATAAATTTTATAATAATCTACACCCGGTACAGCCCCCCAGCTAATAGTAGGATGGCTGCCAATTGGCGCATTAATATTAATTGTTGGCTTTTCGGGCAAGTTATAAGCATATTCTAAAGCTCTATCTACTTTCAATAATCCACTTCCAAATTTGAGAGCTGTATAAGTAGAAAAATTAGTAACCGCTGTTTTCTTTAAAATATTTCTGACATCAAAATTAATTAATTCATAATCTGAAAATAATAAAGCCGCTGTGCCTGATACTTGGGGCGCAGCCTGTGAAGTCCCGGTCATGAGCCCATATCCGGCACCACTATAAGTTGTTGAGAATATATCCTCGCCAGGAGCTGCAATCTCAATTTTATTCCCGGTATTGCCAAGGTGATCCCAAAATTTCCATGTTAAACCTGCAACGGCAATAACATTCTCATTTCTTGCAGGGAAATAAGGTTCGGTAGCGCTTGGATCATTTCCGGCAGCAGCAACTAATAAACATCCTCTATCATAAGCAAAAGCTAAAGCATCACTAATTGCAGTTAATTCTTCCACTTTGAAACTCATATTTATTATTTTAACCCTGTTAAAAGCCGCATAAAGAATTGCATCATCTACGGCATCACTATAAATGATTGATGAGTCCGGATTATCTTTTTTAATGACTCTTAAAGCCATTATTTGCGCGCCTTGCAAAGCCGTTCCCCAACCACCGGCAACACCAGCAACGCCAACACCATTATTAGTTCTTGCAGCAATAATCCCTGCCACATGAGTGCCATGATTTTCGTAAATATAATCTGGTCTGGGATCTTCATCCATTTCAACAAAATCATATCCCAAATTAGTCCATTTATTATTGAACAACTCAATATGATTATAAAATATAGGCTCATCTATAACTGCAACAATAACACCAGTACCTTTATTATTAGAAAGGTCCCATCCTTCCAAAGCATTTATATCCGGTCTTGTAGCGTGATTTAAATGATATTGATATGAGAAAGAGGGGTCATTAGGTGCTGAAAGAAGTTCGCCAAATGAATTGACTTCAACTTTTTCAAAAATGCCTTCACTGACGAAAGAATTATACATTGAAATAAAATCCGAATTTTCTGGTAATTCTAAATCAATATACCCAAGGATATTTTTTCTTAAAATTTTAATATCGAATTTTTTGTTCAGTTTATTAAGATTTTCTACCAACGATTCATTCTTAAGTTTTACCGTAATTGATCGTGTATTAACTTCAAACTTACCGTCAGTTTTAAAATTAGATGTGTACCATTTATTGTTTTCTTTAAAATAAGATTTATTCCCCAACAAGAATTTTTCAGACTGAGCTTTTATATTAAAAAAAATTAAGACTACTAACATAACAAAAAGAATATTTTTCATAACTACTCCATTAATTTTTACATCCAAAGTTGTTATTTTAATTTTAGATTATCACTTTTATATAAAACCTGTTGGGTAGTTTTGGTGACTGTTTGAAAGGTTGAATGATTGAATGAGTTTTTGTACAAAAACTTCGGAAGTTTCATAATGGAGAAGAAGCAGTGGGAAGAATACATTTATCTGCATCTTTCCCTTCCACCGCCGCAGAGAGAGAAAAAGAAAAAGAGAAAGAGAGAAAGAGAGAAAGAGAGAAAGAGAGAGTAAATACCGTGCCAAACCATGTTTAGAAACATTTCCAAATTTCCTTTCAACGGCAAATCTATGACAAACAAATGTTAAAGTCAAATAAATTTTTAACAGCTCATTTTATCGCATTGCCCATTAATCAATAAGCAATTGTTAGTCCCCTTTATACAAAGTTTTTTTTACCGACAACCGTTAATAACCTGTGGCACAGACTATAAATTTGCATTACTGCCGACAATAAATGCCGGCTATTTTAAATACAGCATCTTTTTTGTTTGAGTGAAACCACCTGCACGTAGTTGATAGAAATAAAATCCACTGGGTAGAGACGGGGCATGCCCCGTCTTTACATTAAATTCAACTTTAAAAACTCCCTCAGATTTTTCTTCATTCACTAAAGTTGCAACTTCATTTCCCAGAATATCAAAAACTTTTAATGTCACCTTACCGCCAACTGCCAACTGCCAACTGATGACTGTACTCGGATTAAACGGATTCGGATAATTCTGCAATAATCCAAATTCGAGCGGAGTCGAGACTTCATTCTTAATATCAGAAATAATAAATATCGCCGGATCGGGAATTCCATCTCCATTTAAATCTGGAGAAATTGTAGCAAGATTTTTCAAACTATCAGGTCCGGCATCGCCGTTGGTATCATCATTGTTCGGGGCGGAATCTCCGGCTCCGTAATCCAAACCTCCGGCAATTAACCCAACAATTTTTACCACAACATTCTTGGGGATTACTCCTGCGCCCAAACTGTAAATATCATTCCAGGAAATTGCCAGCTCTGCGCCGCGTCCATTGTTTCCGCGTTTGCCGTTCATCTGCTTTGAAATATCTTCGGCGGTTTTACCAATAATTTTGAACAGCGAAGGTGCGGTGTGGTAATAATCAGCAATAAAAAAATCGATGGAATCTTCCGATGTAAACCGGAAATTCTTTTGGTAATCTCCAACGTAACCGGACTTTGAATTGAAGTTTGTAATTCCTCCGGCGATGCCCGCATTAATGTACAACATCATCGTATTGTATTTATCATTTAAGACATAATCAACGCCGAGGTAGAGCGAATCGGAATCCCACGTTGCGTACAAACCGATCAATTCATTATCAAGCGAATCTCCGTTCCAGAAACTATCGGTATCGGAATCAGCAACAACAAGCCATTTATCCAGCCAATCGGAAGCGCTAACTTCAACATTGCCGTCAATCGTCGGTTTGCCGTAAGTAGCGATGCTGTCATCAACATTTTCTTTTACCTGAATTGAAAAAAGAGTAGAGTCAAAAGCTCCTTTCCCATCGGTAACTTTTAAATGAACGGAAAAGAATCCTGTATCGGTTACAGAAGGAGTTCCGGTAAGTAATCCGTTTTGCTGATTAACATTTAACCACGAAGGAGATTCAGCAAAGAAAAAGTAAAGTGAATCTTTATCTTGGTCGGCAGCGTGAGCTTGATATTCAAATCGTGTTGTCGCTTTCAAAGTAGTGTCTTTAACGGCTTCAATCTTTGGAGGAAGATTGTAAACAACAGAAAGTTTGAATGTATCAACCGCAAAC
Source organism: Ignavibacteria bacterium CG1_02_37_35 (assembly GCA_001871325.1). Taxonomy (GTDB): domain Bacteria; phylum Bacteroidota; class Ignavibacteria; order Ignavibacteriales; family Ignavibacteriaceae; genus UBA1563. The sequence goes on from MNVA01000223.1 coordinate 4,401, forward strand.
AATCCTTTTGGATCGGTAACGGAAATAATGACGGTTGATTTTCCGGTATCTGCAAACGCAGGAGTTCCGAAAAGTTTTCCGCTGTTATCAAGTTGCAGCCAGGTTGGTTTTCCTTTTGAAGAAAAGGTGAGCGATTTATCATTCAAATCTGAATAACCAATCTGATGAACAAACTTAGAATTTGTGTACGCAACTTGATCGGGAATATTTTCAATCACCGGAGAATAATTAATTGTATCAGTTCTCGGAATAAAAACCGCATACCCGCGCGGCGGCGCCCAAAGTTGAACGCGCCCATCAGCTTGCGCTAATTGATTATCAGCTAAACCGGCAAAATCTTTAAACGTTTCATTCGGATGATTTGAGTTTACCCAAACACCTCTCCACTGAGTAGGACTATCATTGATCAGTAAAAATACTTGTGGTTTTCCATTACCTCCATCCCGCCGCGCAACGTACAAATCGCTTGAAGAATTTGCATTCTCTACAATGAACCAGGGATTAAGCGCACCCCCTTTTGTGGTTCCACCGGCAAGAAAATTTTGGCGAATCCAGATAAGCGTATCAATTTTTCCACTGTAGCCGTAATCAAAATAATCTTTGAAGAAAACCGTCGGTCGTCCTTCGGCAAAAAGAATGTAGGCGTAACCTAATTGTTTATCAGTCAAAACCGGATCGTGCCCGCTGTCTATGCTTCCGTCAAAACCGATGCGGTCAAAGTCGTGATTTTCAATAAAAGTATTTACATCAAATCCCGAAACGCCCGAATTTACAAGTCCGGCACCGTACAAAGTATTTACATCGAATGAACCGGTGGTATTGTTGCACAAATCTTTTAAAGTGTATCGCAGCGGGAAATCGAACATGGAAACTTTTGCGCCGTTTACATTCTGCACTTGATTTAACCAACTGCCAATGTCGCTGTTATCGCT
>MNVA01000085.1 GCA_001871325.1 Ignavibacteria bacterium CG1_02_37_35
CATAGACCAAATAAGAGTTCGATGGAATTATCCTCTTTCCCCGGCGAAAACAAATAGAAAAGTTCCCCTCACCATTTATGGGAGCAACTAATGAGAAAGATAATTTTATTTTTGTTGTTGAGTGTGGTGGGGTTTGGGCAGTATCCATCACCTAACAATTTGCCTAAGACTGACAGAGAGAATTTTATTTTGCAGGATACTACAAAGATTTTAGGTTTTGGTAAAGATACTGATGAGTATGGATTTAGGCAAAATAATGGAAGTATTGAATATCGTAATCGTGCCGGTAGTTGGTTACCTATTTATGCGGCTACATCTGCCAATATTGATACACTTATATTTTATGCAAGTTTAGTTGATACTAATTCTAATCCCCCATTCCGAATGTCAATTAATGCTGCATCTGTAACAATAAGTATGAAAGGGACTGGACTAATTAGAGTTTTATGGGGGGATGGTACTTATTCTGATTCCCTTTTAACTTCAACAGCTAAAAACATTACACACACATATGCAAGTTCTGCTGCGAGGAATATCGTTATTTATAATGCTGCTAAAATAACTTATTGGAATTGTTCTGATAATGCTGCATATAATTTTGATTGGGCACAAACGAACAGAATGAGATTGACAGCCTTTTATTGTTCTGGTTCTAATACTTTAAGTGGTACATTGTCATTACCTGCATCTATGACAACCTTTGTATGTTATGGTTCTAATACTTTAAGTGGCTATACTACACAAGCATTCTCTAATAATATAAATTATTTTTATTTAATAACTACAAGTGGAACTGGATTTTCTGCTGCCGAAGTTGACCAACTAATTATAGATTTAGATGGTAGTGCTTGGGCTGGTGATAGTAGAACATTACGCATGTCTGGTGCAGTTGTTGCCGCCCCAACAGCAACAAGTGCAGCTGCAAGAGCATCTTTAACTGGTAAATCTGTTACACAAACTTATACACCATAGGAGAGAAAAATGGAAAATACAAAATTAGATACTTGGGTTTTGGTACACGATGGTAAAAATGTATTGGGAATAGTAGAACCAGGATTGAAGACTACCACACCTTTTACGTTAGTAGAATTTGCAACCGAAGAAGAATTAAGGAAATACATTATAGATAATGAATTGATTGAGAAAGACAATAAATGATAACTGCATTAGTCATAATAGGCTAAAAGATGACCGAAATTATTTGCATATTACTTTTAACCATTGCCGGCTTGTTCAAAGGCGAGCATGAATCAATTGTGCATAACAAGTACGGCGGGAAGCATAAATTATGGTTGAACTCGGATTGGTGGAGCGGGAATAATTGGTATTACAAAAACGGGTTTGTACAATGGCTTATGAGGTATCCTCTGTCTATGCTCAAAGACGGTTATCATTTTACTGCTTTTGTCGTTGAGATATTACTAATAGCAGTTCCTTTGGTCTATATTATTAATGGAGATAAGTTATCTGATTCGCCATCTATATCTTTAATAGTTATAATTATTTATGTGATGTTTGGCTTTTGGGCTAACATATCTTATCACGACGGAGATTTATTATAATGGAAGAACAATTAGCTAAAGAATTTAACAGTGAATTTTTTAAAGCAGATTACAATGAGTTCAAAAATGAAATACGAAAATCATTGAATGAATTGCTTACAAGGAAGAACGACATTTTAGTTAAAGTAATTAATGGAAAAACACAAGAACGATTAGCAAGTGAACTAATCGGTGAAATGTATCTTGAAATGAAAGACATAAAAAGGCATACAGTCCCCGAAGCAGTTAAGAACATAAAGCAAAAGGTGACCGAGATTACCTCTTATGTAACGTTGATACTGATAATTATCACTTTTCTAAAAGTGTGGATAAAATAATATGGACATTCAATCTGTATCATTGAAGGAATACGTTGAAAAGATATTCGATGAGAAAGAGAAAAGTTATTCCTCTCATCTTGATTCGGAACGTAGAGTAGTTGACAAAGCGATGGAAAATCTCGAAAGGAGATTGGATGCTTTGAATAATCTGCGACAGGAAGTATTGTCCGACAGGTCGGAATATTTAACAAAAGCAGAATATGCGGCAGACCATAAAACGGTTGGAATAAAAATAGACAATCATTCAAAATTAATTTATATCGGACTTGGTATGGTATTAGTTTTAGAAATAATGTTTAGACTTGTTAAATTTTAATAATTACAAATAAATAGGAGTTCTTATGCAAAAGGTTTTAGACTTTCTTAGCGGTAAAAAGAGTTACATCTTACTGATAGTTGCAGTAATATTTAATCTTGGTGTCCTACAAGGTTGGTGGGCATCTAACAGCGCAACATGGCAAAGCATTGATACACTCTTAGCCGCATTACTCGGCAGTTCGTTTAGAGCTGCGATTACAAAGAGTTCACCGAACAAATAACAAGTTCTCTTATGACAAAAAAAGAACGCAAAAAAGTAATAATTGAAACCACCATAACAGAGGAAGGTGGTTCGGTTAATGATAGGTTTGATCCTGGCAAAGGGACGGTTTGCGGAATATCATCAAAAAGTTTTCCGCGAGAATACTTACAAGCAATGAGTATCTACCGTACGGAAGGTTTAGAAGCGACAAAAAGATTTGCCGTTTATTTTTATGCAAAAAACTTTTGGAGTTATCTTTACGATGAAATTGAAGATTCAACCTTATTACAACAGTTATTCGATTTCGGAGTGAACGCCGGGAAACAAACTGCCGTTTTTCTTTTGCAGAAAACGTTAAACAAACTTTATTCAACCGGATTAACCTTAGACGGTGCATTTGGTAATGTAACATTAAACGCCGTAAACCGATTCAGCAAAGAAAGCAAAAAGGGAGAACCGGAAAGCATACTGCATAATGAGTATGAACTGACAATCGCTTCGTGGTACAGAGAACGGAAAATGTTTTGGCGCTTTAAGAATGGTTGGCTTCGGAGACTATTCCATATTTTTAATTGGGAAGGGTAATCTTTTGGTAATTACGGGGACATATAAAATAATATTAGATTTTTTAACGGATAAAAAATGAAATACGGATTAGTAGTTTTAGCAACTTTGCTTTTGGCTAGTCTCTCCTTCACTTACTTAAAGAAAGTGGAATGCGATCAGCTAAAAGCGCAAATTTCAGCCTTCAAAGAAAAGACTGACACGGTTATAGTTAAAGGTAAACCGGACACAGTAAAAGTTTTGCGCGTGACTAAGGTTTATGTTGAGATTCCGAAAGATAAAACAATAGAAATTGACACAACCCTATTTATTAACGATCACGAAATAGCGATTAAGACAGATGAATCAAAGTTAATGGTAAACGTTGAGTGTAGAAGACCGGACTTTGTTATTTCCCAAACGGACACAGTAAAAGTTCCTGTTATGGTAGAAGTACAACTTCCGCCAAAACCAATACCTTTTCTCGAACGGAAAGAGCTTTGGTTCGGTGCCGGAGTATTAGTAACGTATGCAATATTAAAAGCAGTGAGTAAATAATGTCTCGTACAGCAGATATTTTAAGTAATTGTAAGATCAAACTAAAACAAGTTTCCGGGCTTGATATTCAAGACACCCAATTATACTTCGCTTCAAACTTAATACAGAACCAAATTTTACGCGAAGCAAAATGCAACGAAATTTCGTTTGTTGTAACCTTTGTTAGTGCAACAGAGGCTTATGACATTTCCGGGAACGTGCCGTGTTTGATAAAAGAACTTATCCCTTCTTGGGATGATGCAAGCGATATTGAGTTTGTTGCTAACACAAATTGGAAAGAGTACCGGGATTTGACCGGAGATTATCCGATAAAATGCACACAGTTTGCAAACAGTCTTTATTTTTCCCCAATACCGAGTAGCACGGACACAGTAACGGTTTGGGCTTATAAAGCAGCGATAAAATCAGCAGAGAAGATGGCTATTGCCGTGGAGCCGGTTATCCCGGAGAGTTTTGACAAATGCCTTATTTACGGTATCTGTTCAGAGTTTGACGACAAGTTCCTTGACAGATTTGTAGCGGAACTTAACCAGGTGAAAAATATCACTCATCAAAAAGTGATGAAGAACCCGGTAACAAGAAGTAATTGGTAGTAAAATGGCGACACCTAAATTTGACCGTATTAGTGTAGAGTTCTCCCGGCGCATTAATGATCCGGTTGCGGCAGCAGATAACGCCGGGAAAGTTCTTAGTGCAGACGAAAGAACCGCTTATGTGAATAAGGCTTTGTTCAAATATCAACATGATATTTGGATGCAGTTGGGCGGTGATGTGAAGAAGTTTATCCAAGTGTTCCCTGAACTTGTAGTTATAAGAACCGTTTTAATAGGGGCATCTGCACGCTACACGATAGCAAATCCAAACTTGGATTTCTTTGCTTTAGTTAGCGGAAAACTTGCAACAAGCGGGAAATATGTAAACGCCGCTCCAAAAGAAAAATACCAAATATTCACAAGTGGATTTAATCCTACATTTGCGCCGTCAACAGACTATCCGCAAATGGTAGAGTTATCAGGCACGATTTATATGTTCCCAACTTCCATAGTTTCTACCAACTTGGAAATAGCTTTTATTTCGCTTCCGGTAAACCCAACTGATGGAGCTTTCTTAACGCAAGCGGGCGCGTATGATTCACCATTTTACGATTTACACAATTCAGCAATAGTAGATATTGCCGAAGAACTTTACAGAATAGACACAGCACAAAGCGCTTAATTTTTAACATAAAGGAATAAACAAAATGGCTAAATCAAAAAAATATACCTACCAAAAACTTGGAGATATGTTACGAGACTTTTTAAAAGAAGTTGCGCCGGATAATGTACAACCGCTTGCCTTAAATGAATATATCAGTTTGGGGGTGTTAGACCTTTGTGAAAGGCTTAATTCAGCTTCCGCCCCGGATTACATGGCAACAGCGGTATTAAATGAATCCCCAAAATATGTTACTACCGGAGTAGTGGATGCAGTGGCTTTTACACACGCGACTAAAACGATCACCAAAACAACGCACGGAGTAGTGGCGGCGGATATTGGGAAAAGGATTATAATGACCGTTTCAGAAACAACTACCGGAGTAATACTTGTGATTCTTTTGTCAAAAGTTGTTTCCATCACAAGCGCGGATGCTTTTGTAATCGCAGATTCACACGGGCAAAATGAAGCATCAGCCGGCGGGCAAACGGTTAGTTTTGGTGTTATTGCTTTATCCGCTTACGACACCAACAAACGTGATTGCGATATTTCAACTCTTAATCTTGATAGAATTATTAAAATTACAGATTCCGTAAACGGATTAGTAAACCCGGCGGGGGATGCAGAGATTGAAGGGATCAGTTATTATTCCGCAAGTTTGCCAGGCAATTCCTTAAAACAAGGGAACGTTTGGTATACACAAATTGGCGAAACCGTTTCTTTTTACAAAGGGACTTCCGTTAGCGCTTATGGTATTTTAACCATGTTCTATTACGAACAACCGATCTTATTAGGCACAAATGATCCA
>MNVA01000100.1 GCA_001871325.1 Ignavibacteria bacterium CG1_02_37_35
AATTCAAACCTACCCATGCGATAACATTCCCATCGGGAATGAATATTTTTGTTATCCCAACATCCTTAACGTTGATCTCTACGCTAAAAATATTGAATCCTGATGGGATTCGCTTTCGTGTCTTGTGTTATTGTTACAAAGATTTAATCCCCGATGGGGATTGCCTTTACTCTAACCTTTTCGTTGAAATCATGTATGATACAAAAACTTTTTTTCTCAACACCATAGGTGTTGAATCTTTGTAATTCAAACCTACCCATGCGATAACATTCCCATCGGGAATGAATATTTTTGTTATCCCAACATCCTTAACGTTGATCTCTACGCTAAAAATATTGAATCCTGATGGGATTCGCTTTCGTGTCTTGTGTTATTGTTACAAAGATTTAATCCCCGATGGGGATTGCCTTTATTCAAATCTTTTCATTGAAATCATGTATGATATAAAAACTTTTTTTCTCAACACCATAGGTGTTGAATCTTTGTAACTAAAAACCCCATCAGTAAATCCCATCCCCGTGTGGGGATGAATATTTGTAAAAAGTAATCCCAACCTATTTACCCATTTCCATCGGGAATGAATATATTTGTTCAGTCAACTGTAAGAAAGAATACCCACAATTACTCAATAGAATATTTATTAACTACAAAATTGTTTTATTAAATGATCGGCTATATGATGACCAAGTTCACTTGCTTTGCTCCAATCTATACGTGCGCCTTCATTATCACCTATTGAACATTTAGCCATACCGCGATTAACATAAATATCTGCATCTTCAGAATCTATTTCTAAAGCTTTGTCAAAATCTTCAATCCCCCCGATAAAGTTTCCAACTCTATTTTTTAGTAAGCCACGGCTTACATACACATCTATAAAATTTTGGTCAATTGCCAACGCTTTGTTATAATCTTCAACTGCTCCTTTGTAATCCTCAAGACAATCTTCAGCCATGCCTCGTTTATAAAAAGCATTTGCATCAGCGCTGTTAATCTCAATCGCTTTTGTAAAATCTTCAATTGCTCCTCTATAGTCTGTGAGTGTATTTCTTGTAATTCCACGATTAATATAAATTTCAGCAATAGCTTGGTCAAGTTCAATTGCCTTATCGTAATCTTCAATCGCACCGCTTAAATCTGACAATCCTTTTTTTGCATTGGCTCTATTGTTATAAGCTTTTGCATATTTAGGATCAATCGCTATCACTCTTGAATAATCTTGAATAGCCCCTTCATAATCTAATAGCTCATATTTAACATTACCACGATAATTATAAGCATTTGCATTGTTGGGTTCAAGCTCTATCGCCTTACTATAATCCTCAATAGCACCCGTAAAGTCTTTCTTCAAAGCTTTTTCGTAACCATTTTTTAAAATGTCTTCAACATTATTTTGTACATCCATAATGTTACTCATTACAATATTTGTTTATCAAATTATAAGCATTTCTTGCACCAAGCTTATCCGCTTTCTTCCAATCTAAACATGCACCATCTTTATCACCAAATTTATATTTTGCAATACCTCGATTGAGATAAGCATCAGCATTTTTAGGATTAATCATTATTACTTTAGAATAATCTTGAATAGCTCCATTATAGTCTTTTAGTCCATATTTGGCAAAACCGCGATTCCAATAAATGTCAATAAAATTAGGGTTAATCGTTATTACTTTAGAATAATCTTGAATAGCTCCACTATAGTCTTTTAGTCCGTATTTGGCAAAACCGCGATTAAAATAAGCCGTTACATAATTAGGATTTATCTCTATTGCTTTGGTATAGTCTTGAATAGCTCCTGTGTTGTCTCTGAGGTTAGTTTTAGCAACTCCACGATTATAATAAGCCTCAGCATAATTAAGGTTAATTTCAATTGCTTTGTTAAAATCTTGAATTGCTTCGCTGTAGTCTTTCAAGTCATTTTTAGCACCTCCACGATTAGAATAAGCATCTGCAAAATTGGAATTTATCTCTATTGCTTTGGTATAGTCTTGAATAGCTCCATTATTGTCTTTAAGGTCATATTTTGCAATTCCACGATTATAATAAGCCGCAACAATATAAGGGTCAATCTCTATTGCTTTTGTATAATCTTTAATAGCCCCTATGTGGTCTGTAAACCCTTCTTCTTTAGAACGACCACGATTCACATAAGCATCAACAAATTTAGGGTTAATCTCTATTGCTTTTGTATAATCTTGAATAGCTCCATTATTGTCTTTAAGTTCATATTTCACATTACCACGATTGTAATAAGCTGCGGCAAAATTAGGTTTGATTTTAATAGCCTTATTATAATCTTTAATAGCTCCTGCATACTCTCTAAGATTACGTTTTGCAATACCACGATTACAATAAGCCTCAACATATTCATGTTTAAGCTCTATCGCTGTGGAATAATCATGTATTGCACTTTTGTAGTCTATCAATCCGTTTTTTGCATTACCACGTTTATAATAAGCTTCAGCATCTTTAGGATTTATCTCTATTGCTTTATTAGCATCTTGAATAGCTACTCTGAATTCTGAAAGTTCAGATTTAGCCTCACCATTTTTTAGGTATTCTTCTGCTTTGTTTTTATCTGTCTTTTTAGAACAAGAAAAAAGAAATACTAAGGGTATTATTAATAGGTATCTCATAATGTTACTCCTTACAATATTGTTTTATAAAATCACAGGCATTACTCTCACCAAGCTCACTCGCTTTATACAAATCTAAACAAGTCCTATTTGGGGTCCCGATTTTACATTTGCAAGCTCGCGGCCATAATATTTTTTAGTGGAATATGATCGCTCTTTATTGCTTTAGCAAATCCCTCAACGGCTCCCATATAATTTTGAGGGGCTGTCGTGAAATGTCCATTTTGTTCATAAAACTTTACCTCCTCTGTCACCGACCTTAATACCATAATAATATTTTTTCAATTATTGTTTATTCTTAATACATCGTACACTAAATCCAAAAGTTTTTTTATTTGTAACAAGTCCGCAAAAAAAATAATCATTAAGTGACATCAATAATGAATAAGCCACACTTTGACTAATTTCACTTGTTGTCCAATATTGTATAAAAAATCTCGGATTTGCGAACTTTCCATCATAATTGCGAGTTCCAGAAAATAAGTTAGTATGCCCTATATCATTACTTCCACTACCAAACTCGGTTCTTTGCAAAAATATTTTTAATGCTTTTTCGTTTCCATTGATAATTTTTAGCAGTGTTTGAAATTCTCCGCCATTTGGTATATGCCAACCCAATGGAGCCAAACCTCTTGAATCATTTAAGGCATACCAGTTATAAAGTTTACCAGTTTTATCTCCGTTTCCCTTGTCGTTATCATAATAACACCAAGCTCCCGTATTTAAGTTTTCCCATTCATATTTGTCTTTTACCTCAGGCACAGAGTCGCCGTTCAAATAACATTCTACATTAAGATTATCAATCATCCAAATTTGATTTCCCATCCTTAATTCATGCTTTTTATCTAACACTTCATCATAATTTATATTAGACTCCATTTCAACAGATTTATTATTCTTATTTCTAAGAAAATCTAATAGGCTCATAAATTCTCCTCTATTAAAAAAAACATATATAAAACTCTACTTATAATTTTTCCGGGTAACTAAGTTTCATTATTATTTGTGCCCCAAAACCACCAGCTTTTACATGAATTTCTTGTGGATTATATCCTTCAAAATATTCTATAGCGAAATCAAAACGGTTAAGCTTAGGATGAAATAAAGGTGGGCCCAACAAGGTTCCTTTATTTGCTAATTCTAATTCAAGATATATTTTTTCTAGAAAAACTTGTGTTTCTTCAAACCAATTCTTTATTTGAGTCTTATAATGACTATTTGAATGAAGTAATTCACCAAGCTTTTCGCCGTCATGTACTAATTTTTTTGAAACGGGTGTATAGATTAATTCTCCCAACCTATTCTGATAAGAATCAAAAAATTCTAGTTTGACAAGTTTATTTCCTTGACGGAAAATACTTTCAATATTTTTATCTAAAATTGCAATTTGCCAACCTTTTTTCTTCTTTTCGGACAATTCATTAATAATATTTAAATATTTCCTCAACCTCGCTTCAATTCCAAATCTTAGCTCTAATGCAGCATAAAAAAGAGTATGTGGCTTATTCTCATCAAGCATTCCTCGCGCTCTTAAAAGGTAATCTCTTGTATCAGATTTGTATATCATTTGATTGGGTCTTTAATGTCGGTGATGAATGAATTATTTAAGGCACATCATTCAGGAATAACTCTTCCACCATTTTCTGATTTGAACATTGTAGTACTGGAAGAAAACCGATAAAATTGCAACGAGAATTAGCTGTATAAAAAGTTGTAAAATGTTTATATGCGCCTCATTTATTCCCATTCCCCAGCTTCTGCCAGAATCTGAAAAACTTAGTAAAAAATAAAAACCGGTGTGTTTTACATGAAACGAACTACCTAATCTAGCATATTTAGTACCCCATTCTATTGGTGGAAACAAGAGCATAATGAAAGTTATGGCAATAAATAAAGTTATTCCTTGTTTGTATTTGTTCAGAACATTATTTGTTTCCACCTGATTACTACTTGGGTCATTTTTTATTTCTACAATAATCTTATTACCACAATTACGACAAAATCTATCTTCTTGTGTGATAGAAGTACCGCAACTTTTACAAAAATTATTTTGAGTGGTTTGGTTTTGGGTCATTTTTTTCTCCTTTTGCTAATTTAATCAATAAACTTAAAGTGCATATTACTTGCAATATACCTCGCCTGATTACATAGGATAGACGTATATATTCGTCGCGACTAATCTTATTTTTTCAAACATCTCTTTATTCATCCCCACCAAACTATTAAAAATATCTTTCCCCGCCAAAAGCGGGGAAAGGTGTATCATCTGTTTTTTCTACTTTTTACTTTCTACTTTCAACTTTTTACTTACTGCATCGGCGGCGTTGGCGTATCCGTTGGCGGTGGGGTAGTCCCCTCATCCTCCGGTTTTGTGTGCGAACCACCCAAATCTTTGATTACCCTTGCCGCAAAGTATTGGTTATAGAAAGAGAGTTTTGTTTCTTTTAGCACTTCCACAATTGCGTCTGCTTCTTCCCTTAAAAGGTTATCCACTTTATCAAACAGTTCGGACAAAGTTTTCCTTATTGCGACGTGATCGGTAAATCCGGTGTTCTTCTTTCCAACTGCGGATTTCAAAGCGGTAAGTTTAGCATCAACTAAATCAAATTTTGCCTGCGTCATTCCGTAGTTGGCAAGATCGGCTAAAACTGCATGCGCCGCCTCTTTAATGTTTTTAACTTTTATGGGTAATTCTATCTGGGTTAAATGTTTTAGTTGGTTTTCGGAATAATCAACTGCGGCTCTTAGTTCAACCAACTTTTTTCGCATGGCGTATGCGCTTGCGGCTGATGCGATGGGAACAATAGAGGCGATCAGCTCTTTAATAACCTTGCTCTTCGCGGAAGTTTTTCCTTCCGTAGTTTTCATTAATTCGCCGTCGGTAGTTTCAATTTCGGCAATTAATGATTGCAAATCGGTGTGTACTTCTCCCAAAGCCGGTACTTCAGCCACAATACTTGCGTTAGCGGCAAAAACCGCTTCCACTGCATTGTACATGTTGGACTTGTTTTCTTCGTTCTGGTTCATTTGATCCTCTCCTATTTAGTGATTATGTGTTGTTTTAGGGCATTATTGCCTTATTGTCATAAAAACTGTCATTTTTTCACCAAAAAACGTCAAAACTCTTTAAAAAACCTCAAAACCTCTTCCAGAAATCGCAAAACCTCTTCCAGAAATTGCAAAACTCCTTCTGTAAATCGCGAATCCTCGATTGTAAATGCCTTACTTTTTTTTCAAAAGGCAAAACTTCCATTTTAAAACGCAAATCCTCTTTCTCAAAAGGCAAAACCTATCTCTAAAAACGTAAAACTTTTTTTTAAAACGTTAATCTTCATTATTAAATTGCGATTCTTCTTGTATAAGTGGCGTAATTTTCTTTAAAATCGCAAATCTTCATCTGCAAAAGACAAATCGCAACTTATAAATTGTTAAATCTTTATTATGAATCTCCATTCTCCAAAAACATTTAAACACCCGCTGAACTAAATCTTAACTTTGAGTTTATTCTGTAAAGACGGGGCATGCCCCGTCTCTACCTATAATCTAAAAATATTTTTGCCATTTTGCACAAGGATATTTTAATTAATGATCTAATTTGTAATAATTATTTTTTTGTGGGAAAAGAAAGGATGGAATAGTTGAGCAGTAATCCCCTCGTCCCCGGAGCAACAAGGTTATTTATAAATTATTTGTTTATTTCCTTATTCAAACTTATGTAATTATTTACCCCCATGTCAAATGAAATTTTATTTTTTTTGTAGCCGTAACCTCGAAGGTTACAATTTAATTTTCACCCTAACCTTGGAACTTGCATTACTTATAATATTGTCGTGTAAATCTTTGTTTTTTATGTCAAGATATTTTTCTTGTTTTGAGGTTTCAATTCACTTTTAACTTTATACTTTCCACTTTCCACTTTGAGCTTGCGGCTTGCCGCGCTATGCTTAAATGCTTTTAAACATTCTATCAAACGCGTTAAATACTTCGACTTTTTCAGCTTCAACATCAAGGAGAATTTCTCCGATGTTTTTAAGGAGGACAAATTTTATTTTTCCGTCTCTATTTTTTTTATCGGAAAGCATTACCCGGTAAAGTTTTTCTTTATCAAGTTTTTTTAGTGTTGCCGATAGAGGAATTTGTTTCGGAAGATAAAGGAATTTTTTCAGTTGTTCTTCTGTAATAAATCCTTTTTCATGTGATAAATACAAAGCGCAAATTATCCCCGCAGTTACCGCTTCACCGTGTTTAATTTTGAAATGAAGTTCGCTTTCAAAAGAATGGGCAAAGGTATGTCCAAAGTTTAGAATCTTCCGCAGCCCGGTTTCTTTTTCATCGCTGGAAACCACTTCCGTTTTAACATTTATGGAGGCTGAGATTAAGTGTACTGTCTTCGAGAAATCTTTTTGATAGAATAAAGGCAGCGCCGCCAAAACGCTATCATAAAAATCCTGCCCGGTTAAGAAAGCATATTTAATAATTTCTCCCACTCCGCAGATAATTTCTTTTTCGGGAAGCGTCGAGAAAAAAGTTGTGTCTATTAAAACAAATTTCGGTTGATAAAAACTCCCTATACTATTTTTTGTGTTATTAAAGTTGATACCCGTCTTTCCTCCGATTGAGCTATCAACCGCAGCCAGCAGCGTTGTAGGAATATGCACTACCGGGATACCCCGCATGAAGATCGAAGCCGCAAATCCTACTGCATCGCCGGTTACCCCACCGCCGATTGAAACGACGAGGGTGTCTCTTCCAAGTTTATTTTCCAGCATAACTTTAAGTAGTTCTGAAATTTGTTTAAATGACTTTGATTTTTCACCCGCCGGTAATTTGCAAACCAAATCTTTTTTTTCATCAAACAAATTGGTCTGTAAATATTTTTTATGTATCCTCAAAACATTTTCATCAATAATAAAAAACATCCGCTTCGGCAGCGAACTTTTTTTACAAAGTGAAGTGAATTTATGAAGGATGTCTTTACCAAGCAGAATTTCGTATCCATTTTCACTGAGCTGAACGCTAAGGGTTTTCATTTGTGCAACTTTCTCTCTATTAATTTTATTAGATCGTCAACAGTTTTACCGACGGAAATATTATCAACCTGATAGACAATATCAGCTTGTAAATAAGTTGGCTCTCTTTTATGGAGAAGTTCCGAAATCTTATTCTTTGTTTCAAAAACAGAGAGGGGCTCCCCGTTTTCGGATTTTAAAAGCGGTCTATCAACTTTGTATTTTAGACGCCGGAAAATCTCCTCAGGTGAGCTTTTTAAATAAATTGATATCCCGGTTTTTTTAATGATCTCCCGATTTTGCTTTGTAGTTAAAGTTCCGCCGCCTAAGGAAAGCACTATATTTTCCTCAGTCGTTGACTGATGTAAAAGTTCTCTCTCCTTTTCACGAAAATAAAGTTCTCCGTGGGCAGCAAAAATGTTAGTAACGGAATCACCCAAATCCTTCTCGATCAACTTATCGAGGTCGGAAAAATTCCACCCAAGTACGTTTGCTAAAATTGGTCCAATGGTACTTTTACCCGAGCCCATAAATCCGGTTAAATAAATTCTATTCTTGTGCATTTCATTCATTTAAAATAAAAATCCCTCTATCTTTATTGCAAAAATAGAGGGATAATTGTGTTTTTTGCAATTGCTTTTTAACGGCTATAAAACAAGTATCTCTTGTCAACAATGTCGGCATCTTTTTTCATTTTTGCCAGCCATTGGCTAATGAAGGAATTTTTCTTCTCTTGTAAGATTCTTTCTCTAGAACTGTTTTTTTGAGTGTTAAACGCATTGACATCAAAGGTATCTTTAGATAATAATTTTGCTAAGAAATAACCGCGACTTCCTTTAATCGGTGCAGAGACTGCTCCAACCGGGAGGTCATACGCTTTTGCGGCAAAGTTATATTCCAACCCAAGCTTTGGAATACTGCCTGATAATGTAAAAAATCCGGTAGTATCAAAGTTAGCTTTGCTATAGATGCTCTTCACGGCAGCGAAGTTCCCGCCGCTTTTTTTCTTTATCTCTTCGGTAATGGATTTTGCTTTATTATATTTTTTATCTTTCAACAGCAATGCTTGCGCCTGCTTTTGTACATCTTCAAACTTACGCACACCTTGATTGATCACCTCAGAAACTTTTGCAACAACATAACCGTTGTTTCCTTTGAAAACCTGGCTAAGCGTATTAAGACCATTTTCAAAAGCAAATTTTAACAATGATTTGTTAACCCCGATTGTAGGGAGATAAGAGCTTTCTTCATTGAAAGCAGGAGTTTCTTCAATTTTATATTTGGAGAGTTCCGCTTCCTTTTCAAACCCGTTTTTCTCTGCAACGTAGGCAAAATCATTGGCTTGATTATAAATGTCGTCTCTGGTGGTTGCCGATGGTTTAATTGAATTGATAATTTTTTCTACAATATATTTTTTAGAAGTTTTACCGGTGACTTTAATAACATGGTAACCGTAATTTGTTTTAACCGGTTTTTGGATAACACCCATAGGACCATTAAAGCAAGCTTCTTCAAATTCTTTTACCATACGCCCTTTGCCGAACCATCCCAGCTCCCCGCCGTTCTTTGCATTTCCTAAATCAGAAGAATATTTTGCTGCTGCCGTGGAAAAATCCATACCGCTCATCACTTCATTATAAACACGTGTTGCTTCTGCTAAATCTTTAACGTCATCGCCTGTGCTTTTTATAAGAATATGAGAAGCTTTTGCAAGTACTTCGTTTGAAGGCACCGTACCTGATATTTGATAAATTCCGTATGTATTATTAGCGGAAAAGGGACCTATCATAGTTCCAATTCTAGAATCATCAAAATTATCTAACAAGGCTGTCGGCAACTGGGTGATATCCATTGTGTCTTTTGAATACGGCACTTCAGAATAGATATCACAAAAGTATTTAAATGATGCTGTATCATTTTTAGCCTTAAGCATTACATTCTGCAGGTTCTTTAAGATTCCGTCGGAATCATTTCTGGATGGCTGTATTTTGAAGAAAACAAACTTTAATTTTCTTTCAGCCCTAACGGTAAATTGATCGGGGTGTTCATTATAATATTTTTTAACTTCATCTTCCGGGGTTTTGAAATCAGCATCCGGGAAAGAATTTAAATCAACAGATACGAATTCTGCCTGCATTTTAATGTTTTGGTCAATAAACTTTTGTTTCAACTCTGCGTCACCCACACTAACGGTTGCCAGCAAATAGCTTTGTAATTTCTGACTCAGTAATTGTTGACGAACAACTTCCTCGGCTTCCACTAAAGCCTTTTTATTGCGCGCATCGAACAAAGCGCTTTCGTACATTTCGCGGTTAAATTTTCCGGTGGAATCTATAAAATTCTTCTTTAAAAATTCCGGTGGGTTCGGTCCAAGAATATAATCTCTTACTTCTTCGTCGGTTACCTTTATACCAAATTTTTTAATTTGATATTCAGTTAATGTTTGTGTTACTATTGCATCCCAAACCTGGTCACGGAATTGATCCATATTTTCTTCTGGAATTTCTTGCCCGGTTTGTGCCTTCTGATTTTCAATTGCACGATCAAGAAAATTTGAGAATTCTTGATATGAAATATCTTTTCCGTTGACTGAGCCTACATTGTTGGATCTTGCTCCTAATGCCTCTAAAACATTAGAATCTGAAATAACCATAAATAAAACGAACAAGACGCCAACAGAAAGTATGAAGGCTGGAGCTAAAGACCGCATTTTAGCCATCATAGCCATAATTTAATTATCTCCATTTTAATAAATTTAGTTTTACAAATTAGACACATAAGTGCTAAAAATCAACGTAATTTTTAAATAAAGTTTGATTATTTTCATTTTAGTAAAAGGATTTTATAGGAATATGGCGAAATCACGAAAAACAGACATACTTAAAGCTGCCCAAAAAAGATTTATCCGGCACGGGCTTAATAAAACTACCTTGGAAGAAATTGCGCGGGACTTGCGTATCGGCAAAGCTACGATCTACCACTACTTTGAATCGAAGGATCAACTCTTCACAGAAACCGTAAAATTAGAAATTTCTGAATATCTGGATCAATTAAAAATTTGTTTTAATAATGAAACTCTGCCGATTAAAGAGAGGTTTCAAGAATACTTTCTTCTGAAAATGAAATTGGGGGAGCTATTTCCACTTTTGTTTGAAGTGATTAAACGAACCATTAATGAATTTTCAACCGATAGGATGGTTGAGCTGCATCTCTATTTTTTAGAAAAAGAAGAGGAAGTGCTCTCGTTAGTTTTGGAGTCAATCAAAAAAGAGAAACAAGAATTATTTGATGACCAATTCGCAAAAGTTATTGTTGCGGAAACCACCGGATTTCTTCTCCTCTTTTCTTTCTTAAAAACTCAAAATAAAATTGACAGCCGGTTTGAAGAAAAAGGGAAAGAGGAATTTCTAAGGAAATTTTCTTTTACCGATTAGTTTTTTTGCACATCTCCATTTCGTTTTTCATCTTCATCAATTTCTTCGTCAATTTCTTTTTCCACATTTTCCACTTCGCTGAATAAAAATTTTTCATATTTATGCTTAATCAACTCCGCTTCCACAATAAAGAAAACATCTTCGGCAATGTTTGTAGCGTGGTCGCCGATGCGTTCTAATTCGCGCGAGGTTACTAAAAATGTTACTGCAGGTTCAATACTCTCTTTATCTTCCTTCATAATTTCAATAAGCACTTTATGATTTTCTGCATTTAAAGCATCAAGTTCGTCATCGGAACGGATTACTTTTTCGGCAAGTTTGGGATCATTCTGGATAAAAGAATCAATAGCATTACGAAGCATTTCCTTAACAATCATACTCATTTGGTTAATTTTCGTTTTCTCTAAAAATGCAGGTTTCGTTCTTAAGCGAATAAAATTTTCGGCAATATTTACGGCAATATCTCCGATGCGTTCGAGATTGGTATTGATGGTCATGGCAGACATGATAAGCCGGAGATCCATCGCAACCGGTTGGTTTAATGCAAAAAGCTTCTGACATATTTTTTCGATTTTCACATCGTATTTGTCAACCTTTTTATCGCGTTCAACGACCATTTCTGCGAGAGACATATCTTCTTCTTCAATTGCACGAAGTGCAAATTGAACCTGCTCATCAACCAAACTGCACATCTTGAAAAGACGGGTTTTTAATTTGGCAAGCTGTATATCAAAATGTGTTTCCATTTTTTCCTCAAAAGTTTTTCAATAAATGAAATCAGCCGAATCTTCCGGTAACGTAGTCTTCGGTTTGTTTATTCGCCGGGTTAGTAAATATTTTTGTTGTTTTATCATACTCAATCAATTCACCCATATAAAAGAAAGCAGTGGAATCGCTTACACGCGCAGCTTGCTGCATATTATGAGTAACAATAACGATTGTGTAATTTTTTTTCAACTCGAAGATCAGTTCTTCAATTTTAGATGTTGAGATGGGATCGAGTGCGCTGGCAGGTTCATCCATCAAGATCACTTCAGGGTCAACGGCAAGCGTGCGCGCGATGCAAAGTCTCTGTTGCTGCCCGCCGGAAATATTTACGCCGGAGTCGTCTAAATTGTCTTTCACTTCATCCCACAAAGCCGCTTGTTTTAATGATCTTTCAACAATAGGAGTGAGGATTTTTTTATTTCTCACCCCATTAAATCTTAATCCGGCGGCAACGTTATTGAAAATTGACATGGTAGGAAATGGATTAGGTTTTTGAAATACCATTCCTAATCTTTTGCGCAGTAAAACCGGATCGGTTTTCGTGAGATCTTCGCCATCTACCTGAATTGATCCAGTAATCGTGCCTCCGACAACTTCGTGCATTCTATTTAAACAGCGAAGAAACGTTGATTTACCGCACCCTGAAGGTCCGATTATTGCGACCACTTTATTCCGGGGAATATCAATTGAAATATTTTTCAATACTTTATTCTTGCCGTAAAAAGCCTCCAAATTTTTTACTGAAATTTTTATGTCCATTGTTCTTTATTTTGAGTTTATCAATTATTTTGTTTTATATTTTGAACGGGTTACGATTCTAAAGGTTAAACTTAGTATCGAGATCATGAGCATCAAGACCAGAGCTGCCGTCCAGGCTTGTTGATTCCAATCTTCAAAAGGCGCTTTAGCATAATCATAAATATAAACCGATAGCGACGCAATTGGCTGCCCGACTTTTGTTGACCAGAAGCGGTTGCCTAAAGCGGTAAAAAGTAACGGCGCTGTTTCACCTGCAGCCCGTGATAATCCAAGCAAAATGCCTGTGGCGATACCTTTCCACGCTGTTTTTAGTACAATCAATATTGTTGTTTTCCATTTTGGAATTCCTAAAGCTAAGCCGGCTTCCCTTAAAGAATGAGGCACAAGCTTGATCATTTCTTCAGTTGTACGGGTAATTGTCGGGATCATCAAAATTCCAAGAGCTATTCCGCCGGCTAAAGCGGAGAAGTGTTTCATCGGAATGACCACAAGTGTATAAGCCACCACACCAACAACAATTGAAGGAACCCCGCTCAGTACGTCGGTTAAAAACCTAACCACAGAACCGAATTTATTATTTCCAAATTCCGAGAGATAGGTTCCTGTCATCACGCCGACGGGAATTCCTATTACTCCTCCGATACCAATTAATAATAAAGTACCGGCAATAGCATTTGCCATTCCTCCTCCGGTTTCGCCAACCGGTTTAGGCATTGCAATAAAGAAATCAATATTTAAATATGATATTCCTTTTGAAATAGTATAGTAAAAGATAAAGACTAACGGAACAAGGGCTATTAGAGTTGCGACTAAAGAGAGCGACATCATAATCACACTTGTAACTTTTCTTTTTATATGAAAAAATTTAGAAGGATTCATCTTGTTCCCAATTTTCTTTCCATACTCCAGACCAATAATTTAGCAAAAGCATTAATAAAAATAGTGATAACAAAAAGTACCAGCGCGAGTTGAATTAGTGCACTCAAATACATGTCGCTCGTAGCTTCCGAAAACTCGTTTGCGATAACGCTTGCCATCGTATATGCAGGATCAAAAAGTGAAGGAGAGATTAACGCTCTATTTCCGATAACCATGGTAACCGCCATCGTTTCACCTACTGCTCTGCCAAGCCCTAACATTGTAGCGCCAAAAATACCCGATCTTGCGTCTTTCAAAACAATTTTAGTTGACTGCCAACGTGTAGCGCCTAATGCCAAAGCCGCTTCCCGTTGTGATTGTGGAACTGATTTTAAAATGTCGCGCGAAATAGATGCTACGATGGGAAGGACCATAATTGATAGGATGAGCACTGCAGCCAACATTCCAAATCCGTAAGGAGCGCCGCGAAAAAAAGGGAGAAATCCAAGTCTTTCGCTTAAGAATGGTTCAACATCGTTTCTTATCCATGGAACCAAAACAAAAATTCCCCATAAGCCGTAAACTACCGAAGGAATACCGGCAAGTAGTTCAACTAAAAAAGATAAGGGTTTCTCAAGCCATCCGGGCGAAAGTTCCGAAAGGAATATTGCTATTCCGATACTAAGCGGAACGCTTAAGATGAGCGCGAGAAACGAGGAAACAACTGTTCCGTAGATAATCGGTAATGCGCCATAGATTTCCTGCACCGGGTCCCAAACTGAATTGGTTAAAAATGACCAACCGAATTTCTCGATGGAAATTTTTGAACCAATGTACATTTCATAACCCATCAGAATAACAAGCAGAAAGACGAACACCGCAAAGAGCAGTGTTAGCCTTTCAAAAATTAGGTCGCCAAAATTTTGCGAGCCAAATATTTTCTTTAAAAAAATGTTTCTTTTATGTTCTGTCTGTTTGGTATTTGCTTGCATGTCCGGATAATTTGTTACTTTATTTTTTTACCATTTGCAGTAATCAAATCGATCTTTTTTTCGCACATTTTAACGACCGCTTTTGGAAGAGGCGCATAATAAAGACCAGAGGCGTAAGTCTGTCCCTTTTTCATTGACCATTTCAAGAATTTGACTAATGCGTTTGCCTTCGCTTCGTTTTTCATATTTTGATAGACGAGCAGCCATGTAAATCCGGAAATTGGATATGCATCTTTTCCATCAGCATCCGTAATTGAGACGCGCAAATCTTCGGGCATATTTTTAGAAGCGCCTTCAGCCGCGGCGCTTACAGAGGCAAATTCAGCTTCAACAAAGTTTCCCGATTTGTTTTTCATCGCAGCATAATGAATTTTATTCTGTACTGCATAGGCTAATTCAACATAACCAATAGCCCCATCCATCTGTTTTACCAAACCTGCAACTCCTTCATTTCCTTTACCGCCAAGCCCAACAGGCCAGTTAACTGAAGTTCCTTTTCCTACTTTTGTTTCCCATTCTTTACTGACTTTCGTTAAATAGTCGGTAAAAATAAATGTCGTTCCGCTGCCGTCCGAACGATGAGCAACAACAATAGATTTGTTAGGAAGATTTATTTTGGGATTAAGTTTTTTAATTCTTCCGTCATTCCATTTAATAATCTTCCCCAGAAAAATATTTGAGAGGGTTTCACCGTCTAAATTAAGTCCTTTGCTTATCCCGGAAACATTGTAACAAACAACATCAGCGCCCATTACGGTTGGGATATGAAGAATAGTTGTTCCTTGTTTTTTTTGAGCATCTGCTAATTGCTGGTCGGTCATCGGTCCATCACTTGCGCCAAAATCAACAGTACCTTCAATAACTTGCTTAATACCGCCGCCGCTTCCAATTGATTGATAATTGAATTGAACACCGGTTTCCTTTTTATATTCATCAAACCATTTAGAGTAGATAACATAAGGAAATGTTGCGCCGGCGCCATTCAATTGAAGCTGCGCATGGGTTAACATTGAAAATGCAACCGTTAGAAAAAGAGCCGATATAATTTTTTGAAATTTCATTTTTTTCTCCTTAAATATAATTAAAATGAGTAAGCAAAAGTTATCCGGGCGGTTAAATCCTTCAAGGACTTTCCGGAAGCGTCTTTTACCTGGTAATTAAATAATTGAACGTTTGGAATAACACTAACATTTTTCGCCGCTTTATAATCAAGTCCAGCCATAAGGAAAGAGTTGCCGTCTATATCTTTACTTGAGTTTGGGTCGTAGTTATCAAATCTTGCAACTAATTTCAACGATTCAGTCAAGGTTTTCCAACCCCAAATTGAGATGCCAAAACTGCTCTGATTTTGAAGCGCTTCCCCGGCAGACGGCGCATAGTTATTTTGAATGGTTCTCGTAAAAGCTTCTACCCCAATCGAATAGATTTCGTTCTGTTTATAACCTAAAAATAGTGAACCGACAAATTGATTATTTGATTTTGCCTGTTTGTCAAAAGCGTCAACCTTTTGTGCTTTGGATGCAAAATCTGCGTGAACGGTAGCTTGCAAATTATCCGTAAGCTTGAATTGGAACATTGCATAAATTCTCTTATACTTATCAGTCTCGGGTGCATTGCCGCTATTATTTGCAAGCTTAAACCAATACTTGACCGAACCGCTCTCTGTAAATTTACCCTTCAGATCAACACCAAAATCTCTTGAGGAAACAATTCCATTAAGATCCATGATCGTTTTTTCTAAAGAACGATAGCCCCACGCAGCTTCGGAAACATCATAAGCGGGTGTAGGAGCGATACCGACGACCAAATCAGCGCCGGTAAAGATTCCTTTCCATTTTAAGTAGGCGTCTTTAACCATAACACCAAGCTTACCGCCGTTTGTGTTAGAGTTTGTGCTCTGATCTGATTCAAGGCGAAATCTCGAATCAAAATTATCGGCAACAGCAAAATCTGTTGTAAAATAAATTCTTCTAAACTGAAATCCGCTTAGGTCTTTCTTTGCAACAACAGCATTATCAACATTATAAAAATAATCGCTGAACATAAGACCGCTTATTTTAGGTGAATTTTGTGCGGATAGCACATTACACACCAAAGCCACAACGACAAAATGCCGGAATAGTATTCTCACTTTTTTCTCTCTCGTTAAAAAAGTAAATTTTTATTTTCTCTCATTAAAAGTTAGCTAAAAATTGAGATACCAATGTTAAATAATTGTTAAGAAATTGTTAAAAAAAGTGACTGGAACCGCAAGAATTAATTCCTCATCATTGAAGCAAGTGTAGCGCTTGGAAGGATTTCTGTTTGGACAAACAGTGATCGGTTGTTACTTGGTCAATCGCCATTGGCAATTTAAAAAGCTGCATGCTAAAAACCATCCGGTTCCGGTTCAAATTAATCAGAGGATACTCTGTTCAACTTGACAGTCTAATGAGAGTTTATAAGTTATTCTCCCATAAAGGAATATAGCCCGACTTGCGTACAACGTTTTGTCCTGCGGGAGAGAGAACCCAATCAATAAAATTTTTTACAACGCCTCCGGGAGATTTGGTTGTGAAAAAATGGAGATATCTTGTTATCGGATAAGTATCATTTCTCACGTTCTCTTCGTTCGGCTCGATACCGTTGATCTTTGCGTGAAAGATATTTTCCTTATATCCCATACCACCATAACCGATGGCGTTTGTGTTTTTAGAAACGAAATTAACAATTTCTTTTGTCGTTGCTGCAACAATAGCAGATGAGGAGTAATTCTCATCTTCCATGACGTGTTCTTTAAAATAAAAGTAAGTCCCCGAATTAGGATTTCTTGTAACGGTAGTAATTGAAGTATCTTTCCCGCCTAATGCTCTCCAATTATTTTTCTTGCCGGTGTAAATATCTTTAAGTTGCTGCAAGTTAAAATCTTTTACATGATTAGAAGGATTTACATAGATGCTTAATCCATCCTTTGCGATAAGAAAGACTAAACCAAGCGAGCCGTAATAGTCTGCAAGAAGTTTAGCTTCTTCAGGTTTTAAATTTCTCGATGCGGTGCAGATATCGGTTTTGTTGTTAAGTAAAGCCTTAATACCTTCAGCGGTTCCACCTCCTTCTACATGGAGAGATGTCCCGGGATATTCTTTCATATAGGCTTCAGCCAGATTGGATGTTAATTCAAACATGGTATCCGATCCTCTAATTTTTATCGAACTAGTCCTATAGAGATTCGCAGCACATCCATTTAGCAAAATGAGCAGGGGGATTAAAAATTTTTTGTACGTCATAAATTATTTCTTTTCAGCTATCGATCTTAATCGTGCATTGATGAATTGCGAACCCTTCCGCCACTCCGGAATATCTTTACTGTTGGATAGATTAAAACAAAGGTCAAATAAAATTTTTGCGTGTTTAGCAGCCGCTTCACAATCAATGTTCTGGTTTAAATCGTCGAAAGGGGTGTGATAATAATTAAGATAGTATTTTATAAATGCTTCAGTTACTTCCTCTTCAGATTTAGATTTATTCTTTGTGCCTTGTATGTTAAATGTTATAAATAAAGTTCTTTGAAATATTGAATAAAATAGTTTCCTTTACGGAAGAGAAGGTTTGTGCCTTGGGTCTAAGAACCCGTCACGAAGTTTTTTCCTTCCGTCAGGTTTAAGTCGAGGAATAACTTGGTACCTGGATGCCGTATTTGACAAGACTGATGATTCCTGACAACACTTATTTATTAACCAAACTATAGGTTTTCTATGAAAAACTATTATCTCGGTATCGACGTAAGCAAAGGGTACTCAGACTTTGTTCTAC